>JBHHYH010000043.1:0-26929 GCA_046757465.1 Candidatus Scalinduaceae bacterium | reverse complement strand
TTAATTATGACACAGCCTCATGCTTGGCGGGCAGGTTGGCGGGCCTTCAATCTCCCTGTAAAACCTCATATTTGACCTTCCAAAATTCCTCACCTTTTTGTAAGTCTATACATATCAATATATTACTACTTTATTTTAAGATGAATCACTTTGGCGCCGATAATATAATGTATAGAGGTATATTTCAATGAAAAAAAAGAAAAGTCTGCCTATAGAGGGCGTTCCAGAGCATGATGGTCCGAACGGAATGAAAGGGGAAATTGAAATCCTGAGAAAACATAAGGGATTTTTCCTCAATTATAAAAGTACCTTCGCAAAGAATTTTACCAAGATTTATTCTGAGTTAAATTCAGATGTTAAATCCAATGATAAAATAGATGTTATCATTGCAAATTTATATGATAGCTTTTTCCCTTTTGAAGGCAAAGAAGATAGTGATCATGATGTTGAATCCGAGTTTTTAAGTATTAGAGAAAAGGGCATTAATGTGAAACCTGTTTTGCAGGAAAATTTCTTTGTTATGATAAGGGATTTTGTCAATGGCCTTTCTCCAAAAGAAGACAATATCACTTGCTTAAGATCTTTAACTAATATTATAGTAGGATATATGAATGCCTTGGATAAGGGTTATTATGAAGAAAGTAGAGAAACCGGTACAAAAGACGTCGTAGTCGATGAAACTATAATTAAGGGATTAAAGTCTTTAGAAAAGGAAGGGAAAAAAGTAAAACTTGTTAATTTCTATAAAGGTATTCTTATCAGGTACGATGCTTCTGTTCTAAGTGTAGATGAAGACGAGGCTGTTCTTCAGATTCACAAATACCAAAGATTAGCTCTTGAGGAAGAAAAACAAACGTTTATAAGTAGTGAACTCTTCCCAAAAACAATAAAGGCAAATCTTATTACAGTAAATGCAACAGAATTAAAAGCAGTTCTCGCAGATTTTGCTTATGTGGATAGTTCACCAGTGGAAAGAGTGTATATGAGGATTCAACCTAAGAAGCCAATAGAAGCTGTTATATACGATGAAGATTGCAAAATAACAGGTCAGATAGTTGATATCTCAGTAGCATCAATGGCTGTTCATGTAACAAAAACAAGCAAATTTAAAAAAAATTCAGATGTCAGTATGTCTGTATCACTTCCGAAAGCAAACCAGAGTACTATTGGGAAAGTCAAATTACATGGCAAAATAACAATGATTCGTAAAGAAAAGGGTTTCAATAAATTAGTGATTGAGATACTACCAGATCCATATACTGAACCATTGATATCACAATACCTTTCTCAAAGACAAGTTGAAATATTAAAAATAATGAAATTAAATTGTGAATAGTTTTACCGTGTCGAGTTAGTTGACATGGGGATAGTTTTGTATATATACTATGGTTTTCACATAAAGGTTTAAAAAACTGCACCCTGTCGGATTTTCAATAAACAATCTTACTTGTCCGCCATAGCTTTCCCGCCCGAACGTACCGTTAGGTACGGACAGGTTGGCGGGTTTACCCGACCCGTCCGACGGCGTTGCCGGGCGGGCGTGTCTTTTGGCGGGCTTTCATATCTACCCCACCCCAAACCACATCTTGTTTATACAACGGATTATTTAGCGGGCTTGTCCGCCAAAAAACTCGTGTGGCAAGGCAGCGACCGTCAAAAATGACTTCTCGGTTACAGAAAATCGACAATGTTCTCCGACATGAATTGATTACCGAAGGGGGCTAATTTATATCCCTTTCCCAGTGTTAAAGGATTCTTTAATATCTCAGTTACAAATTTCTTTGCGTTTGTGATTGAGTTCATTAGGTTATTTCCATTAGCCAGTTCAGCGGCAATGGCTGCAGAATATATACATCCTGTGCCGTGAACGTTTTCTGTCTTTACCCTCTTTTCCTCGAAGGTTTCAAATGATTTCCCATCATAAAGGAAATCGGCAACCTCCACTTTTGAAAAGTAATCTCTATTTCCTTCGCTTGTGATATGGCCACCCTTGATCAGGACATTCTCTGCTCCCAGTTCAAATATGCATTTAGCTGCATCTTTCATGTCAGGAAGAGACTTAATCTTCATGCCTGTCAGTGTTTCTGCCTCAGGGATATTGGGTGTTACCAGGTAGGCTAATGGAATTAAGTTCGAGATAAGCTTCTTAACACCGTTTGTGGTCAAAAGTCTCTCACCGTAGTGGGATTTAATCACGGGATCGACTACGAGGTTTTTAAGTTTATGCCTGCTAACTCTAGCAGATACTATCTCAACGACTTTTTCGTTTGTGAGCATCCCTGTCTTTAATGCGTCCACCCCTATGTCTGAGATGACGGCATCTATTTGTTGGCCAACAAATGTTGCTGGAATTTTAAAGGCTGAACTTACACCGAGAGTGTTTTGTGCCGTAACTGCCGTAATGACACACGTACCGTAGGCGCCAAGTGCATTTATGGTCTTTAAATCAACCTGTACACCTGCCCCGCAACAGGAATCTGAACCGGCTATAGTTAGAACTTTACGCATTTTTCCTAGAGGCGTATTTTACTTTTTTAATGACGTATTGCCTAGAGAATTTTACTCATACCCACTTTGCAGAAAACCTTTAAAATAAAGAGATTGCTTCGTCGCGAAGTTTATCCCTTTGTTGCACTCAGGGCAAGCTCTGAGCTCAAACTAGATTCTTCACTGCCCCTTCGTTTTACTCAGGGCTTCGGTTCAGAATGACAAAGGGCAAAGGACTCCTCGCAATGACACAATGGTCGTTACTATATATGGTAACGTATTCATGAAACCCTGTAATGGATACTTCTATATGAAAGCCTTTATCGAGTATCGAGCATCAAACATCGAGTATCAAGAATCAAGAATCGAGGCTAAACCAAGTTCGTTATACATTTATCTTGTAATCATGGGTAGCTTTTTGTAGAATTCCCTTTTTAATATTTAACTTAATTGAAGGGAAGATTTTATGACATATCTGGACCTATCAGACGTAAATTCACATGTTAAGGGTAGGATGGAACCCTTTTTTAATGAGATACTCTCTTCTTTTGACGCCTGTATCAATTCAATATACATAATAGGTAGTGCGGTTACCAGTGATTTTGACGAAAAAACAACAGACGTAGATTCGCTTATTGTACTACAAGAGATGGTCCTTGACATCTTTGATTTTATAGCGCCTATTGGTAAAAAATATGGCAAGAGAAGAATAAGGGCTCCCATAATTATGACAAACGATTATATAAGGACATCACTTGAGGTGTTCCCGATACAATTCCTTAATATGAAAACGATAAACAAACATGTTTATGGCGAAGACGTTCTTAAGAACATCACTATAGAAAAGTCGGATTTGCGACTTGTCTGTGAAAGGGAATTGAAGGGCTGGGTTCAAAATTTAGGCCAGGCATATATAAAGTCCCTTGGCAACAACCGCATAATAAGGGAATTGTATGTAAGTTTTCTCTCTTCATACATTCCTATCTTCAGGGCAGTGCTCTTCCTCTACGACAGGGAGTTGCCACAGGGAAGGAACGGGGTACTGGACGAATTTGAAGAAGTTATGGATATAAAGATGAACGTCTTTAGGGAGTTGGTAAAGATAAAGACCGGTAAATACAAGCCGTCTCATACCGACCTGAAAAAAGATTTTCATGATATTTATAATGCTCTTGATAGCATAGCAAAGAAAGTTGATGAATTAGAGGTATAAGATAATGTTTGGCAAGAAATATCTTTTAGTGTGCACGTTTGGCATAATTGCATTGTTCCTATCTACCATCACAGCATATGGAGCGGTGGATATTCCCACACCCAAGATGCACGTTGAAGACCGTGCAAAGGTAATAGACAAACAAACCGAAAACAGATTGAACGCCTTCCTTACAGAATTGGAAACCAAGACTGGAGCTCAGATGGTAGTGTTGACTGTCAAGACCACAGGCGGGGTACCTGTGGACCAGTTTTCAATTGACCTTGCCAGGGAGTGGAAGCTTGGCCAGTTTGAAAAGAACAATGGTGTACTTATGGTTATTGCAAAGAAGGATAGAAAATATAGCATAGAAGTAGGTACTGGACTGGAAAAGGTATTGCCAAATACTTTTTGCTCAGAGGTAGCCAAGACCTTATTCATTCCTAATTTCAGGTCTGGTGACTATAATCAGGGTATCTATCAGGGCTCTATTGCCATCATCAATAAAATAGCGCAGGATGCCGGTGTTAACATTTCGGGAGCGCCAAAGGTAGTTCATAGACCGAGGAGAAGAGGCATGGGGTTTTCGTTCTTACCCCTTCTCATATTCTTCATATTGCCTATGATGATGGGTAGGCGAAGGGCTCACGGGCGGAGCCGCTGGGGAGGAATGCCATTCTTTATGATGATGCCATTTATGTTTGGAGGCCTCGGTGGTTTTGGTCATAGGGGTGGAGGTTCATATTCGAGTGGTGGCTTCGGTGGTTTTGGTGGTGGACTCGGTGGAGGCTTTGGTGGTGGCGGAATGTCAGGGGGCTGGTGATTTGTAAGAAGCTTTGCTGAATTCTTCCACGAAGTTCCTGATTCTAAAAACATATTAGCGATTGGAACAAAATATCCTGCTTGTGTCCAAATAGCTATATTCATGTCCAGAAAGAACGATATCCGGTGCTTTATCGGCTTATGTTGCAGCAGCAAACTTCTTTTTATGATCCTGCCATTGTGTATTTTATCATCGATATTGTTTCGTTAGAGTACATTATTCAGACTTTGTTTTGAGGAATGCCTGGATGCTTCAAATGGAAAATGATATCGAAAAGGTATTGATCAGTGAGTCTCAAATCAAAGAGAAGGTTGGAGAAATAGCACAAAGGATTACTATTGATTATGAACATAAAAACCTGACCATCGTTAGCATCTTGAATGGTAGTTTGATATTTCTTTCAGACCTTATTCGGTTCATACCTTTTCCTGTTAAGATAGATACTATCAGGGTTAATACGTATATAGGAGGTTCTACCTTTCCAAAGAAAGAACCTGACGTAGTTAACAATATTGGCCTGGATATAAAAGATGAACACGTCCTTGTTGTGGATGATATACTGGATACAGGGAGAACTCTCACTAGGATTATACAAATGATTAAAAGACATAATCCCTTATCGCTAAAGGTGTGTGTGCTTCTCAATAAACCCACGAGAAGGGAAATAGAGATAGTTCCAGACTATTGTTGTTTTGAAATTGAAGATGGATTTGTGGTTGGTTACGGTCTCGATTTTGACAACAAATACAGAAACCTGCCTTATATTGCAGTTTTGAAAGAAATTTGTTAAAAATATTTGTTGTTTTTTCGTAGATTATATGCTTAATTGTTAGGTGATTATGTAGGTTGATACTGAATCTGAAACAACTGTAAATACAAGTGCTAAACCGATGAATCAAAAGAATATAGGACCAAGAAAAACCCTTCGGGATACAATCTTTAACATCTCTTCAAGCACAATCGGCAAAGGGTCAACCAAGTTCATCTTCAAGCTATACGACCTTGGCAAATTTGACATCTTAGGCAAACCAAAAGGCGCTATCAGTTCATTCGATATAACAAACAGATGTAACCTTCGCTGCAAGCACTGCTACTTCTATGCACATGATTATGAAGTTGAAAGGGAACTTACAGATGAAGAATGGATTGATAAACTGGAGGAATTAAAGGATACGGATTTTCCATTTTATCAGTGTTCATGGATAGGGGGCGAACCCCTCCTGCGCAAAGATTTGATTGAGAGATGTATGAAGTATTTCAAATCAAATCTAGTTGCCACAAATGGGACCATACCACTGCCGGACTGGCCTGATGTTAATTTCTATATTGCCGTGGATGGGCCTGAAGAGATGCATGATGAGATTCGTGGGAAGGGATGCTATGCCAAGATCAAGAAGAATGCTGATAGACCTGATTTAAAGATAATCGTATCCATGGTCGTAAATAAGATCAACCACCCGGGGATAGAGAGGTTTCTTGAAGAATGGAGCGATACGGCCGTAAAAGGTTGTCTATTTCAGATGCATACACCAGTGAAGGGGTTAGAATATAATGACGAACTATGGCCAGATTGGGAATTGAGAGATCGCATAATTGATAAGTTAACAAGGCTCAAGGAAGAAAAATACGGCGATTTTATTGGCGTGCCAACGTATGTCTTAGAGATGATGAAGTCAGACAGGTGTCGGGAAATAACCAGGAATTGTCTCTTTAGACAAGAGTCTTTTTGCCTTGACCCACAGGGCAGGAGGAAACGTCCTTGCATGATGGGCCCCCTTGCTGACTGCGAACGTTGTGGCTGCGTTCTGCCGTTTCACTTAAAGGCATTGGAAAGTAAAAAGTTGATGTTTAGGGAGATGTTTATGAACCTAAGACGCAAAGTTGGACAAAGCGTCTTCAATTAAAAATAAGGTGGTGATTTAGAATGGTCAGTCACGATGAAATAAAGAATGATACTTTAGAAATGATTAATCACACAAAAGAGATGCTTGAGATGATATGTAAGGGATTTAGGACACACAACTTGGAATCTCTAAAAGATATAGAGGGTATTGGAATGAAGCTTCATAAGGAATCCATTGATCTAACTAAATCTCTTCTTGAGGAAAAGTCTGAAGAGGGTATCAAGCATTTTATTCCCATTCCTGGACACCTTGATAAGATAGGAGATGGATTGGATAGATTGTTTAACAGTGTAAAGAAAAAGATAAGAGAAGATGTTTTGTTTTCGGATAAATCTGTATCTGAGGCGTACAAATTATTTGAAGAAATACAGGAACTGCTAACTTGCTTGAGTGATTGTATCACTACATGCAATAGAGTGCTAGCTGAACATATCGATAGTAATGGAAAGAAATTGTGTGAACTGGCAGATGAATATGCCATCTTTCATGAAGACAGGCTCATATCTGGCGTGTGTATGCCAAAGTCAGCTCCTATTTACCTTGATATTCTTGATTCTTTCAAGAGTGTTATTTGGCATATCCGCGAGATAACCAGGAATATTTTAACAAGATGCAGTGAAAGTGGCGAAGAGCATTCCAGAGATCAATGAACGGGGCGCTCTCATCCTTTTTTATGAACGTACACTATGTCTTTCTATTAAATTTGGGGATAATAGCCTTCATTTGTAAGAAATTATTTAAGAATTGAAAAGACCTAATGTCAAAATTTTACGAGGTAGTATATACCCCAGATGAACAGACCCACAAAGACAAAAAAAAGCCATCTGGGCACTTTGGCTCGTCCTTCAACAATCCCCGAATCTTTGTATAGATACCGGTCTTCTTTTTTAGTATCATCCATTGCTAACTCCTTTCTTCGTTTTCGAGCATCTTGTGTTTTGGTTCCTCAATATCATGAAATTGACCTGACCTGATTGCCCATACGAAGAAAAACCATGTCCCTACACCAACCATAATTGCTGCTATTAAAAAATAGAATGTAATATTCATTATATTCCCTTAAATCTCTGTAAGCGCAATGAATTTGAGATCACAAACAGACTACTAACTAACATCATCAATGCAGCAAATATAGGTCTCAGCATTCCAGTTGCAGCAAGATATATTCCAATAGAATTATAACCAGTAGCCCATGCGATGTTGCCAATTATCTTTTTTCGCACTTCCTTAGTGAATCTAATAGTCCAGGGAATCCTTTTTAATTCAGAATCTATTATGCTTACGTCCGAATTTTCATTGACAATATCTGTACCAGAACCGACTGCAATACCTACATCAGCTGTACTAAGCGCAGGTGCATCATTAATACCATCGCCGACCATTAGAACTTTCTTACCGCAATTTTTCAGTTTTTTAATCTCATTTAACTTTTCATCTGGAAGAAGAAACCCCTTGCTCGAATCCATACCAGTCTTTATTGCAACGTCTTTGACCACATTTTCATTATCCCCACTCAAAAGTATGGTTTTCAGACCCATTTCCTTCAAACTATTAATGGTAGGTAATGCATCTGCCCTTAGCGGGTCTTTAAATCCTATTACACCCTTAACTTCCCCATCCCATGCACAATAAACAGTTGTCTTCTCCTTTAAACCTGACCCGTTTCGCTTTTGTAATATGTAAGGAGTTATTTCTATAGATTTTTCTTCCATAAATTTTTTGTTACCCGCTACAACGAACCTTTCACCAACCTGCCCTTCGATACCACGACCAGAATATCTCTTACTAGATAATGCTGAATCGACTTGAATCCCTTCATTTTGTGCCATTTCTGTTATTGATTTACTTAGAGGATGGTTAGAGCATAATTCAATTGATGCTAAAATGGAAAGGAATTCTTCTCTATTCTTGACCTTGTTTTCATCAAATACCAATGAGACAGGATACAATTTCCCATAAGTAAGTGTTCCGGTTTTATCGAATGCTGCCGTGCTTATCCTCGGTAACTTCTCAAAAACAGCGCCATCACGAAAAAAAACATTTTCTTTAACGCCCCTCCCGATTCCTACACACACTGCAAGGGGTGTTGCAATCCCAAATGCACAAGGACAAGCCACAACCAAAACCGCAATCGAATTCATAATGGCTTCGTTATTATCTCCTTTTAAGTACCAGAATGCAAACACCAGGGACGCAGCAATAATTACTGCAGGCACCATTAAGCCGGCAATACGGTCTGAAATTCTCCTATTTGGGCTGTATGACATTTGTGCATTCGTAATAATCTTCGTAATCTTTGATAAAAGTGAATCTTTGCCGACACCTTTAGCTTCAATTAAAATCCTGCCATCTAATACCATTGATCCTGAATAAACATAGTCACCTGTTTTCTTAATAGTATAACCAGACTCACCCGTTATCAATGATTCATCAATATTTGAATAGCCTTCAACAATTGGTCCGTCTACAGGAATCTTATTACCTTCTTGTACAACAACATAATCTCCTTTGTTTACCTCTTCAACTGGCACATCCTTTTTCTTTCCATCTTTAATAATAGTTGCATTTGAAATAGTTGGTCCTATAGACTCTGTAATACTCCTTGTTATCTTTGCCTTTGCAGTGGCCTCAAGGAACTTTCCGAGTGTAAAAAGTAATATCACCATAGCTGCAGTATCGAAATAGATATAACCACGGTTTGTAAATGTGGAGTAAGTTGAATAAAAATAGGCCGAAAGTGATCCCATGACTATCAATAAATCTGTATTAAGGTAAACCCCGTAAGAAGCCTTGTGTGGGGTATTAGATCCATCCCTCACAATATATTTTTTAACCCGCCCTGTGTGTGTGGCTTTCTTTCTAACGGGGTAAAGGGAATTCGTGCTTTTTATAACGCTTTTGAAAAAAGGAATGACTATTAAGAGAATAACTGGTGTGGTCAAACCAAAGAGTAAGTAATTTATGTTTCTAATAGCCTGGGTATCAATTCTACGAAAATAATCGGAGTATAAAAGAAGACTTAGAATCATAACGTTCATGGTAAGAAATGCTACCAATCCTAATTTCGCAAGAAGCCATGAAGATTCTGAATCTCCACCTTTTCCAGATACAACTTCATGTACCAGTTTACAGCCATAACAACAGAAAAAAGTATCCTTATTTTCTTTATTGCAGACCCTTATAAAAGAACCACCTATTGGTAGTTTACAATGTTCACAATATAGATTATTCTCAGACATACTTAAATCAAACACGAACAAGTCGAAAACTAATTAGTATCTGTTGCGGAAAGGTCAAATGTTCAAAAGTGTCATTCTGAATTTATTTCAGAATCTATATATATCAATATGTTAGGAGATCCTGACCCCCGTAGCTTCCTTGCGTAAGCTAGGAATGGGGGCAGGATGACAATATAGTCTTTCCGCAACAGATACTAATTAGAGAGTAGTAAGTAGAGAGAAAAAAGGCAAATCTCTCAATTCTCTCTACTCTCTGCTATTTGTGCTGGGTACTCTTGCCTATCCCCGCCTGCTGTCGGGCATGGGCAGACAGGTATTTTTTGCCTAAAAATGTTGAAAAAATAATATTATGCGCCTAACGGTTAAGACAAATATCAAAAGCCGGTGTAGCACGGAGGATTGTTATTGCACCCATTAAGGATACTGCAGTACCGATTGTAAAGGGGACAAATTTATTATGTCTTGCTGTGACAGCATTGCTACCACATCCGAGAATAAATAAAGAGGGAACCGTACCTGTTCCAAATACAAACATAATCAAAAGTCCTGAAAAAACATGTGTAGAGCTTAAAGCCATGGTTGCAGCAGCGTAGACCAACAAGCAGGGTAGAAAACCATTGAATATCCCAATGTATAGTGACGGTAACATATCCTTGGAATGATAAAGTGTTTGCAATGCCCTTATACCTAATATTTCATTAAATGAATCAGACACCTTTTTTTTATTTTTAAATAATCCGAGTATGTTTAAGCCTATTATTATCATTATCATACCAGAGGCTATTGCAAGTATTTGTTGGAATCCAGTAAAGGGTTTCCAATCTTTTATAATAAATCCTGAATAGCCGGATATTGCTCCTATGAATCCGTAAGTAAAAATTCTTCCAAGACTATACAATATCTGCCTTGTAATCGTAGTAATTCTATTCTTCGCTGAACATCCAAGACCAACGGCAATCCCACCACACATTCCCACACAATGAAGTGAACCAACGAGACCCAAAATAAATGCGGATATTAAATAATGCTGCATTTTATTCTTGATATTCTTCCGGAAGTAAAGAAACCTCTTTCCTTTTCAAATCATCCGTAAAGAGAGACCGGACGTAATGTACGAGGTCCCATCTGTCCTGTTCAGACGGTAATTTTTCTGAGAAAGAAGGCATAGGACTGCCTTCCCTGCCTGTAACAAATATTAGATATATATCCTGCGGACTTGAACCACTCTTAAATACACCGCTTGTTAGATTTGCTGATTTCGGAATAGGTCTGCCCGCTTCATCAACCCAGTCAAAGTCTCCGTCTTCCCTTGTGAGCCCCTTATTGTCCTTGCCATGACATTTAGGACACCCTATAACATTTTTAAAAATATTCTCACCGCTTTTTATACTTTCAGGTGTAGCTTCTGGTTCCGCACTTATGTATACCTCAGGACTCTCACCTCTCAACTCGAATATATTAAAATACTCTTCCTCGTCTTCATCATAAAATATAGCAAGTGTCTTGATAAATTTGACAAGAGCCCATCGGTCATCCTCTGAAAGAATGGACCACGATGGCATGGCTGAGCCATACATACCCCTCGTAATCGTTCTAAAAATATCCTTTTCCGTTGGCAGATCAGACGTTGACCTAATCCTGAATACTCCCTTCGTAAAATCTCTGGGCTTAAACTCAAAGAAAATAGCCATCTCACCATCTCCTTGCCCTTCTTTTCCGTGGCATCCTATACAGTATCTCATGAAAACATCTTTACCTCTGTTGATGAGGGCCATGGTTACTAAGGGAGGATTCCCAACTGAGGGTCTGTTTTCCCTTCTCCTGAGCGACCAATCTCCAATTGCCGTACCAAGTTTTTGCAAATATGATACAAGGGCTCTGACATCATCAGTTGGTAAAGGATTTCCTTCTTTGTCTTTCTTAAATAACCACGAAAATGACGGCATGACAGAATCTGACATTACAGAACGTGGCGAATAAAGATGAGCATAATGCCAGCCGTCAGTCCTTGTTCCACCCTCACGTGACAAATCTGGCCCTATCCTTCTTGTGCCAAAGAGATGTGGTTTATCCCAGGATTTCTCTCCCGCCTGTGAAATTGGACCCCATCGTTTTTCTTCTCCTGCTACAGGGCGTATAAATTGGGTATGGCATTGCCAGCATGCCTCTTTAATATAAACTCTCATGCCTCGTTTTTGAAGCTCCGTATAGTCAGGTACTGATACGTCTTCCTCATTAATATTTGTAATAGTAGAATCTGTTATTCTCACCTGAATAGATGGTGCGACGCACATCGTTATAAATGCCAACACGAAAAAACCTATACCGGCAATAACAATAAAAGGTGTACAGTATTTTTCTATAAACATAAATTAGTTCACTCCGTTTGATCAACAATTTATGGCATTCCTGCCTAACGATAGGCAGGTTGCTCCGCAAAATGAAATTAACCTTAATGTATATGTCATCTCTGTAGGGGGGGCAGTGCCCACCATAAAAATAATAATGTTAAAAGAAGTGGTGGGCGGTACCCACCCTACAAGATCTATAAATGTCATTTTTACCCCCACAGCTTGCTCGCCCTGTAGGCTAGAACGCCGTACGGGGCTAGCAGTGGGGGCTGAGCTCTTCGCTTTCTGTCATGCTGAATAGGTCCTGAACTAAACTCAGGACCTTCGGTTTCAGCATCTCTTTCACGATCTCCGATTTCAGAATCTATATATATCAATGGGTTAAGAGACCCTGAAACAAGTTCAGGGTGACAATATTGTCTTTCTGCAACAGAAACTAATTAATTACCTTCCCATGTCTCACTGTCTTACACATATTGTAAACAAAGATGACCATACCTATATCCATGGCTAATCCACCAATGGTTCTTGCTAGCCAATATGGTCTTATAGCGGTAAAAGTCTTTATAAAAAATACATTGTTAAATAACATGGAACCCTGAATTAATCCTGCAGCTGTGAGTGAGGTAGCCATCAAACTGAAGCCCAATACGGAAAGCCAAAAATGCCATCGTGTCAAGACAGGAGAATATATCTCCCTTCCCGTAATCTTTGGCCATATATAGTATATACTTGCGTATGTCCATAGCGTGAAAGTGCCGAAGATAGCAATATGTGCATGCCCCACCACCCAATCTGTAAAGTGAACCATCTTCTGCATGCTTCTAAGGGCCTGTGTAGGGCCTTGAAAGCATGTAATAAGATAGAAGATAATCCCAACAATTAAAAAGCCAACAACAGGATCTCCGGCAAGATTTTTCCATTTGCCCTTCATAGTTCCAAAGAAGTTATAAACAACGGTCCAGACGGGTATAAATAACCACATGCTATAGACAATTGCCAATGTTTCTACCCAATCCGGAATCGGAGAAAAAATATAATGGTGTGTACCTACAAAAGGATAAAGAAATGCTATAGTCCAGAAACCTATCAAAGAAAGCCTGTGACTGTATAAGGGGTTTTTTACTGATACAGGCAGGAAATAATAAACCATAGCAACTCCTATCGGAGTTATCCAGAGTCCTACAACGTTATGTATATAGAATCCGTGCATTGCAGCACTATTAGTTCCGCTAACAAAGTATGGATTTATAAAATTGCCCATAATGTAATTCATAGTTGTCCATACGAAGGCACCCATCACGTACCAGAGTGATACATATAACTTCCTCTCTTTCCTTTTAAATATTGTTCCAAAGAGATTAATGAGGACCAGAGCAAAGCATGCCGTCACGGAGAGGTCAACAAGTATGGGAAACTCCGCAACTTCCAGTCCCTGATTGATTCCCAGGGCTAGGAGTATGAGTCCAATAAAAATTGTTATATTCCATAACCAGAGTGTAAATATTGCCAACCTCTCACTGAATAATTTAACACCCGTAAGCTTTGGTACTATATAAAAACAAAGGCCGAAGATAGCAGTTGTAAACCATCCGAAAACGACCCCATTTACATGAACAATCCTTAGGCGTGAAAATGACATGATGGGTAATCCACTGAAAACGTCTGGATAGTTAAGTTCAATAGCTGCGGTGAAGCCTACCAACGGGGCAATGATTAACCAGAAGAAGGACGAATATATATAATTTTTGACAAGGTTATTATTTACAAGTTTTTCTTCCATATTGTAATTTGGAAATTAACATTATAAATCCTTTTCGGTTCTAATTTATCTAGATTGGGTATTTATCTCCATTCGTATATGGCTGTTACAATGAGGAAACAGCATATAAGTCCTAAAGCTGTCCAGCGTATGATATGCGACATTCTTGTTTTAGTTTTCTTTTCCATGGGAGGAGTAATCGCTTCTAACTGAGCATCATATATATATCTGGGCTCTTCCAGTTTTCTTATGTATTCCACTAATCTACGAATCGTTATTTCACCAAATATGTTGCACCATGGGGGACTTAGATTAGATTTTCCTACTGCGATTGATCCCTGGCATATTGCTAAAGATAGTTCCTCGTCTGATATGGTGGACATATATTCGGTATCCGTAAAATTTGTTGGCTTAGGTGTTAGGTCGATAGTGTAAAATATTCCGTCTCCTCTTCCTTTTTCTCCATGACATACTGAACAATAGTGTTTGAATATGGTGTGAGGTGTTAAAATTATCATCCTCATTTTCTCGATAACGGGAACATTTGCCCTTTCTCCATCAGCTAATGTTATTTTGTTTAAAAAGATTATACTGAAAGTTAAATATATTGAAATAAAAAAGATGATTCTTAAGTGTTTGTACATTTGAACTTAACGCCCTACGGGCGGCCTAAGGTTGCCAACAGTAGCGGAAACCTTCAGGTTTCCATCCCCATGGGTTTGGTAAACAAAGACAGTTATTCAACGTTTACATTGGAATTGATTTCCATGATATGTGGAGGTCTGAAGACCTCCGCTACAGTTATATTAAAAGGCTACCCGCCCGGATGAACCTTTCGGACGGGTCACTCAGAATGACAAGGGTGTATCTTCATTCGCTATAAGCAGTTAAAATGGAAATTTCTATGTAATTAAATTATATTTGTTTTCTAAAGGTTTTTTTACGAACCCTTCCGATTACCAACATTTCAATACTTGCTCCGATTATAAGACCGAGAAAGCTATAAAGGTATTTACGATAATGATACGGTTTACCAACCATAAGATAATACCAGGTGGATATTGCCTTTTCTGCGTTATATTTCCCGTTTGTGGCATCCCATACTGAAAGAGCAAAATGGATAAGGTTACCTTTCTTAAATTGGATGTCATCTTCTTCATCCGTTGTGAGAGATCTTTTTAACATAACCTTCCACTTTCCATTTCGCCATGCACTTTTCCCTTTCAAATCCTGGCTATCTTCAGATTGTAGTATTAGGACATTCTCGCCTCTAATATTAAATTCTCTAAATAAGGGTTTTTCGTTCAGCTCATCATCAATATTAGAAGAGCTACCATCGGGTAAGGACTTCCAATACCACATATTTATGCTATGGCCTGAATCCTTCATTCCTATATTCTTATTGAGGAGAAATTGAATGGTCAGGGCATCTTTAAATGATTTACTCTGCTCACCGGTTATATCATCCCATTCAAAGAGAAAGACTATTTCTCTATTGTTATAAAGTGATTTCATCATTATTGAATCTAACATACGTGTTTCCTTCTCAGGGCGAGAGATTATTTGGCCGCCAAGCGGAATAATTATAGAAGCAGTTTCTTTAAAGACAGGATCTTCAGGTGATTCTGGTAAAATACCCTTAATTAGTTTTGGTTTGATTAGTATTCTCGCACCAGGTTTCTCATCTCCTGATATTGATTTTACATAGCTTGCAAGATGCCAGCGCTCTTCTTCTGTTAGATACTCAGCATAAGAACCCATAGGTGTTCCGTAAAAGCCCGTTGAGATGCTCCGATAAATCTCTTTCTGTGAGTTTCCTGCCTTGTAAGTCCATCCTTTAGCCAGGTTTCTGGCTCTGAAAAGAAAGTCCCATTCATATTTTAGTGTTTTTGTTATGGGTCCGTCTCCTCTTCCTTCTTCACCATGACATAGAAAGCACTTCATACTATTAAATAACTCTTCACCATGTGCAGTAGATTCAGGCGTAACGGCCAAGTCTTCTGGTATATGAACGGACCTGGGTGGAGATTCGACAGAAAATCTTGGATTAAGTGTTTTAGTATAAGTTACTAGTTGTAGCCTTTCTAGTTCACTTAAACTACCCCAGGGGTCCATGGCTGTTCCTGGTACCCCAAGTGTAATAACCCTTAGTAAATCCTCATCAGATGGAAGTTCTCCCCATGGTGTAGAACGTATCCTGAACTCTGCCTTTGTAAAGTCAGACGGTTTGGGGTCTAGCTTCTCCGCATCAGGACCGTTTCCTCTTCCTTCAAGACCATGGCACGAACGGCAATGGATTCTATATAAAACCTTTCCCTCTTCAATATACTTTTCATTTGCCTCGAATGGGATTTCTTTTAATAGGCTTGCAGTCTTACCAAAGTCTTCCTTTACCTCTGGCTCTTTTACCTTCAATTCGATATGAGATTCAGGAGCACGTAATGTTACGGAGTAAAATAACCAGGATACGATAAGAGGGAAAGTTATAAATACTGCCAACTGAATTAAATACCTTAGATTCCATTTTTCTACCAGTATCAGGAATGACGTAAATCTTTCCAGCCTTTCTTTACTACTAGAAACATAAAGAAACCATGAAAGAAACATGAGAATTATCAAAAGTAGTATAAGGGCATTGGGCATGGATAATGGATAAGTGGTTTTATCTACAATAAAGAAAAATAAGGGAGAGAGAAATTTTAAAAATAGGTATAGACCTATTATGGATATGAAAAACCATACCATTGTGTATGTGTTCTTGCGTGACTGCGATGTCATGATTATTATTTCAAACTTATAAGATATTTTACGAGACTATAGAATTGCCTGAGCGTAAGTAGCTCTCCGAAATTTTCGGGCATAATTGAGAGTTCCTGCATAAACAACTCTTCGACTTCATCCTTTGGGATAGTTATGACCTCAATCTTTGCCCCTCTTCTCCTTACCAGTATCACAGAATCTCCCTCTTTACTTTTAAGCACACCTTGGAATGGTATTCCATCAACTGTTTCTAAAAAAACCGTCTCAAATCCTGGTACAATTACCTCGCTGGGCCGCATGATCGAATCCATTATATATTGTGGTGTTTGTATTGAGCCGATATTCGAAAGATCAGGCCCAAGTTCACCACCTCTTCTATCAACCATGTGGCACGCTACGCATCCAGTTTGACTTGTTGCATCAAAGAATAATCTTTCACCTTCGCTTACGCTAGCAGGTATTGGAGAAATCCAGGGTTTAAATTTCTTCACAGGGACACGTGGAATCTTATCAGTAAACCTCATTACCTCTGATACATCCGGTTCTTTCCCAAAGCTCTGCAAGTAAGTTAAAACAGCCAAAATCTCGTTTCTATGAAGAAGGATTGGGGGTTCGTAAACTTTTGGCATTATTGGGGCAAAACCTTCAACTATATAGGCTTTCGGATCAACAAGTGACTCTACAAGATATTCTGTACCCGAAGAAAGTCCCCTCTCTTTAGCTCTTTCATCTGCCCTTATAGCAAGGTTAAATTGATTGGGGCAACGCCTTGCACTGCCTCTGTTGCCCACGCGGTGGCAGTTGCCACACCTTCCTTTTTTCCAGAAGATATTTCCCCCCGCCTCAGGGTTTATACCTTTTGGACCTTCGCTAATAAAAGTACCTGAAATCTCGCCAAGATAGGTGCAAATGTATACAAAGATAATAACAATTACTGCCGTAAGTCCTATTATTTTGAGTCTACTTTTCATTGCGTAATAAACGCTTTAATCGTTACATTAAATTAGTTTCTGTTGCGGAAACACTATATTGTCACCCTGAACTTGTTTCAGGGTCTCTTAACACATTGGTATATATAGATTCTGAAATAAATTCAGAATGACATTTTTGGGTAGTTAAGATTTCCGCAACAGAAACTAATTTAATGTGTTAAAATGAAAATACGAAACATTCCCTCGCAAAGTATATTTATTATCTTCCGGGTCTTGCATGAGTTTTTAAGGCCTCTTTTTTTGAAGAGAAGAGAGCCATAACAGAAGAATTATAATACCAAAAAATATTCCAACAATAATTGCAATTACCTTTCCCATATACTGAATACTTGGTGTGTAGGCAGTTAAGGAGGTGTCCTGTAATATCTTGTAAATATGCCAGTTCATCCTTAAACCCGATCTTATATAACCCATAAGAGCAATAATCATTACTACAGATACGAACAAAACTATCAACGTGTATTGCGCCCTGGCGGGAATCTTACCCCATGTTATACCTTCTACAATTTTCGCCTTACGAAATAATATAACATCAAATGCCAGGTTCATTATCAGGCACGTTAAGACCAGCAATACTTGCGAGCCTGAGATATACCTCAGAATTAAATTTGCCCTATCTGTAACATAAAAGCCATAACCTGTAAGAAATATGATTGCCAGAATTATTGTTGAGATAAAAAGCAAATTCTGAGAAAACCTTAAATAATTTTGGAATGTGGGAATAATTGTGAAAATTAAAACAAATCCCTGAATAGATATTGCGACTGCTACAGGGATTATGAAACCCCTTATGTTTTCTTTTAAATCCATATTGTAAAAAAAGATTGCAGTCAAAAATAGTATAGAGGCAAAAATAACGGTAATAAAAAACAAGGAAATCTTCAGACCGCTACCCTGTTCAGTAAATGGGATTGTTTCACCCTTATTGCTTCGTCTGTGTAATAACAATGTAAATAGAGTTGATAATATAATAAGATTTATAGCAGCATTTTTGATATGCATACCACCAAGATATTTGGATAAAGGATGGAAATCTTCAACAATTTCTCCTTCTTGTACCAAAGGTAGATTATGGGGTATTAACCATACAGCAAGACACACAAAAAGAGTTGCATTAATGTATTTAGTATAAGATTTATATCTTTCCGAACCTTTTATTCTATCCATACCCAACCACAAGTAATAATTAATACCGACAAACAATGTACCCAGGAGAATAGCCTGGACTATAAAACCCCATGAGAATTCACCCGTCATCATTATATTTCCCATTACAGGACTTGCACTGTAGATTTCTTTCCCAAGCCAGTAACCCGTAAAAGGAAGAGGCAGTAGCGCAACTATTCCTATAAATACAGCATTATATCCCATCCAATCAGAGTATCCTCTTTCCTCTTCTGTAGGTGCTGTCAAGAATTTCATTGATGCATACGCACCAACAGCAAAAGCTCCAAATGCCATGTTAGCTACCAGACGATGAATATTCATAGGCCACCAGAGTGAATTGTTAATTGCTGACCACATGCTTGTAACATTACCTGTTGCTATATCAATTCCCTCCGGGGACATCATAAAGGTTACCCAGGCATTTGCTGCAAACATTGTCGCCGTACCAAAGATGTTAAGCAAAGCACCCAGTGAAATATGAATCCATTTTTTGTTTCCTGTTAAACTATCCCATGAAAAATAATAGATATACAGGCATAAGGCTTGCCCTATGAAAAGGAAGGTATAAAGAATAGAACTTGATGTAAATACGTTTGACATATATTGCATCACTTGTGGGTAAAGGCTGAATAAAACAGCACCGAGTAAGACACCCAGAGCCGCCGTAGCTGCAAATGACCACAACACCAGTCTTAGACACTCGAATGCAATCATATCGTATCTGGTATCTCCCGTCTTAGCACAAACAATCTCAAAGATGAAAATCACAATAGGCAGGCCCAAAGTAAATGCAACTAGTAATAGATGTACCTCTGCAATAGTCCAAACTGCCAACCTTGAATCTAAGCCAAAAATTGGTTTGTAACTAATCTCTGAAATGTCAAGCGGGGATTGATCGTGTTGAGCATACAATGGAAATGCAATTAGCAGGATCACCAAACATAAAATTACAAAAGTCAATTTTATAATTAACCTTTGTTTGTTTGGCAGTTCAAAAAAAGTCATATTATTGTTTCTTTAGCTATGGATAAGGAGAGTCTTTAATAATTACTTCTTTTTTGGTGTGTATTCGAACTTCACTTCTGCTTCTTCGTTAGCATTTATATTGACTTTTTTCTTTTTTCTTCCAAGGGTTTCTTGCCATGCGATAAGTTCATAGCTACCGGCAGGTATGTTATCTATATTGAATTTCCCTTTTTCATCTGTTAGAGCGAAATATGGATTTCCCACAACGATGATCCAACTACTCATCCATGAGTGTATATCACAAGTAACCATAATACGTTCTTTCCATTTAAATTCCCTGGTTAGAACCTGTCCAAACGTCGTTCCTTGATTGAATGGTTTATTTTTTGCAGACCACGAATGAAGGTTATGTAAGACATTATCATTGTTTAATAAATCAACCCTGGCGCCAGTTGGCACTATCAATATGTGAGGATCAAAGCGGCAATTATTTTGGTTTGATACGAAATTCCTGGACTGTTTTTTAAAGCTTTTTCCTGATGCGATTTTTTTAATATAGACAAACACATTTTTTATCCCTTTATCTTTGGAGATTATTAACTCTTCAGAAGGTTTAGGTTCATGCCCACAAACCTCTTCATCTTTATCTACTGAAAACATCTCAATTTGTGGAACATCTCCCACGAATTTAACTGTTCCACTAATGCCACCGCCATTAGTTACTTTTACTACGTTATACTTTGTTGCAGCTTTGCCTGTTTCAGGGAAAAAAGACAGAATATAAATCAGGGCTAAAGCAGGTAAGAAAAAGTTTTTGCCAATTGGACACATCCATAAATACATTTATTCATTACTATAATTCGAAGACTTAAAAAATATTGGCTTATCCATAATCCAGGATACAGTACAGAAATTGAGTAACTGTGTCAATATTAATTATACCATAAACATTAAACATCATGGGGAAGTGTTTTTAACAAGCTGTCCGAGAATTAGAAAAAGCGTTTTTTTGTCATTTTTACCCCCATTCCTTGCTTCCGCAAGGAAGCATTGGGGGCTGAATCATGTCCTGAATAGATCTTGAACTAAATTCAGGACCTTCGGTTTCAGAATCTTTAAATTTAAGGGTTTTCAAGTGTATGAGATTCCGGATCAAGTCCGGAATGACAATTCTGGGACAGCCTGTTAAGAACTGAGATGCTTTCCATCAATTAGATATTTTTTAATATGGATGGTGCAGTTTGTACATATTTAATATGGGAAAAAATATTATTAATCGAAAGCTCTTTACCCCGTTAGATACTTTACTGCATTAGATAATAACACTTGTCTATCAGGTTTTTAGTTGTGTCTCAAAGCAAGTTATAATTGGATTTATCTAACGGGGTTCAATCTCAAAAAGTTATAGCATTTCCGGGACGTTTTATCTACAATTCACGTCCTGAATATATTGATTTAAATCTTGTGACAATGGAGACTAATGCTCAGGACAACAATTAGAAATCTACCAGCAAAACCTGGTGCGACTATTAGTATAAGTTTTTTTATCTTCATCGTAATAGGTACAATCGTGCTTATGCTTCCGGTGGCAACTGCTGATGGAGAAGGTACATCGTTAGTCGATGCCATTTTTACGTCTACGTCTGCGATGTGTGTTACTGGCTTGATAGTTCAGGATACACATGTCTATTTTTCGCGATTTGGTCATATTGTCATATTAACGCTTATGCAACTTGGTGGATTGGGTATAATGACATCATATGCCCTTTTCAGTATCGCCATTGGCAAACGGCTTCTTATCTCTCAACAGGTTGCTATGAAGGGGGTGCTTGATACTGAGTATGGTGAAATAAAAAAAACAGTCTTATTTATAGTAATTTCAACGTTCATTATCGAAGCTATTGGCGCTGTGGTGTTAGCGATTCATTGGTCAAATGAGCCTCTCGGTGATTATGTATTCTATTCCATATTTCATTCTATAAGTGCATTTTGCAATGCAGGGTTCTCTCTTTTTAGTAATAGTTTGATCAACTATGGTAGTGATGTAGTTGTTAATACTACAATCGGACTACTTATTGTGGCTGGCGGATTAGGATTTATAGTTTTAACCAATCTCTCCGGTTTTCTTTTGTTTTTTTCCAAAAAAGACAAAAAGAGAAGGGTAAATTTACATACCAAGATAGTGTTGACGACGACGGGAATTTTAATTATATTGGGGGCAATTCTCTTCTACACATTTGAGTGCAAAAATACATTAGGCCTATTTTCAATCAAGGATAAGGTCTTTGCTTCTTTTTTCCAATCTATTACGATCAGGACTGCAGGATTTACGACTGTTGATATCAGTAGCCTCGCAACACCTACGTTATTGTACTTTATCTTTTTTATGTTCATAGGCGGCTCATCTGGTTCTACTGCCGGAGGGATTAAAACTGGTACATTATTTGTAATTTTAGCGGTGGTTTACAATATGTTCAGGGGCAGGGAAGACGTAGAGGTTTTTGAGCGTACAATTAACAGACGAACTGTACAAAAAGCCATTTCTATTACAACAATATCTATCTTAACGATTGTGTTGTTTTGTATGGTTTTGCTTTATACAGAAGATGCGCCATTTAAGGTTGTTATTTTTGAAGCATTTTCAGCATTTGGTACTGTTGGTCTCAGCGCCGGACTAACACCTGACTTGACTGACATCGGAAAGATATTAATTAGCATATTGATATTTATGGGTAGAATTGGGCCGTTGACTTTAGCATTAATACTTGGCAGGGAGATTGCAGAGAGAAAAATACGTTTTCCCGAAGAAAGGATAGTTATTGGTTGATTGGTATGCAAAACTTAAGGTATATTAGGTAAAGGTTAAGGTCAAGGTCAAGAGGCCGGTGTGGTAGTTGGGTCAAGGTAATGTTTAGATGCAGAACGATAAGAAGATAAAAAGTTTTAGAGATCTGGATGTTTACCAAAGAACATATAAAGCAGCAATAGTGGTTATGAAAAAGATAATACCAAAATTGCCGGATAACGAAAAATACGATTTAAAAGACCAGCTATCCAGATCGTGTAAAGCTATTCCACGATTGATAGCGGAAGGGTATGCAAAACGTCACCAGAAGCATGGGTTTCAAAAATACCTTGATGATGCGATGGCAGAATGTAATGAAACAGTAGTATCTGTTTCACAATGTAAAGATATTTATTCCAAGCATATAGATATAGAATTATGCGAAGAGCTTATAGATACTTATGATATTTCAGGAAGACAGTTGTATAGGTTAGAGGAATCATGGTCAAGGTTTAAGGGTAAAAACAGACCGGCTACTTAACCTAAGAACCAGACTGGCATCTTTACCTTTACCTAACGACATAACCAGAGGTACATTTGTATATGAGACAATTTGCCGTAATTGGTTTAGGAAGATTTGGTTTTAAGGTTGCTGAAATCCTGGCAGAGAAGGGTGTCCAGGTTATAGCCATAGATAAAGATCATACCCTGGTGGAGAAAGCCAGGGATATTGTTACTGAGGCTGTGCAGTTGGATAGTACGGATGAAGAGGCATTAAGAGAAAGTGGTGTTGAAGGTGTTGATGTTGCCGTTGTAAGTATAGGAGAGGGCGTTGAGTCTAGCATATTGACAACTGCAATCCTGAAGAGCTTTGGCATTAAAGAAATCGTTGCCAGAGCGAGCACGAAATTACAGGCTCAAATCTTGAAGGAGGTAGGTGCTACTAGAGTAGTTTTCCCTGAGGAGGATATGGGACTTCGAGTTGCTAACAGTATACTAGCGCCTGGGGTGCTTGAATATATTGAATTAGGTGCGCATTATAATCTGGCGGAGATAGAGGTAAAGGGAGAATTTACAGGAAAATCGATTAAAGAACTCGATATTAAATCTAAATACGGCATAAACGTTATTATGATAATGAAAAAAATCAAGCAGGAGGTTGGCAGGGAAGGCGAATTAGTTGAGAAGGAGATTAAAGAGTTACCGACTCCTGATTATGTATTAAAAGAAAAGGATATTCTGGTTGTTGTTGGTGACAGCAAGGATATTGAATCCCTTGAGAAACATATAAAATAATAGGTGCTTAGAGCCTAAACATAGACAAAAATTTGTCAATATGGCACCAGCTGCTGAAATATATTTAATTAAAATTCGAAATAAGAATATCGAAACTCGAAACAAATACGAAATTGAAATTCTCAAATTTCTAAAAGAGTGTCTGTGAACTGAAATTCTTTTGTTTTGGATTTATAATTTGGTTATTTGAAATTGTTTCGGATTTCGTGCTTCGGATTTCGATATTTACATGCAATTCATAGAATTGCCTTATTAAAATGATATTGGACTCTATCGGATTATGAAATAGATGAGAACCATTGCATTAACAAATCAAAAAGGCGGTGTTGGTAAAACTACAACCGCCGTTAACCTTGGGGCTAGTTTAGCAAAGTTGGGCAAGAGTGTTGTCTTGATAGACCTTGATCCCCAGGGCAATTCGAGCTCATGGATGGGCGTAAATATTAATGAGTTAGATAAATCTATGTTTAATGTGTTTCATCGTGATGTGCCTATAAGTGAAATCTTACAGGAAACATGTGTAGGTAACATGTGGGTCGCCCCATCTAACGTTTCTCTTGCTGCAATAGAAAGAACATTAATAAATACAGAAGAAAATGATAGTGTCCTTAAAAATAGTTTATCCCCTTTACAAGATCATTATGACTACATTATTCTGGATTGTCCTCCTTCGCTTGGGTTGCTTACTGTCAATGCGCTGACGGCTGCGCGTGAAGTATTCATACCTTTGGAAACGAAGGTCCTGGCGCTTAATGGCCTGGTTACTCTGGTTAATACGGTAAATCTGGTGAAGGATAAATTAAATCCTGCTCTTGAAGTAACAGGCATTATTGCATGTATGTTTGATGTCAGAACAAATTTAAGCAACGAAGTCGTGAAAAGGATCAAGGATAAATTTCATGATAAATTGTTTAATTCTGTTATAAGGGAAAGTACAAAACTTGCAGAATGTCCTATTTCTGGCCAGCCAATCACTATATATGCACCCGAATGTCGTGGTACACAAGACTATATGAATTTGGCCAAGGAGGTCATCGAGGGTGAAAAGAAAAAGGATTGGTGGATGTTAGGACAGGACGAAGAAAGTATTCATGCAGATTATAGATTTACGGAGTGATACAGTTACTAAACCTACTTTGAAGATGCGCCAGGCCATGAAGGAAGCCGAAGTAGGGGATGACGGCTTTGGTGAAGACCCTACAACAAACAGGTTTGAGAAAATGGCTGCCGAAAAATTGGGAAAGGAGGATGCCCTCCTTGTCTCTAGCGGTGTGATGGGAAATCTGATTGCCATAATGGTTCATACAAAACCGGGGGACGGTTTAATATGTGATAGAAAAGCCCACATAAATACAATGGCATCCGGAAATACGGCAGCATTGACAGGCGTAACAATCTGTCCTTTGGATGTAGATGAATTAGGCCGCTTTGACACGGAAGAAATTGAATCATACATTAACCTTGAGGATGTACGCTTTCCAAAAACCTCGATGATAGTCTTGGAGAACACAAACAACTTGGCAGGGGGAACAGTCGTTACTCCTGAGGAAACATCCATAGTCTTTAAAATAGCAAGGAAAAACGGATTGCGCCTTCATCTGGATGGTGCAAGAATATTTAATTCTGCAATTGCTCAGGGTGTTGGTGTTACTGAGTTAACAAAAGATTGTGATTCGGTTATGTTTTGTATCTCTAAAGGACTGGCATCTCCAGTGGGTTCTATTATTGCAGGTACAAAGGAGTTTATAGTAGAGGCGAGACGTAAGAGGAAAATGTTGGGGGGTAGTATGAGACAGACTGGAGTACTGGCAACATGCGGGATAATTTCGTTAGAAGAAATGATTGACAGGTTGAAAGAAGACCATGATAGTGCCAGATATCTTGCTGAGGGTCTTGCAAGAATAGAAGGTTTTAATATTAATCTGGATACAGTCCAAACAAATATTGTCTATTTTAAATTTGAATTGCCAAAAGTAAGTTGTAAAAAGTTTGTGAAAGATATTTCCAAAAAAGGTGTTTATATGGTTTATCTCGAAAGAGATTCTGGAAGGATGGTAACTCACAAAGATTTGAATAAGTCAGACATTGATTGTGCATTGGAGACGATTAAGAAAACAGTGTCCGGATACCAGGTTGATATTTTAAAAAATGTAATGTAGGATTATATCTTTTAACAGGTTAGTCTAAAAAACACTATACGTTAAAATGTTTTTTGTTGACTAATTTTGCTTTTTTTGATAAGTTTCCACGATTTTAATGTTTAGAAAGAAATTCCCACCGGGATTGTTTTTATATATAAATGTTGCTAGCTTACTTACCAATTTTAATTCTTCTTATAGTAGTACTTGGTTTTGCCATTTCTAATATCATAATTTCTGCCCTTCTTGGACGTAACAAACCATCCGAAGAAAAACTCTCCCCTTATGAATGCGGTATAGAACCAACGGGTACTGCCAGAGAGAGATTCTCTGTTAAATTCTATTTGATTGCCATGATGTTTGTTATATTCGATATCGAGGTGGTTTTTCTTTACCCGTGGGCTGTGGTGTTCAAGTCGTTAGCACTTTTTGGTTTAATTGAAATGGCAATATTCATAATAATCTTGTTGATTTGCTATGCGTATATATGGAAAAGAGGTGGTTTTGAATGGGAATAGAAGGGGCTTTTGGTGATAACATTCTTACAACAACGATTGACAAGATAGTAAATTGGTCAAGGAAAAATGCACTATGGCCAATGCCTTTTGGTTTAGCATGTTGTGCCATTGAGATGATGGCTGTAGTAGCTCCCAGATATGACCTTGCCAGGTTTGGGGCTGAGGTATTTAGGTTTTCACCACGTCAGTCTGACTTGATGATTGTTGCGGGTACCGTGACTTACAAAATGGCTGCCGTGACAAGAAAGATTTATGATCAGATGCCGGAGCCGAAGTGGGTGATTGCAATGGGTGCTTGTGCCTGTTCTGGCGGAGTTTTTGATACTTATAGCACAGTACAGGGTGTTGATGAGATTATTCCTGTTGATATCTACTTACCAGGATGCCCTCCACGACCTGAGGCTTTGATTCATGCAGTAATGGAATTACAAAAGAAAATAAGCAAAGAATCAGTTTTGGATAACGGATTTAAGTAAATCCCCCTCCATACCGTCGAGGCTGTGTCACAATTGTCATCCCGAACTTGTTTCGGGATCTCTTAGGTTGCTA
>JBHHYH010000042.1:0-27171 GCA_046757465.1 Candidatus Scalinduaceae bacterium | reverse complement strand
AACCACGCTTAATCGGGTTTTCGGTAGTCACCCCCCAATACCAATATGCCCTGAAAGTAGCAAAGCTTATTAAGGGTTTTTGTGATATACCCATTGTCTGCGGTGGGGTTCACGCCACCATGGTACCGGAAGAGGTTATAAAGGAAGAGTGTATTGACTATGTTTGCGTAGGAGAAGGCGAAGAGGCCGTTTTGGAATTAGCGTCGAACATCGAAAAAGGCGCTGATACCAAACACATTGCTAATATTTGGTCGAAGGATAATGGGAAAACAATTTCAAATAACGTTAGGCCATTGCCGGAATTATCTAAGTTGCCAAGAAAGGACTACGGCATCTTTGACTTTCAGGATATGATAAATGCGGAAGATGGTTGGGTTCGTTTGATGACGTCAAGGGGCTGTCCATTTAAATGCACATATTGCTTTAATCACTCTATTGCAGACCGCTATAAAAACGAAACTGGCCGTTCCTTTAAAGACATTAATTACATAAGAAGACATGGTGTTGATGAAGTGATTGATGAAATAAATTATTTACTCACTAATTATAAAGACATTACAACATTTATTTTTGATGATGATATCTTTACTTCTAACAAGACATATCTGAAGGAATTTTGTCATAAGTATAAAGAAAAAGTGAAAATACCGTTCGTTGCTAATGCGCATATCAGGGCATTTGATGAAGAAAGGGCAAAATTACTGAAAGATGCAGGTTGTATAATTGTCAAGTTCGGTCTGGAAAGCGGGAGCGAAAGGATTCGGCGTGAAATACTCAAACGGCCAATGACTAATGATGAGATAATACACGCCTTTGAATGTGCCCATAAGTACAACCTACATACTTCAGCGTTCGTCATGTTTGGGCTTCCATACGAAACTAAAGAAGACATCTTTGAGACCATCAAGCTTTTGGGTACAATAAAACCCGGTCGCTTCAGGTGGTCTATCTTCTATCCATTTCCAAGGACAGAGGCTTACGAAATCAGTAAGAAAGGGAATTTCATAAATTTCGATAAGATGAAAAGCTTAGACAATTTCACAGATGATACCTGCCTGGACTTTGGCGAGGAACACAATCTCTTTATTTCAAGATTACAACGAACCTTCCCATGGTACGTAAATATGTATTGTAATAATTCATCAAATGGGATTTTTCCAATTTTAACAAAGATAATTGAAAAAATTCCTTCTGATGCGTGGGAAGATGTTAAAGATTTTATAATGCCATGTGACAGAGAGATTTCTAAGCAACTGGTACAATCAAATACCGAACATTACGCAATTAAGTATAATTCATTCACTGCCGTAAACTCAAAATGGGACAAATAACTAAGGCAAGGAAAATTCTTGTTAGAGCGCCCAACTGGGTAGGTGACGTTGTTATGGCAACTCCATCGTTCAGATGTATCAGGGAAAACTTTGGGGACTCGCACATAACGTTACTGATTAAAAAGAATTTGAGCAGAATAATAAGTGATTCTCCATGGTTTGACGAGGTAATTGAGCTTGAACCCTTAAGGAAGAAAAATACTTATAGATTTCTTCCTCTTCCACAACAAGTATTCAATGGCAGCATTAAGAGATATTTATCCTTGATTCGTAGACTCAGACAGGAAAGATTTGATTTGTGTCTTTTGTTCCCAAATTCATTCAGTTCTGCGTTCACGGTATGGTTGAGTGGGGTTAAGAAACGAGTGGGATACAGTCGTGATGCTCGTTCTCTTTTGTTAACGGATAGTATAGACAGACTGAGTGAGAATGGAAGGTTTCGCCCTACTTATATGGCAGATTATTATCTAAGACTATGCACTCAGATTGGATGTAAGGTAAATTCGAAGGAGTTAGAGCTGTTTATTACCGGAGACAGTGAAGATGTCACGAATAAATTATTTAAAAAATACAATATTGATAAAAAACCCTTTATATTGATAAATCCCGGGGCATCCTATGGTTCTTCAAAATGCTGGACTGCCGAAGGGTTTGCCAGAACAGCAGATATGTTAACGGATATTATTGATTGTAATATAGTTCTCGCTTGTGGGCCTGGCGAAACCAGGCTTGCTGATGAGATTGAGAAATTTTCGAAGAAAAGTTTAATCAATCTCTCAAAAGAGTCTATCCCACTTGATATACTTAAGGTGCTCGTAAAAAGGTGCATGTTGTTGGTAACCGTAGACTCGGGCCCAAGACATTTTGCAGTGGCGCTTAAACGACCCGTAGTAGTATTAATGGGGCCTACAGACCCTAGATACACAGAATCGGAATACGAGATTGGCAACGTAATAAGGGAAGATGTTGATTGCTCACCGTGCCATCTCAAAACATGTCCTACAGATCATCGCTGTATGACCATGATATCACCTGAAAAAGTCACACAAGCGTGTAAGGATTTATTAGAAATTAAAAAAGATGAACGTATTTCTATTGGATTACCTCACTAGATAATTAGATCATATGTTTAAAATAATGAAGAGTTATATCCTGAATCTTACACGAAAAGTGACAAATCCCCCTTTCCCCCTTTACTAAAGGGGGACTAAGGGGGATTAGATTTTAACCAAATAGGTTATACTACAGTTTCTTCTTCGTTGTGTGAAAAGCACAATTAATGTATCATTTCTCGTGCAAGAAATTTCTTTCACATAATATGGTGCAAGATTCAGGTATATATGAGTGAACTCGTTTGTCCGTGAATAAAATGAATATGGTTATACAAAATGGATAATGACAAAGATATTTACAGATCACTGATTGAAAATTTCAATAAAGCAAAAGTAGCCGTTATAGGCGATATCGTTGCAGACGTATACGTATACGGAAGACAGTTTAGGCTCTCAAGAGAAGCGCCCGTAATAGTTGCAAAGTATGAAAACGAGGAAGTTCTGCCTGGAGGCGCTGGGAATATTATTAATAACATAGTTTCACTGGGGGCGACTGTCTATCCCATAGGCATTATCGGAAAGGATGACAATGGCAAGAGACTCTTAAATTATTTTTCGAATCGTAATATAGATACGAAGGGACTATTTACCTGCGATGATAGAATAACAATAACCAAAACCAGGTTTTTGGTAGGGGACTCACATACCACAAAGAGGCAGGTAGTACGCTTTGACAAAGAACCAGATACTATTATGGATAGTAAAGTAGAACAAAAGATCATTGATTATGTTGATGCAATTAAGGATATGATTGATTTATGGATTGTGTCTGATTACGGATATGACGTGATGACCAGATCAATTATAGAATGTATAAGTGGATTAGCAAAGGATAGGATAGTAGTTGCAGATTCTAGGCATAGGATAAAAGAATTTAAGTGCGTAACGATTATTACGCCAAATGAATCTGAAGCGGCAGAAGCGGCAAACAGGGAGATTAATAGTAAGAATCATTTGCTTGAAGTAGGTAAACAACTTTTGAGAGAAGTAAACACAAAAGCGGTCCTGATCACTCAGGGTAATCGAGGAATGACACTGTTCGAAGACGATGGAAAGATTGAAGAGATTCCCGTTTACGGCAAGAACGAGGTTATTGATGTAACTGGCGCCGGGGATACGGTAGCAAGTGTTCTCTCCTTAGGTATGGTATCAGGAGCTTCCTTTTTGCAGGCGGCGAAATTAGCTAATTACGGAGCTTCCGTTACAGTAATGAAGAATGGTCCAGCTACCATAAATAAGTTAGAATTGATTCAGGCTATAGATAATAGCCCCTAAGCTTTGATCCGAAAAATAGGTTCTCGATCTAGGTCGGCCTTTCCGCCTATGGTGGAGAATGACAATTTGTTATTCACTATGTTATTTTTAAAATTAAATTTATGTGTCATTCCCGAGGGACAGCTTGCCTGGTCAGCAAACAGGGAATCTGATCCTGACTTTCGTCAGGACATGTTTTCATACTTCATGGTGCCCTGAAAGGGCATGAAGGTTTAATATGATGATGGCAGAAATTATTAGAGATCATGCCAAGCTTTTCTCTATTATTGAATCACTCAAAAAAAAGGGCAAAAAGATAATCTTTGCCAATGGATGTTTTGACGTCCTCCATGTAGGCCATATTAGATGCTTAAATGATGCTAAAGACCTCGGAGACATTTTGATAGTGGCCGTTAATGATGATAAGTCAATGAGAATAATTAAGGGAGATGGCCACCCATTAATGCCGGAAGATGAAAGGATGGAAATATTAGCGGCTTTGCGATCTGTTGATTATATTACACTTTTTTCTGAAAAGACGGTAGATAGTTTGCTTCTAAAGTTAAAACCTCACGTCCACGCCAAGGGTACAGACTACACAGTGGAAACGGTTCCAGAAAGAGAAACTGTACTTTCATACGGTGGTGAAATTGCAATCACAGGCGATCAAAAGAACCATTCAAGTTCAGAGATAAAAAATGCCCTATAATACAACATAAAAAAACGAAAATCCTGATTGTAGAATTTGTGTCCTACAATGTGGGTTCTTTAATAGCCATGTCTTTATATGGCGTAGTAATATCTTTCCTAAAAATGCCTTCTCCCATCAACTTATTTACTGCGTGAAATACGTCCTCCGGCAGGATTGTCGTTATGCATTTTGGGTCAGAACACCTTCTGTTCCTACATGGACTACATGACAATTCCTTGCTTACGATTACGGCCTTAACATTATAAGGTCCATAGATTACTGGGTCTTGAGGCCCAAAAATCGCAACCGTAGAAATACCAAGAGTAGAAGCAATATGCAGTGGCCCAGTATCTCCTCCAATATAGAGGTCTGCACGACGTATCAGTTCTATGAGTTGTTTTATAGTTGTCTCGCAGGCTACTAATGCCTTTTGTTTCATGTTCATAACAATTTCGTTAACAATATCAAGTTCATTAGGCCCCCAAGTAAAAATCATCTTAGCCTCATAAGTCTCCAGAATCATGTCTGCCAGAAGGGCATAATTAGATGCAGACCATCGTTTATAAGAACCATACTCACTTGAACAAGGGTTCACAATAATTATTGGTACCGAACATTTGTTATCTACGTTAATAAATTTAGAGATATACTCCTCATCCGTTTTGGATACAGGGAGTTCAGGTTTTTGAAAATTAGTTTCAATGCCTAATGCTTTAAGCAACGAAAGATTTTTTTCTATCCTGTGTATCCTTTTATTTGGAGGATATACCTGATATTGAGTAAACAAATAATTAAATTCCTTACAGTAACCTTTTCCAAATCCGACCCTATTTCCCGAACCTGTTATTAGGTCCATTATTCCACTCTTAAGGTTGCCCTGAAAGTCTATAACCAAGTCATAACATTCCTTGCGAAGTCTCTTATAAAATGACAGAATATCAGATAAAGTATTGAAAATTCTTTTAGTCTTTAAAATGTTTCTTTGCCACTTCTTCCTTGGAAATATTATTACTTCATCAATATCTGGATGCCCGGAAAGAATGTCACTTGCCCTATCTTCTACTAACCACGCTATTTTTGAATCTGGAAAATTTGAGCGTAAACATCTTAATGCGGGGAGAACATTCACCACGTCACCTATGGCACTAAGTCGAATAATCAATATCTTTCTATGTTTTTCTATCATACAATTGAGCGATTTTATAATGTATCTTACTGTGACTGCAGGTCATGCCAGAGGCAGATCTGCCTAACGGCACGACTTTTAACCTGCGTTTCTCATCATGTAATGGGTATATGATAATTTTACGTAAGAAACGAAACCTGCCCGTTCTCCGTAGTACTATGAAGGATGAAGATGAAGTATTTTCACTGGTTATTAAACTTTAACACTGAAAATTACGGAATTATTTCATATTTAAGGTTTAAATAATTTATGAATTCAAAATTTATTGGATATTAATTCCAGAGCTAAATCACCCAGTTTGCGAGTGAAAATGGTAAAAGTTACGCTATAGTATTAAAAAAGTAGCCTTCAACTTTATATTGCACCTCAGAATGCTTGAAAATTCACAAGACAAAAGAAGAACAAAGTTTATCACATAGAGTATGGGAGTGCAAGTATCATATTGTTTGGGTAACAAAATACCCCCAAAATCCTAATTTATTCAAATAACAATCTTACTCTGGCTCATCAATGCAAAAACCCCCCCCCGATGTAAAGTTATCTATCCATAAGAAAAATATAACCAATGCAACTAACCTATCCCAAGAAAGTATAGCTAGATTTTTAAATATGTACTTTACCTTTTCTATCTTCTTTTTCCTTGTTATGCAATTCTTCTTTCTTTTTTCCATAGAGAAATTAGTTAAGTGTATTGAAAGATTTAATAACGGTGAGATAGGCGCTGATACTTCCAGAGATGTTTTTTAGTTTGAAGATACTTACGATAAGTAGGGATATGTTCTCCTGCGGAAGAAACAAACCCTGTTAAGATTGTCTAAGTTCAACAATAGACCGCTTGCGACATTAACATTTCTTAATATTTCCTTCATCTTCTCTTAATGTTTGCTTATTAACCTATAGGTTATTATCAATATACAAAATATCTTTATAGTCAAATAAAGTTAGGGTAAAGTCTTATTTTAGCCACTGAAAATTAAGATAAATATAATAGATGCAAAAGGAAAAGCAGAAAAAGACATATTGAAGAGCACAAAGTGGATATTAAGGATGTTGTATTGAAAGTTTATAGAAAACCTAAGCAAAGAAAGTTTATTTAACTCTATATTTGTTTTTTGCAGAATTATTAGGTATAGGCATATAGTACCATCTCCACAAAAAAAAAGTTGCACAAAAAGAAAAATAATACTAATAATATACTTTTTAAGTAACATTTATTAATGAGTCAACAGGTCTGTCCTGACGACAGTTTAGTATTAGCAGAGAAAAGGCGCTAATTAAAGAAATGAAAATCCTGATTGTTGAAGACGAGAAGAAACTAGCAAGATACCTTAAAAAGGGGTTGGAAGAAAGTTCTTATGTAGTGGATCTTGCGCTTAATGGCACGGATGGCTTACATCTGGCAACCCATGAAGCTTATGACCTTATAATACTGGATATTATGTTACCTGAATATGATGGGGTAGCAATCCTTAAACGTGTACGAAGCGCTGAAATCCATACGCCTGCGATTTTTCTGACAGCTAAAGATTCAATAGGGGATAAGGTCAATGGATTGAATATCGGGGCAGATGATTATATAGTCAAACCTTTTTCTTTTCATGAATTATTAGCCCGCATTCGTGCCTGTCTGCGAAGAGGTAGTCATAAAACATCCTTACAATTAAAGGTGGCAGATTTAGAACTTGATCCTATAACTAGAAAGGTGTTCAGAGGAGAGAGAAAGATTGAAATATCTCCAATTGAATTTTCTCTCCTGGAATATTTGATGCATCATGTTGGTCAGGTAGTAACACGAACGATGATTTCCGAGCATGTATGGGATTCAAGTTTTGAAAGCTTTAGTAACGTAGTGGACGTTCACATTGCTAAGCTGAGAAATAAGATTGATAAGGGCTTTGATACAAAGCTCATACATACAAAAAGGGGTGTAGGATATGTCCTCGAAGAACAAAATTAGATTATTTAAAACTGTTGGTTTTAAGATCACCATGTGGTATTCGTTATCTGTCATGGTAATACTGCTTATTGCAGGTTCATTCTTATATTATCGCTTGCAACACAAGCTAAATAAGGAGGTCAATCGCATACTTTTAGATAAAGGTAAAAATATCTTGCAAGATATTTTAGCGACTAGCCTTAAGCAGGATGGCTTAAACGCTGTAATTGAGCGAAATGCTTCTGATATGAGGTACTACAAGACATCTATAAGGTTATTTGATATTGAACAAAACACCTTTATCACTTCAACTAACTTTTTTGCTCCAAGCTTAAAGATTTCTGAAAGATCCATTGCAAATGCAAAAAGAGGAGAAAGTACATTAGACACAATACGAGTTGAAGGAAGAAAATATCCATACCGCTTATTAATAAAACCGATATATCATGACGATTCCTTAAAGTATATTCTCCAGGTGGGTATTTATCTGAAACCCATGTATAAAATGATAGAAAATATGGGAGAAAACTACGTTGAGTTAATACCAGCGCTCATTATATTCAGTATTGTCGGGGGTTGGCTAATTGCAAGGAAGAGCCTAACGCCAATTAAAAACATAAACGAAACTACACGAGAAATAACTGCATCAAATTTGAATATGAGGCTTATTTCTACCAATACGGGAGATGAATTGGATGAATTAGCAAAAACCATTAATCTTATGCTCAACAGGCTTGAAAAGTCTTTTAGAAGGATCATCCAATTTACATCGGATGTTTCTCATGAACTCAGGACACCTATTGCTTGCATTAAAACTGGAACTGAAGTCATCCTTTCAAAGGAAAGGACTGCTAAAGAGTATCGTAAATTACACGAAAGCAATTTAAGAGAGCTAGAAAATATAAGCAGGATGATTGGTGATTTACTAATACTCCTAAGGTCAGATTCTGGTACAAAAAATTTACATCTTAAATCGTTTAACCTGGGGAATGTACTAAGAGAACTACAAAATACATTCAGGCTGATATCGGATACAAAAAAAATATATTTATCTACTAATGGAACACCAGGCATTCAAATAAGTGGAAATGAGATACTATTGCGTCGCGTATTTTCCAATTTACTAGACAATGCCATAAAATATACTTCACCCGGTGGCCGTGTTTACGTCTCTCTGGAGGATAGAGGCGATCAAGCTATAGTTCGTGTTTCAGATACAGGAACAGGTATATCCGAAGATAATATAGCAAGGATTTTTGATCGTTTCTTTCGTGTTGATTCATCAAGGTCAAGGGAAACAGGTGGAGTGGGTTTAGGGCTTAGTATTAGCAAGAATATTGTTGAACTCCACGGAGGGAAAATAGAGGTACAAAGTAAGATAGGTGCTGGTAGCACATTTATGGTAACCCTGCCAAAAAATCACACTAGTTCCTGAATGCCTTCTTTCTTAAATTCTCCATTTCCACCAAACACGTAGGTATTAGGAAAGGGTTATCTTGTACAACATGGAACCTGAAATATCTATCGCTATTCCTGTATTCAACGAGGAAGAAAATAGTTCCATACTTTCGTCAGCCATACATAGAGCAATGGTTGATATTATCTTGCCTTACGAATGTATATTTGTAGATGATGGAAGTACGGATGAGAGTTATAAAGAGATGAAAGGGGTATGTGCCAAGTATGGTAATTATAAAACTACCGAGTTAATGGGGGATTATGATTTTAGAATTGTCAGATTAAAAGAAATTATGGTCAGGCTGCTGCTCTGGACGCGGGTTTCAAGGCTTTAAAAGGCAAGTACATTTGTAATGATGGATGCTGATTTGCAAAACGATCCTTTTGGTATTCCATCGCTTTTTGCAGAAATGGATGGTTGTGATATGGTATATGGTTGGCGCTTTAAGAGGCAAGATACGTTAAGAAAAATTGTGGCCGGTAAAGTAGCAAATTATGTCAGGAATAAATTAACCAGAGAGAACATAAAAGATACTGGTTGTTCTCTAAAGATATTCCACAGGGAATGTTTAAACAAGATTAAGTTGTATAACGGGATGCATCATTTTCTGCCGACGCTATTCAAAATGGAAGGGTTCTCTGCTAAGGAGGTAAAGGTAAAACACCATCCCAGGATATACGGAAAGTCAAAATACAATATAAGAAACAGGATATTCAAATCTTTTTTGGACCTGTTAGCAGTTAGATGGATAAAAAAACGTAAACTTTATTATGAGGTGAAAGATGAATAACCTTAATCTTTGGATGTGTTTTGGCTTTGTAGGCCAGCTATTATTTGGTTCCAGGTTTCTTATTCAATGGATAGCATCAGAGAGAAAGAAGGAGAGTATTATCCCTTTGGCCTTCTGGTACCTGAGCATTGGCGGTAGTGTTATTTTACTTTCTTATGCTATCCATAGGAAAGATCCTGTATTTATCCTTGGCCAATGTACAGGTCTCTTTATTTACTTTAGAAATCTTGCTCTCATATATAAGAAAAAGAAGGTTTCTATGCCTGGATAAACTGATGGGGACGAAAAATACATTTCCAAAATTATATCTTTATATACCGCTGCTGATTGCGGTGTTTCTCTACCTGGTGGGTATTATGCGTACTGACCTTTGGACACCTGACGAACCTAGATATGCCGAGGTAGCCCGTGAGATGATAGAACGCGGCAATTATATCCAACCCTATTGTAACGGTGAGCATTACAACGAAAAGCCTCCACTCTTTTTCTGGACGGTTGCAGCCGGCGCAAAACTGTTTGGAGATGTCAATCAGCTTTCAGTACGCCTGCCATCTGTGTTGAGTGCATTGGGCATCATTGCTCTACTAATGATTTTTGTCAGTGAATTTTTTGGAAGGAAAGAGGCCTTTCTTTCGGCGGTTATTCTGTGTATTTCACCTGAATTCTTCTGGCTAGCGAGATCTGGACATATAGACATGCTCTTCACTTTTTTGATAACCGTCTCGTTGGTAAGTTTCTATCGTTGGTATGTTAGAGAGAGGCGGTGTTGCCTGGTCATTTTTTACTTCAACCTTGCGCTGGCGACACTCGCAAAAGGACCTCTTGGCATAGCGCTGCCTCTCATGGTGGCGCTGTGTTTTCTCATGGCCCGAAAAGAGTGGAGCAAAATAAATAAGATGCGTCTCTATATAGGCTTACCATTCGCCCTGGCTGTTGTTCTTGCCTGGTACATTCCTGCAATGCATCAATCATCAGGATTTGATTTCGGACATGTGGTAAAGAGGCAGATTATTGGAAGGGTTTTTCATCCTACAAGCCATGATGTGAGCATATATCACTGGCCGTTTTACTACTTGGTATCATTGGCTAAGGGAATGGCGCCATGGTCGATTCTTGTACCGTCGGCTGTTGTATTAGCATATAGGTCAAGGCGGGATGCACCGCTTTTCTTTCTATTCTGTTGGACAGGTGTTATCTTCGTCTTTTTTACAATCATAGCTTCTAAACGTGGGCTATATATTCTGCCAATGTATCCGGCAGCCGCTAGCTTGATTGCCTTGTGGGTGTTTCGTTCTACCGCGCCGTTCAACCTGAAACTGGTTAGGGTTATGTCGGCAAGCATGGGAATGTTTTTGATGGTATTTGATGTAATAGTGCCAGTATATTTAAAGCGAAGGTTTCCTGACATGATATATCACTACACTTGGAATGTCGAAGCTCCTATATTTATAGCAGGTATAATAGCTATTACAGCGGCTATTTTTGGCAAGAAGCTAAGGCTCGTTGTTGGAGTGCTTATTGGAACCTCGCTGATCATTCTTGCGGTTATAATAACAAGCATTTTGCCTAGAATGAACGAGTTTAAGTCTCCACGAAATATCTGCAATGTGTACAAAAAGGCGAGAGATAGTAACTCCGAAATTGCAATGTTCGGAGGCGCAAGGACAGAATATGTTTTCTACACTAAATCGCTCATAAAAGTCGTGCAAAATAGAGATGACCTTAAGAGGTTTTTTGACAGCCCTAAGCGTATGTTTTGCTTTATCAAGGCTAAGGATTATGACAGAATTCTAAACAAATCGGAATTTCCCATATATGTTATTTCCAAAGAGCAAGTTAACTCGCGTATTATGTTGCTGTTGGTCAATCAGAAAGTGAGTCCACCATTTTAAATCAAGTGTTCTGCCGGAGTGTTATTATCGATTATTTTTACCTGATATGATAAATACTCGAAATCGTAAGAATTATTTATACAAAAACTACTATATCTGGCAGGATAGAGAGTATTCTATCCTCAATAACCAGGTAATATTGGGTGAACTAAAATTTTATATGAAAGTATGTTAATGACTATCCTCGAAATATTCTTAATAATATGCATAATAATTTCAATTTTCTACTATGCTTTTTCTCTTTACTGTATGTTATCATTTTTTAATAAAAAAACCGATGTGAATGATAATTACTTACCCCCAATATCCATTCTTAAACCAATAAATGGTATCGAGAATGGAATATATGAGAACTTTATTAGTTACTGCAATCAAGATTATCCAGCCTACCAGATCATCTTTGGGAGTAGTAACAGTAAGGACGCTGCTATTGACATAGTAAAGAAGATTATGAATACCTTTCCACAAAAAGATATTAAACTCATAATTTGCAATGATGGCATAGGGACTAATCCAAAAATCAGCAATCTAATCAACATATATAAGGAAGCTAAACACGACATAATACTGACAAATGACAGTGATACCAGGGTGAACAGCGATTATTTGAGGAAAGTGGTTTCTCCTTTACGTAATCAAAATATAGGATTGGTTACCTGTGTATATAGGGAAAATATTACAAACAATATCACATCCTTGATAGAATCAATATCAATCAATCATGATTTCTTGCCGTCAATAATGGTAGCCCAAAGAGTAGAAAAATTAAGCTATGCCTTTGGTGTAACTATTGCTACAAGAAGAGATATTTTAGATAATATCGGTGGGTTTAAGGAATTAGCTGATTATCTGGCAGAAGATTTTCATCTTGGTGAGAAAATATCTAAGGCAGGATATAAGCTTTGTTTATCAAATTATATAGTTGATGTGGTACCAGAGAAAAGGGATTTCGTTAATTTCTTTAGTCATCAACTTAGATGGGCCAAAACCATTAAAGCTTGTAGGCCAATAGGTTATTTCTTTTCTGCGTTCTTTAAATATGGATTAGTGTCTTCATTGGCATATCTCCTTATAAGTATCTTTTCTCCTTTTTCCATTATTCTTTTTTTTACATTTTTAAGTGTTCGAATAATCTCTGCATTAATGATTAGTCTTAAATATACAAAAGATAAAAAAACAACCCTTTTACTTTTACCAATCAATGATATTATTAGCTTTATAATATGGTGTATGAGTTTTTCAGGGACAAAAACGACATGGAAAGGAAGTAAATTTAAACTCAAGAAGGGGGGAAAGATAGAAAAAATCTATGGTCAGTAATATAATTTGCCCATATTATAAAGAGAGCCTATTTTTAACAGACTAATAGGCAGTATGCAACTATGTGAGAAATTTATAGAGGATGCTTTATTCACATAAATAAGCAAAAACTCAATTTATTATTATTGATCGTGGGACTCATCCATATTTTTTGTTTTAATTTATATGGTTGGTCCTGTAAATATTTATCAACATTTTTGCCTTCTGAAGTGGAAAGCAACCCTTCTATTGTAATTTCAAGAACGATAATGACTATAATGGAGATAGTCTTTGTACTGTTGGGTGTAGTTCATGCTATTTAAATTAAATCTTTCTGGTTCTCAGTTAATAAGCTTGATTGCCATTACACTATTAGGTATACCCATAATAATATTTATTATTTTTATTCAGAAACATGGGTTTTTCACCTTTGTTTTAAGACTGTTGCAAAAATTCAGATTGAATATCCGGTATTTGAATGAAAGGGAGCAGAGACTAAAAGAACTTGATGAAAGTATATACCAATTTTACAGCCATAAACCAAAAAACTTCCTTATTTCGTTTGCATGTTATTTTCTTGGTTAGATAGTAGGTGCGACAGAGGTTTTACTAATTCTCTATTTTTTAGGCATGCCCATAGATTTCCTTTCAGCCTATATTATTGAATCCCTTTCTACAGTTTCAAGAGCTGTAACGTCCTTTATTCTTGGTAGTGTTGGTGGTCAGGAGGGTGGACTGGTCGGGATTTTCATGATATTAAAGTTAAGCATAAGTGTGGCATTAACCTTTGGCATATTTAGAAGAGTTAGAGAATTACTATGGATTGCCGCAGGATTACTAGTCTTGTCAAAACTTGAATGGGCAGTTGCTTTGTCTCCAACAAAAGAATAGTGTTTCGAAATTGCTATTACGTAATATACAGCCTGGGGATTACTGAAATCCAGCTTAATTTCTTAGAAATTTGACGGTATCCAGATTAATAAATATTGATATTGTAAAGTTATTAAATATATAGTAAAGTTACGAAAATAGATTTAGAACAAATAAAAGACTAATTGAGGAGGAACTCTTTATGTCTTATTCAAGAATGTTTCTGAGTTTCTTAATTGCATTAAACATTTTATTTCTGTTGACCGGGTGTTTCGGTGCCAAAAGAAGAACCACAGGAAATGAACGCTTCTTTTTAGAGGAAGAAGGGGTGGAGAACTACGGTAAAAAGACCTTTGTGGATAGAGTTTATCAGCTTGATCCCGGAGATAAAGATTTTACTGTTTCAGACAAGTTTTATAAGAACCCCCCTATGAAAATAGCAATATTACCATTTGATAATATGGTAGGTGGTAAATACATTCTAAATGAAATTCCTATCCCAAGGTTTGGAGACAAAAAAGAAGAGGGTTGGAACTGGACCTATGCAAATAGAGTAAGAAGATTATTCTTCGGTCATTTTACTGCCAGAGAATTTAAGGATATTGATTTGCGATTTACTGATAAGGTGCTGCAAAAACTCGGGATCTTAACACCAAATGATCTAAATAGTTTCCCACCACAAGAACTTGGCAGGATACTGGACGCAGACGCATTGATTTATGGTAACATCACAGACTATAAGAATTCATATTATGCGCTACTTGCACAGATCAGGATTGGCTTACACATAAAGTGTGTCTCTGTAGAAGATGGCACAATCCTTTTTGAAGGTGAACAGAAAAGATACGATAATAATATACTTGTGGCAACTAATCCATTTGATTTTGCAATTGCGGCATTTCAAAATTACATGAGGTTGAGAGATGTTTTTGCAGCAAGGGCCAGTGAGGAGGTGGCTCGTGAGTTAGTTTTAAGAATCCCTATTGTTAAATCGTTTATTGAAGAGGAGGAAATGCGTATTGATGAAAAGGTAAGGGCAAGGCTGTCAGATTCTACACACCTTGTTGGTAAAGAGCTTAGTGAAAATAAAATTATTTCTGTTGATAACCCCTCTATTGAAAGTGCACCGTTACCACAGCAATCTTCTTTGCTAACGAGCAAAGAAGATCAGAAATCAGTTAATTAGTTTATACCTCGTAAAGTTATGATAAGGGTAAGAGCGGCTTTCATCTTTGAAATACCACAGTAAGATGCTAATATGAATAATCGATTAACCTTATTGAATTATCCTTTATCATCCTTTTTATCCTCTGGCTCAATAATGTATGGAACTCCTCTAAATACTTATAATTTGCTGCTTTCCCATACCAGTTTTCACTCGGTAATGAATCCGGATGAAAATATATCTCGCTAATTCCTTCATTTAAGTTGTTCAATATTCCGTATACGTACCTCTCATTCATGTTTCCGGACTGTAACAGACCATAAACAACATTTGTAAATCTAAAACCATGTTTTCGTAACTTCTTCCTGTATATGGTAGAAAGCAAATTGAAGATTAAGGAATGGGCAAGTTTGCAGGCTAATGCGCCTCTATCCAACTTGAGATTGAGTAAAAGATTGTCCCTGGAAAGCCTTATATTTTTAACACCAAACTCTTCTGCCAGCTTCAAGACAATATTAAATATGGTAGGATGCATATGTATATTCAGATGACTGTTTATGTGGGAAACCTTTAATTTTGTAGAAACATATTTTTCCATTTGTGCCCTTAATTCTTTCTCTATTTGATCTCTTAGAGATTTAATAAAAAAGTACTTCAGCCCGGCCATAACCGGGCTATTCTGAAAATATCCGCCGGAATCAACCAAATCTGGTATTTCAACGGGTGAAAGAACAGCCTTTCCCTGGACTAGCACTAAGTGGATACCAACGCTTAGATTTGGATTATTCTTTGCTTGCTCCACAGCGCCATCAAAGGCTTCGCCATTTACCATCAAGCTTGCACTCGTCAGGATTCCCTCTCTATGAGCCCTGATAATTGCCCTGTTTATACTCCTGGTAGCTCCAAAGTCATCGCCATTTATGATTATGGCCTTCATCTTGAACTATACTCTCCCCCCGGCAAGCATTTCACCAAAAGAAGCCTTAAGAGATATGAGATTATTGATATTAAATAGTGATTTAGAAGCCTCGATTATTCGCCAGTTCTTAAAATGATGAAAAGAATCACTTATTGAAATTGCAACAAACTGCATAAGGCTTGGTTCTCTGTAACATTCATTAATGCATTTATTACAATCTTTATTTACTAATACAGCCTTGTCAAACTCGTCAATATGACACATCTTTTCCTCCAGGGTCTGACATGGAAAAACATCTAGATTCCAGTCCACATAAAATGATTTGTATCCACCGAGACAATTGAATCTTACCTGCTCATCTTTAAATAGCCGAATCATATCATGAAGCGAAGCAGTAGGATTCAACACCCTGAATCGTGATTTTAGTTTTTTTATTTCAGTGAAAATACCAACTAATTCTTCTTTACTATAATTTATCAAATCAGAGCTGCAGTCCCCGGCATAAGATGTGGAGTATCTAAGCATCGGATTGGAAAAGGATATTTTGTCGAATCCGAGTCCTTCCAGGAAGGCCGGCAATTTTGAATAGTCGGTAATTAATCTGTTAATGGTTACTGATGCAATCAGATTGATGCCTTGTTCTTTAATCATTTCTGTGACTTTCTTTATTTTTTTACAAACACCTGGTAGTCCTCGATTCTGTTCATGTCCTTTAATTGTTGTCGCATCAATGGAGATAAAGATAGTTTTTAATCCGCTCACGCCAAGGTCTGAAATTGCTTTTTTGTTGAGTAAAGCCGCGTTTGTCGAAATCATGGTATCTATATCTTTTTCTGTTGCGTGACTAATCATTTCTGAAAGACCCGGATGCAGAAGTGGTTCACCGCCAACAAATACCAGGTACCTTACTCCTTTGTCATAGAGAATGTCTATTGCCTTCAATATCTTAGGTGTCTCCAGAAATATTCTGTCTTTTGTATCAATCCTGGGAAAGGTACAGAAACTACACTCGGCATTACACGCATTAGTAATGGCAAAATTGGCAAAGCTTGGACCTCCGTCCAGGAGAACACCTTTCACCATTTCAAGGCTTTTTGATAATAATTTCATTGGTATAAAATTTCCGTTTTCAGGGCTAAGAAAAGTCACGACAGCGATATGATGGCTGTCGAATAGTTCCGCTAGCTAATGTCCGATAAAACCTTTTTTCTCTTTGCTATGAATTCCTTGAATTCTGCACCTTCTCTCATTATTCTTCTTCTTTCTTTACCGTTAAACATGATCTTTCTTAGCATTCTCAAGATAAACTTTGGCCTGTAGTAAAATTTCTTATAAAATCTCTCCACAGATTTGAAGATTTCGATATTAGATATTCCGGGGTACTGCACGGTACACGTTTGCCAGCCCCTTTCATTTACCATGTGTCCCTGAACTAAATAATTGTTCTCTCTACAAAGGTCATATAATTTCGTTCCAGGATATGGCGATGCCAGGGATACCTGAATGGTATCTACGTCTAAATCACATGCAAATCTTATAGAGTCATTAATAGATTCAGGAGTTTCTTCGGGAAGGCCAAGAACAAAAGCGCCGTGTATCATTATTCCTAATTCTTTACATCTCTTAGTAAACTCTCTTGCTTCTTCTAGCGTTATCCCTTTTCTAATATTATTTAGTATCTCCTGATTGCCAGACTCATATCCAACTACAAGTAACCTCAGGCCGGAGTCTTTCATTATCTTCAGGGTTTCATAATCGGTATTTGCACGGGATGTAGTGGACCAGGTAATGCCTAACTTTTTAAGGACCCTGGATAATTCTCTAGCCCTAGCCTTATTTGCCGTAAATGTATCATCATCGAAAAATATCTCCTTTACCTCTGGAAATAGTTCTAAGGTAAGCTTTACTTCTTCTAAAACGTTGTCAACACTTCTCACACGGTAGTAATTGCCTGAAAAGGTTTGAGGCCAAAGGCAAAAAGAACATTTGCTTGGACAACCCCTTCCAGTATATATTGATACATAAGGCTTATGCAAATAAGGGATTTGATAATTATTTATGTTCAGGTCTCTTTTATATATATTTACGACAAACGGTAGACTATCCAGGTCTTCTATATATTCCCTGTCTCTATTGTGGGAAATATTTCCATTTGTTCTGTAGCTAATGCCATCAATCTCGCTTAATTCCTTCCCTTGGGCAATTTCCTTAATAGATAAATCAAATTCCCGTCTCGCAACAATATCAACTGCGCTAGATGCCCTTAAAGTCTCCTCAGCCATCGCGCTTGGATGTGGACCTACGAAAACAATTTTAGCATCGCTGTTGATATCCTTTATCCTTTGTGCAATAGAAGTGTCATTATTAATAGATGGCGTGCTCGTATAAATTACAATTAATTCAAAGTCCTTTGCAGTGTATAATACCTTATCAATTTCAAGATGTTCCGCTGGGGCATCTATTAAACGGCTTTCCTCTATAAGTCCTGCAGGATAACACAGCCATGTAGGATACCAGAACGAAGTTACTTCGCGTGTTGCCTGATATCTGGAACCTGCTCCACCGTCAAAATCTTTGTATGATGGGGGGTTTAGGAATAATGTTTTCATAGAACGTCATATTATCAAAAACAATGCTTTGTTTCCACACAAATCATAATGGTTTCTTGACAAAGTATCTCGTTGCAGTTAACTTACTGTATTCTTTATATGTAATCAGAAACACGAGTTGATCAATCTCGATATAAAACCAATGGAGAAAGATATGACAACTAGGGCTCTCATTCTTATGGCAAAATGTGCTTTCCTTGAAATAGCATCTGTCCCACTGTTCAAGCGTATAATTTTTTCCGGGCAAAAAGCAGGCATAGATGAATTCTTTATCCTCTACTCTGGTAAAAAAAGGTCTGAAATAGAAAGATCCTTAGGTATGGATAAAAGGATAAGGTCTGAAATAAAGATAATAGATGTTTTAAATCAAACAGAAGAAGAAGTATTTACCGACATAGTATCTTGCCATAATCAGAATTATCTTATAATTGAGGCAAATACTGTTTTTGACAACCGCTTACTACAAGAATTTTCACAACTTAGCCTTAAAAATGCAGTTGCTGCAATTACCATACACAGGTCCGGCAATATTTTTTCAAAAGGGCATAATGATCTGAACAATCACGATTCAGCGGACCATTGGTACGTCAAATTATCTAATAACAAGTTGTCGGCTATTTCTCAAGGATTGGATAATTACGATGGCAGGGCTATTGGCATGGTTTTGGCCTCACCAGGAATTATAAAAATATTGATAGAAAACTTATTACCTGACACGTCTTTCTCACTATGTAAATTAATGAAATTGCAAATTAAAGATGGAAACATATTGGCATTTGACGTTAAGGACAATTTATGCATGGAGGTTGAATCAAAACAGCAGTTACATGGATGCGAAAAGCGACTATATAATTCCCTGGGATCTTCAGTAGATGGTCCTATTATGGATAAATACATAAACCGCAAGATATCAAGCTTAATAACCAAACAATTAGTAAAAACACACATTACGCCTAATCAAACGACTTTTTTAAGTCTGGTAATAGGAATAATCTCTGCATGGTTTTTCTGGCAGGGCGGTTATTTGAATTACCTTGCAGGAGGTTTAGTTTTTCAATTATCATTTATATTTGATCAATGTGATGGTGAGATTGCTAGGCTTAACTTTATGGAGTCAAGAGTTGGGGGCTTGTTTGATGCATTCTGTGATTCAATAATAAGGACGTTTCTTATTCTGGGGATGACAGGGAGTTTATATACTGAAGCTAAACAATCGTTGATTTTGATATTAGGTATTTTGTCATCCATTGGAATATTTATTTCCACAATGGCTGGGTCATACGAAACATTTAAAAAGGAAGAAAATATAGGATATACAGATAAAGAATCTAAAGATACTTCAATCGAAAAAGAAAATAAACTAAGTACTTTTATTGACAAGTTTAATAATACTGATTCGTTTTCAATAATATTATTCATTTGTATTTTATCCGGACAGCTAGTATGGTTTCTATGGACGATTGGCATAGGGGCGTTTGTTTTTACTCTGGTAATCCTGGCAAAAGCAATTATTATATCTGGAAAAACAACTTGAACATCTTGTCACTTCAAGAAAAGTTGAATTCTAACTTTTCAGTCAACTGGCAAAATAATTCAGTACAGTTTTAAAAATATTTTACAACATTAACATTTCTTAATCTTTTCTTCACATTGTCTTAATGTTCATTTGTTAAAGTGAAAAACACCTTCAATATACAAAAGTTAAATTATTTTGAGCTAACTCAATAGCAAAAAAAGTCTTAGTAAGCAAGCGTTGAGTCGAAATCTTTAAATTGCCATGGGTAAAGACAAAATATTCGCTGATAAAAAAGACAAGATGTCTGACTTTAATTTCGGGAATGAGACGGCGGCAGTTTTTGATGATATGCTTGAACGGTCTGTCCCCTTTTATAACGAAATACAAAGGATGATAGGTGAAATAGCGGCAGATTTCGCAGTGGACGGCACTAATATTTATGATTTAGGATGTTCCACGGGCATCACTCTTTTTAACATACATAAGGCTGTAAAAAAGAATGTCAAATATATTGGGATTGACTATTCTCAAGATATGCTGGACAAATGTTTGGAAAGGTTTTCCAAAAACAATCTGGGGAAAAAATATTCTCTAATTTGTGCAGACCTGAATAATGGGGTTAATATCACAAATGCGTCAGTTGTGGTTGTGAATCTGACTCTGCAGTTTGTACGGCCATTGTATCGGGAACAAGTAGTAAGAAATATCTTTAATGGATTAAATGCAAACGGTTGTTTAATCCTCCTGGAAAAAGTACTGGGCAACAACTCAGATTTTAACAGGATGTTCATAAAATACTACTATGAGATGAAGAAAAGAAATGGATATACGGAATTGGAAATATCACAAAAGAGAGAGGCGTTAGAAAACATTCTCATACCATATCGATTGGACGAGAATAAGGATCTATTAAAAAAAGCCGGTTTTGCCCACTGCGATACTTTCTTCAAATGGTATAACTTTTGTGGTCTGGTGGCATTGAAAAGCAGTCTCATATCTTGAAGCTAATATTTCAGTTCAAAATACTAAAGAGTTTAAGATGAATCATATTAGGATAAAGGATAATATATATTGGGTTGGCGCAATAAACCCTGATATGAGAGTATTCGGCATGGTTTTTAAGGTAGATCATGGAACCACTTACAATTCTTACCTCATTAAGGATAAAAAGACGGCCATAATTGATACAGTTAAAGCATCATTTACTGATGGTTTCATTTCAAATACTAAATCCCTGACTGACCCTAAACACATTGATTTTATCATTATTAGCCATTCTGAACCTGACCATTCAGGTGCACTATCTGAATTATTAAAACTTGCAGTTAATGCAAAAGTCATCGCTTCAAAGTCAGGTGGAAACTTACTAAAGAATATAATCAATGCATCTTATGATTTAATAAATATTGAAGAGTGTAAGTGTATTAAACCGGGAACCTACGAACTTAAGTTCATTCCTACACGATACTTACATTGGCCTGATACATTCATCACTTAACTGGAGAAGGAAAAGGTTATTTTTACGTGTGATATTTTCGGCTCACATTTTTGTGACGAAAGAATGTTCGATTACTTAATCGGTAATTTTGATTACTTTTTCGAATATTACTACGACTGCATAATGAGACCTTTTAAGCCATATGCACTTAAGGCCATAGAAAAGATTAGAGAGTTAGGTTGCCCTATGGAATTCGACAATAGGTGCGGGAGATGACACGAAGACGCTTTCGAATCCTCGGAATGCTGTTGATATCGGTGGTGTTGTGCACACGGGAAGCAAGCGCTCACCGCGACGACTATCTTAATGAGACCCTCGTCTACCTCACTTTGGAACGGAGCGAACTCGAAGCAGAATACTGGTTTGATCATGGGAGGCAATCAGGTGATCACAGAGACTTCTCCCGACACAACACGGCTTTCGAGTGGGGCATCATCGATAGCTGGATGGTGGACGGTCGAGTTGCCGTTGTCTCGGAAGAGGGAAAGGGGACGAACTTCGATTCGGCGCGACTGGAGTCACGGTACAGATTCTTGGATGAAGGAGTGCTGCCTGTAGATATTGCTGCGTCCTTTGAGGTTAACTCGGAACGAGAGTCCGACGACTCCACGACGGTTGGCATCGAACCACGTGTGATTCTGTCGAGGGACTTTGGAGAGAAGCTGAATCTCACGGTCAACCTTTCCGAGGAAATCCCACTCGACTCAGAATCACCCGCGTTCTTGGTTGCGTTCGGGAGTCGGTTCAACTGGACCAAAATGGTTCGGGTCGGGTCGGAGTTTCAGTACAACTTTGATGAACATTCGGGATCGGTGATTCCGCAGTTGTGGCTTGCTTTCCCACGGGACGTCACCGTAAAGATCGGGTACTCCATCGGTGTCGATCAAGAACCCGACGATTTCGTCCGCGCCGCGTTGGAAGTAGGATTCTGATTGTTAGTGCAGAAGGGCAACCTAAAAACCTTCCTTAAAAATAGAACTGGTTCCAGATGATGAAACTTTAATGGAATGCCGGGAATTTGGGAAGAGATTTGCAATTACTTTAGTACAGAAATCATAAATTTATTTTGTTTATTTCTTCAAAACTGTTTTTGTCAAAACATCTTCTAATATCAGATCTTGACAATAGGATGTTTGTAAAACCAATCGGAATTCCAATTTAACTAAATAGAATAGCACCATCTAATATAGAAAATGACGATCAGGATAGAAGTAAAAAATTCACGTTATACAGGTATTTACCGAAAGCTCATGATAAATGCCGGTAACTTTCTATTTCGGTATCGAAATACCGTGTTTTTCATGGTTGGTTTAATATTGCTCTTCAGCACAAAGCCAAAGTTAATCTTTGAAAGTGCGTTCTTAGATAGCTGCATGGATGGCGTGGGCTTTGCTGTGGCCATAACAGGGCAGGTTTTGAGGGCATTAGTGATAGGCCGTGACTACATCAAAAGAGGGGGAAAGGACAAGAAAATAATGGCGAACAGGCTGGTTCAAGGAGGCCTTTTTACCCATTCCCGTAATCCGTTATACTTTGGGAACATCTTGATTATCATGGGTATGGGTATCATTTATAATTCAACCTTGGGATATATCCTGGCGTATAGTTTTTTCATATTTGGATACTTAGCCATAGTTATGGCTGAGGAAAACTTTCTTAAATCGAAGTTTGGCACTGAATATGAAGAGTATTGCAAAAGGGTGCCACGGTTTATCCCAAGACTTGCTGGAATCCGAAACACCCTTGATAGTGGGAAATTCAATTGGGCTCGCTTCTTAAGGAAGGAATACAACATGATTTGCATATGGGTCAGTAGCGCCATCTTTTTAGAAATATGGGAAGAGATTCAACATTTTGGATATACCACGAGCAAAAAAGGCATATTTGCTTTGTCTTTATGCCTTATACCAGTTTTTATGTTTTACTGTGTTATACGTTATTTGAAAAAACATAAGAAACTATCCACGTAAAACTGTAAGACTAATCATAATTAGTATCTGTTGCGGAAAGCCCAAATATCCAAAAGTGTCATTCTGAATTTATTTCAGAATCTATATGTATCAATGTGTTAAGAGATCCTGAAACAAGTTCATGGTGACAAAACCGTGTTTCCGCAACAGATACTAATTAATAGTACAGTCAGTTAAACTTGCTCTATTCTCTTTTATACTTTCCGTTAAATCAAGAAAACATCCACTTTTATTTGTTATTGTGGAAAGGGGGATATTTGGCACTCGGCAATGGAACAAATTTAACAAATGAAAAAATATAAGAAACTACTCCTCTTGTTTTTAATCATAATAACCTTTAGTTGTATCCTCGCTCCTGTAATAAAAATACCTCTGGATTTTATGTTAGAAAAAGTAGGTTTTTTGGCAGATATTGTAGACTATGAAAACGGCACGTACAATTTCGGCAAAGTAACGAGAAGACTTTTAATGCTCGCTGCATTGATAGTATTTGTGATCTTTAGAAAGTCTCTGAGAATAGGCCCCTTAATGGCTTCGGGTATGACGCTAAGGGCTGGATATTTCAGGAAATTTCTTTTTGGGTTTTTAATGGCAATAATTTCGCTGCTAATTTATTATTTCCTTGCACTACTTTTCGGTGCGTGGATAGTTCACATAGACTATAATTCGACAGGAATTGTAGTATCGAAGATCATAAAATATATCTTAATAGGCTGTCTTATAGGTTTTATTGAGGAGGTATTTTTTAGAGGTTTTGTCTTACAATCCTTTATGGAGGATATGTCCTTACCAATTGCCGTATGTACAACCAGCTTGATTTACTCTATTCTTCACTTTTTTAGAGCCGATGTTCATGTTGCTCCGGGTTTTCAGGCATTTGTTGGCTTTAAAACAATGGCACAGTTTTTTAAACCTCTTTTCCTTCAATTCATTATAAACCTACCATCAATCATTGGACTTTTTCTAGTCGGTGTAGTTCTTTCTTATGCATTTATCCGAACGAGATCATTATACCTTTCTATAGGCTTGCACTCAGGATGGGTATTTATGATGAAGTCTGACAGCCTCTTCCTCGTGCGTATTCGAGAGAGATTTGAGTGGTTTTTTGGTGATAGTCAGCTAGTAACCGGATTGCTTATATGGTTTTTTTTAATTTGCTTCTTATTTATAATAAAGAAGGTATATAGTAATACACATGATTTAGGAGTAAATCTCAAATCATCCATGTTAGGTTAGAAAGTCTTTCCATCAAACATATATCTGCCATAATCTTCATTTTATTAGTCAAGAGCAAATTTTTTTTGATTATCAGCAAAACAATTTTCAACATTAACATTTCTTAATATATTCTTCATCTTTTTTTAATGTTTAATTTTGTATAAGAACATAGTTTGATTTATGTATGAATTGGTTTTCTAATGTGTGTAAATGTAGAAATATCTTTTACACCCTGAAAACTGATAAAACCTTTATGCCACTAAGTGGCGCCACGAATGATGAAAATCATAGATTCCCTGTCAACCTGCCATGCGTGCAATACCACGACAATGACAAAAAATACAAAAAATTGCCATTCTCCACCATAGGCGGACAGGCCGGCCTTGACCAGGAATCAATTTTGTGGTAAAAAGAGTAATATCCTTATTTGAACATTGCGTAAATTAATGGTCTAAATATGATCATTTCTTTTTTGTTAAAGAGGAAGAATACATAATTTTCTAACAAAGTAATTATAGGACAGATATGAAAATAAAGCTTATCTACCCTCGAATTCATCCGACCAAGCGTTTAAGATGGAAAGGTTTAGCGCTGCCACTGAACCTATGCTATTTGGCCGGGCTGACTCCTAAGGATATTTCGGTAAAGATAGTTGACACGGAAATTGAGCCACTTAATTTCAATGAGCCAGTCGATTTAGTGGGCCTAACCGCTACGACGGCGACAGTGACAAACGCTTACGCCATTGCAGATGAGTTTTTCGCCGACCAGGTCGAAAGGGGTCGTCCTTGGAGGCATTCATCTGTTGTAGAGGAAATCAAAGAAATTGGCGCCCGTTGCTTATTCTTCGTGGATGACAACATAGCCGGCATACGTGAACGTGCCAAGGACTCTCCGTAAGTCAAGAATGGGCATACGATCGCTTCTATCGGCTATCATCAATTTTCAGGAGAACAGGACTCCGGAAAAGAAACGCGATACTCCTTTGGATTGCAAACCTGGCTATCAAACGGCTTAGGAGCACCAAAAGACCTCGAAAACGCAACTTAAAAATTGGAAGATAATGATCTAATACCTAAATTGAGCGATTTTAAATTACATACCATTGTAGCCGCGACCTTGAGGTTGCGAAACTTACGTGAACCCATCAAATGTTGAAAAACGCAGGCTAAAGCCAGCGGCTACAAAAATCGCTCAATTTAGGTAATAAAAACACTTTGTAACTATATATTTTATGGAAGTTGAAATATCAATAGTAATTCCAGTATTCAACGAGGAAGAAAATATTTCCATACTTTCGTCTGTAATACATACGGCAATGACAGATATTAGGTCCTACGAATGTATATTTGTAGATGATGGAAGTATTGATGAGAGCCATAAAGAGATGAAGAAGGTGTGCGGAGAGTATAATAATTTTAGAATTGTCAGATTAACAGGAAATTATGGTCAGACCTCTGCCCTTGATGCAGGATTCAATGCCTCAAGGGGAAAGTACATTGTAATGATGGATGCAGATTTACAAAACGATCCTTTTGATATTCCATTGCTTTTTGCAGAAATTGATGATTATGACATGGTATATGGTTGGCGCTTTAAGAGACAAGATCCGTTAATAAAAATTATATCTTCTAAAGTAGCAAATTATGTCAGGAACAAATTGACCGGCGAGAATATAAAAGACACCGGTTGTTCTTTAAAGATATTTCGCAGGGAATGTTTAGATAAGATAAAGTTGTATAACGGGATGCATCGTTTTCTCCCCACGTTATTTAACATGGAGGGATTCTCAGTTAAAGAGGTAAGGGTAAAACACAATCCCAGGGCGTTTGGAAAATCAAAATACAATATAAGAAATAGAGTCTTCAAGTCTTTTTTAGATCTATTAGCAGTTAGATGGATGAAAAAACGCAAACTTTATTATGAGGTGAGAAATGAGCAGCCTTAGTCTTTATTTACTTGAGAAACCTTAAACTTATTTATAGGAAAAAGAAGATTTCTGAAACAGAATAGACTGATGGACACAGAAGACGCATTTCCAAAATTATATCTTTTTCTTCCACTGTTAATAGGAATGCTTCTCTACATGGTAGGCATCACAAGCACCGACCTCTGGACTCCTGACGAGCCGCGGTATGGCGAGGTAGCACGGGAAATGGTCGAACGCGGGAACTACATCCAGCCTTACTTAAATGGTATGCCTTACACCGAAAAGCCTCCATTGTTTTTCTGGACAGTTGTAGCCGGCGCAAAACTGTTTGGCGGTGTCAATCAGCTTTCAGTACGCCTGCCATCGGCGTTTAGTGCATTGGGCACACTTGCATTGATGATCATCTTTGTCAGTAATTTTTTTGACAGAAAAGCAGCTTTTCTTTCTGCAATTATTCTGTGCATCTCACCTGAATTCTTCTGGCTGGCGAGATCCGGCCACATAGACATGCTTCTCACGTTCTTGA
>JBHHYH010000041.1:0-28628 GCA_046757465.1 Candidatus Scalinduaceae bacterium | reverse complement strand
GGTATTGATAGAGGCGCAGATTGGGCATACCTGATGACGACATTGAAGTTCTAAGGAGTTTTTGTGGCATGGACAAGCCATGTCCTGAACTTGATTCAGGATCAAATTTGTCCGTGTGAAAGGTTTTATTAAATAGGAAAAAGGGTAAGAGTCATTACGATTCTTACCCTTTTTTTATGTGTGTTTCCAGATAAAAGGCTGAAGCCTTAATTCCAGGACAACAGAGAAATCCCCCCTCATTCCCCCTTTTATAAAGGGAGATTAAGGGAGATTGTTATGCCCACGCATTGAAAGATGGGAGGTTGCCTGAAGGATCAAAAGCAAGTTCCTTTGCAGGAGATAGTTGTTCTAAGTCATTACGTCCTTTTAAATCATCCAGATATGCTTCAGATATCATAACCTTTTTTAAGTCGAGGGTGTTTTTTATCCAGACAATCTTAACATTGTTGGTATTTTCTGCCCCGCATGTTGATATTCCAGCGTCTATGGCATCCTTATCGCACTCGAACGTCATTGGAATCTTAGCGCCTTCAGGTCGAAGGCCTATAAGGCAATTTATATAAGTTTTCTGAGAGTCTATCTTGTGTACCAACCTTAGTGTAGTAAAATCTGCCAATCCTATACCGCAGGCATTACCATGTGATTTATGAGTTAAATCACGCACGAATATCCTTGCAATTCTAATATCGTCATTCAAAATCTGACCTGAATCATGCCCGCCCGGCCAAGCCGTTCGGACGGGCATCTGCGTGGATTCTTGCTGACGCCTTATAATGTTTATATCCATGCCAGTGCCACTTATATCTTTGCCCATCTCATCGATTATTAACAAATCTATGTCTTTAAATGGTAACTTTGCCATAAGCTTGGAGGACTCTTTCTTAAGCTTAGGCTCGTCCTTAATAAACTCCTCGCTTTTGATTGTCCTAATACCTGCCACATTGCCGTAGGCATTTTCAACTATTGCCAGCCCCATCAGCACAGATACCTTTGATAAAACAATTGGCAAGACAGAATCAATTATCTGGTCAAAGGCATGCTTCATTATAGCCCTATGATATATTTTGGCTCCAATATCCTTGCCAAGTCCGACAAGCATCATCTTTATCAGTCCACTCTCTATTTCACCAACAAAACGGGTATGCGGTTTGACTCTATTGATTACGACGATATGATCCGCAGCAACGGCATTTTTATCCAGATAAATAGGGATGCCTTCTTTGCTTTCTCCGATCTTGACTACTTCCATGGAAGATTTTATTGGTACACCCATGTTTTCTTCTGTAATTCCATATCCTGCTAATACGTCAAGTTGACCTTCAGCAGTAGCTCCTCCATGGCTGCCCATGGCCGGTATTATGAACGGCCTTCCCTGCAATTTGATTAATTCGTCGACAACTGCCCTTGTAATTATGTTTATGTCTGCAATACCGCGACTACCAGCCGTAATAGCTATGCTATCGTTAGGCTTGATCCTTCTGTCTAGTTTAAGGTTTGCGATTTCAGATTTGATTTTTGCGACTATGTTGTTTACTGCAATAGGCGGGAATTTTTGTTTGATTTGAAATAATTTTGGATATTTAGTCAACCCTGATCCTTTTTATGGCCGTTGGATATCCTGTAAGGTGTGCAACCGAAACATAGTTTACATTTTAGACTGGAGACACAAGTTACACTTTTTATTATTTAATAACTTTGTTCTTTCTTAAATCAATTGTTCCAATCGGATGAAAACTGTAATAGATGGTCAATTGACCGTCAGCCTATTGATTAGCATAAGAACATGAATTACTCAAATATAGAATAAAGAATGACGAATTAAGAACTTATGAATTAAATTTAAGTTCAAAATTCATTATTTGCTATTTCCTTGCGGCTAAATTCGATTTCTTCAGGCACCAATATTCCACCTGAGATAATCAATTTCATTCCTTCTTCAATGGTCATGCTGGTTTCTACTATATCACCTTCTGGAAGGTAGATTAGGAAACCGGAGGTGGGATTTGGAGTTGTCGGGATAAAGATGCTCGTAAGCACTGTACCGTCCTTGCTTTTTATGCCTCCTGTTGCGAATGCAATTACCTTCATTCCAACTCGTGGATATTCAACGATAACTACACGTTTAAATGCCTTTCTGCCTGGCAGGCTTACGAGTTGAAGAAATTGTTTCGATGATGCATAAATATTATTTATAATCGGTGTTTTGTGCAATATTGCTTCGAAATAGCCTAAAATGAGTTTTCCAAAGAAATTGGTTGCAAAAACACCGATGAAGTAAAGAGCTGCAAATGTAAGTATAAGTGCAACTGATGTGATGATAAATTCATCAACCTTGCTGTCTGGAGGTGAATATCCCAAAAGAACAATGGCTTTCTTTACCACAGGAGATAAGACACCGCCCACGAACCCAAACAAAAACTTAACCACAAAAAATGTAATGAAGATTGGGAAGATAACAAGAAGGCCTGCAACCAGTCTTCTTCTAATATTTTTTTTAAAATCGCTTGAGATCGTCGTTTTTTCTGCTTCCACCTGAGATGCCCTTTATTTGTTTTTAAACTGTCAGATTTCTGCTTTCACCAGCCCAACCCATTCCCGAACGGCGATGCCGAGCGGGCATGCATTCTGGCGGGCAGGAATGACGAAAGACACAAAATATTAGTGTCCAAAAAGCCACCATATTATTACCATTACACCTGCAAGGATAAAGTTAAAATCAGTAATAGCTTCACAAGCCAATCCACTTGGTATAAGGCGCTTGTGATAAAGATACAAATAACCGCATGCATACGCAACACAAGGGAGAAGATAATAAGAAAATGCTGAAGTCCAGCCAAGCATGGGGCTAATTATAAGTAATGCTGCTAATAATACTGAAATTACGATTAGGCTTATTTGTGTGTTTCTTTTTCCTATTGCTATAGGAATTGTTTCTTTACCAACCATTCTGTCGCCTTGAACATCTTTTACATCTTGTAATACAGTCCTTATGAAAGCTATACTAAACGTAAATGCTATTACTACAGGAAGGGTCGACAAAAAACGAACTGGTGACCCCAAAAAGGGGACCAGACCCGTACTCACAGCCCAGGCTATACTTATGAATATTTCTTTTGAACCAGGTATCTGTTCCAGACTGCGATATCGGATAAGTCGTGAAAATTTCTTTGGGATGATCGATATCCTGTAAGCGATTCCAAATAAAGTTGCAAAAAAAATACAGAAAAATACTTCTATACCAACCATTAATGCTAATGCAAAAGAAGTAACTGCTGCCGTAATGCCAAGAACCACAAAAATACTTTGATGTCTTTCATACAATTTTGCCCTGGATGGTTCATTTAACGCCACCGCCTCTTTATTTGCAAAATGGTTTAGAACATACATTGAAAACAAAAACAAGGTTGCTATTGCGCAGAAATTAAGTTGAGGTTCTATGCCAAGGAGAATAGAGCTTGAGTAGCTAAAACTTGCTGTGCCAATACCAATATACATGAAGCTGCCTATCAAAAGTGTAAAAGCCCTTGCTGTATAAATCCTTATTTTTCCAACATTTCCAGCCTGAAAAGTCTGTATTTTGTCAACAACCTTTTGTATTAACCAGTTTGGTGTTGAAGCACCCGCTGTTACACCAATCGTATCAAAATTAACAAGTTTTTTTAATTCTAATTCCTTATCAGACTCTACTAGGAATGTTGGTGTGCCATTACTTGCAGAAATCTGTGCTAACCTATTTGTGTTTGCACTGCCCCTGCCACCAACAACAATCATTGCATCAACAGTTTCACTAAGATTAATTGCCTCTTCTTGTCGCTTTGATGTAGAACTACATATAGTATCAAATACTTTATAATTCTTATACCTTTGTTTGAGTTTTTCTACAATCAATGCAAATGTACGCATGTCTTGTGTAGTCTGGGCAACAATACAAACCTTTTCCATATCTGGTAAGCCGGATATTTCCTCTGTAGAAGAAATTACATGGCCATTGCCTCTTGCGTATCCCAGTAATCCTGTTACTTCAGCGTGTCCTTCATCACCGATAATGATAGTGGAATATCCTTCCTCCGCATGCTTATCAATGATTTTCTGAACGCTCATTACACGCGGACATGTTGCATCGCAAATGTTAGCACCCGTCGCTTCAATCTCTTGTCTCCTCTCGGGTGTAATACCATGCGCTCTTATAACTACTGTACTCTTAGAAATGTCAGTGTCGTTTCCTAGAGTATTTATCCCCTTTTCTTTTAACATTTCAAGTACCTGAGGGTTATGTATTAACGGTCCTTCTGTATAGACATGACCATTGTTCCCTTTTTCATTTGCAGCATCTAAAACCCTGTCCATGGCCTTTCGCACACCCATACAAAAACCGGCTGTTTTCGCTACAACGACACGCATTTTTTCCACCTAATCTTTCGCTTGGACTAAAATATTGTTTAAGCAATTTTATCAGCCTACAATTTTCTTGTCAAAGAAATTCAGGTTTGATAAAATTAAAATTCATTTTTTAACTTTCCTATTTACCAATATCTAGGGATAATTGGGTCTTGCCAATATTCTTATTATGTTAAAAAACACCATTAAAGATGAGCCGAGCATGAAAGATGAGGACGAAGATTTCCAGAAAAAAAAGGTAGCATTTATTGATATAGACGGAACTTTGATTAGAAAAATGTCTTCAGAACGATTATTTTTCAAATATTTGGTGTATAAAAGAATAGTTACTCCAAGAGACATATTGAGATATCTTAAAGTCTCCTTAAATAGATTTATCAGCTTGGAGGGGCTACAATTAAAAGAAAACAAACATTATCTTAAGGGAAAAAAGGTAGAGGCTATTTTTGAGATTGCAAGGAATTTCTTTAATGAAAAAATATCTTCGCATATCTCAAAAGAGGCTTTAAGAGAAATTAATAGTTTAAGAGATAAAGGTTACACGATTATACTTTTATCTGGTACCCTTAGTTTCTTAGTTGATTGTTTCAAAAATTATTGTAATGCTGATTTAGGTATTGGCACAAAATTAGTAAGTGACAATGGGGTTTTTACGGGTGAGATAAATGGAATTTATGCATACGATAAAGGTAAAGTAGACATAGTGAAAAGATTGGAAAAGAAATATAACATAGATCTTAAAAATTCATACGCTTATGCTAATAAGTATACTGATGTTAAGCACATGAGACTTATGGGTTATCCAATTGCCGTGAATGCCAGTATGAGACTTCATTTATACGCTAAAAAAAACAAATGGTGTATAACGAAATTTTAAACTTTCACAAAAAGGACTGAATACAGAAGGGTTTGGAATGGACTTTTACGAAGTAATTCAAAGAAGGAGGAGTGTGAGAAAATATAAAGCTGATCCTGTTGATGATGATAAGTTACAAAGAATACTAAATGCCGCAAGACTAGCTCCCTCCGCTGCAAATAGACAACCAATATCTCTTATTGTAGTCAGGGATGACAAAATTAAACGAAGATTAAAGGATGCTTATTCGCAAGAATGGTTTTTTACAGCCCCAGTAATTATATGTGCTTGTGGTCTATCTGACACGGCTTGGAAAAGAAGCGATGGGAAGGCATATGTTGATGTTGATGTAGCGATAGCAATGGACCATTTGATACTTGCAGCTTCGGCTGAGGGACTTGGTACTTGTTGGATAGCGGCTTTTAAACCAAGAGTAGTAAAGGAAGTACTAAACATATCTGATGATATTGAACCCTTGATCTTAACACCTCTGGGATACCCTGAGGTCATTCCCGAATCGACTTACAGAAAACCACTTAATGAAATTATTAGAGAAATCAAGTGAATGTACTCCTTTTATCCATGCCCGATACGGCACCTCACTTTAGCGGAAAGAGATGGAAAGCTCCCAATCTTGCTATATCATCAATTGCTGGAAACATAAAAGACCATGATGTTTTCGTAGCAGATCTGGTACTGAGAAGGGAGAATATTAAAGGAACAATTATAGAACTATTAGAAAGTTATAACCCTTCAATAGTAGGTCTCAGTGCGATGAGTTTCCAATTTGATACATCGAGAAAAATTGCTCAACTCATTAAAGAAGAAAATAAAGATATAAAAACTGTCCTTGGGGGGTATCATGCAACATTAATGTATGATGAGATTTCTAATAGTGATTATTCAGAGCCATTTGATTTCTTCGTAAGAGGTGAAGGTGATTTGAGTTTTAACGAACTTCTGGAGGCTTGTGAACGTAAGCGTGATTTAAATAGTATTCCAGGTATATCTTATAAAGAAAATGGCAATTTCATCCATAATAACCCGAGGCAACTTGAGGACTTAAATAAAATTAAATTGCCGGCCAGAGACAAAAGAGTATTTAAGGGATATCATTATTATGGATTTACTTTGGATATAATAGAATCATCAAGAGGTTGTACAATGCCATGCAACTTTTGTAGTATGGACAAGATGTATGGTAAAAGTTTCCGAATGTATAGCATAGACAGAGTAATCAAGGATATTGAAGATGCAAAAAAGTACGGTGCAGATTTTATAATTATTGCTGATGATAATTTTATCCTGAACGTAAAAAGATTCGAAGATTTATGCGATGCTATAGTCGATTCCGGGCATAATGATATACGATACATAGTCCAGGCCAGTAGTGTAGGTATTGCCTCATCTAAAACTCTGGCAGAAAAAATGGCAAAGGCAGGCTTCAGGATAGTCTTTCTCGGAATTGAAAATGTATCAAAGGAAAATTTAAAAAATCTAAAGAAGGGTAATATAATCGAAAAGACAAAAATAGCGGTGGAGAGATTACATGAGCAGGGAATAATGATCGTTGGTGGTATGATAATAGGGCACCCAAACGACAAGGAAAAGGACATTGCACAAAACTATGATTTTTTTGTAGAATTAGACATAGATTTCTTTGCCGATCAAATACTTACCCCATACCCAAAAACTGAGTTAAGAGAAGAGATGATTAAGAATAACCTTGTAACGAATAAAGACGATTTCAGCAGATATAACTGTTTTTGGGCAAATATCAGGACAAATTATCTTACACCAGATGAGTTACAATTTCTAAGATGGAAATATAACAAGAAATATGCCGATTATGTATGTACCACCAAGGCATTTATCAAAAATTACCCTGCGGCATACTATTATAGGTCTTACTTTAGAAGACCTATCATAAAGCTGAAAAACCGTATCTTTAATGGGAAGCTAACTGAATGGGAACTTTACAAAGAGGATATGGAAAAGGCTGAAGAAATGAATAAATTTTTTTAATATGTTGATTTATTTTCTGGATACTAAAAATGTCTACAGTTGCAATTTCACGTTGTAATGATTATGAGCTGGAAAAAGTCAATATTGCCACAAAAAGATGTTTAAGTTTAATAGGTAATGTTGAAAACCTTATAAAGCCCGGGATGAAGGTGTTGTTGAAATTGAATCTTCTTTCAGCAGGTTTAGGGCCTGAAAAGGCCGTTAATACACATCCCTCAGTAATTAGGGCACTTGTTGATATACTTCAGAATGATTATGAGTGTAAGGTATACATTGGAGATTCATGTGGGAGTCTCAGAATCGGTTCAACGTATCAAGCCTTCAGGGTTACACAAATAGATAAAATAGCGGAGGAAACTGGAGCCGTAATAGTAAATTTTGACAAGGATGAGGCTATAGACATAATCAACGACAACGCTACTATAGTAAAAAGTTTCAAGATTGCAAAGACGGTAAAGTCTGTGGATGTAGTAGTATCTGTTCCTAAACTAAAAACACATGGGTTGACAAGGTACACAGGAGCAATAAAGAATATGTTCGGCTCTATTCCCGCAAATGGGAAAAAAAATGTACATTTAATGGCGCCAAAGGCGAGGTTAATGGCACAGGCATTAGTAGATGTCTTCGAGATGGTACAACCTCACATTACCATAATGGACGCCATCATTGGAATGGAAGGAAACGGACCTAATGCAGGAGACCCTAGAAAGGTAGGATTATTAATAGCAAGTTACGATGGCGTTGCCCTAGATACAGTTGCAAGTACAATTATAGGTTATGATCCTATGGCAGTACCCATAATTAAGTATGCCTATGAAAGAGAATTAGGTACAGCTGATATAAGGAATATTAACATAGTGGGTGAGGAAATAAGTAAAGTTTCAGTCCTTGATTTCAAGAAACCTTCCAGCTCTGCACAAGATTTTGCATCTAAATACATTCCAAATTTCCTTCTTGCTAAGATGTTTGATAACAGTTGTACATCCGTTTCTTCCGTATACGAGCCAAACTGTACTAGATGCTATGAGTGTATCAAAAATTGTCCTGCAAAAGCAATGTCCGCTCCGGATGGCAGGGTAATAGTGGATGAAGATAAATGTATAGGCTGTTTTTGCTGTGATGAGGTTTGTAACTACAAGGCAATAGTTATGAAACGTTCGTTTATGGGTAGAACCTTTTTAAAGATGGCTCAGTTTCTAGGTGTAGAAAGAGTACAGTAGGAGTTATCATAACCCGCCCGGATGAATAGGTCGGACGGGCAATGTCGCTCTGGCGGATGGTCTCACTGGAGCTATCTTTGAGGTTTTTGTTTTTATGAAATTGTAAGTGAATACACATAATCGGTACTAAATACACGGGTAAATCAATGGATACTATTTCAAACATAATAAAAATGGCTAAGAGAACCCCTTTTTCTGACATAAAGATGATGAAATGGATTACAAGGTTACTTTCTTTTCAAGTTGATGGCCGACTTAACAATGGCTACAGTTTTCCACCATATCTTATACATATAATGCCAACTTATCTGTGCAATTTGCGCTGTAAAGATTGTGGGCAGTGGGGTGAAGAGGGTAACTATTACAAAAAAGATTCGAGCATTTTAAAAGAATCCATGGATGTCGATGTATTTAAGGGATTAGTTAATGAAGTTTCAAAATTTTCGCCGACGATTTTTTTAACAGGAGGTGAACCCTTCTTTTACAAAGATATATTAGAGTTAATAAAACACATAAAACAGAAAAAACTAATTTGCTGGATAGTTACAAACGGAACACTTCTTGATAAATATGCAAATGACATCGTTGAACTTGGGGTAGATGTACTTTACATCTCGCTCGATGGACCAGAGGATATTCATGATAATATAAGGGGCAGTAGTGGTAGTTTCCAAAAGATTTCTTCGGGAATAGAAAAAATCATCAGCGCAAAGAAGAGAATGAACAAACAAAGGCCAATGTTATGCCAGGTGTTTACCATAAGTGACCTTTCCTTTCCATATTTAGATGGTATTACCAAAACAACTGAAGAACTTGGCTTTGAAATGTTACTTGTTAAACACCCTTATTTTAACAATACCAGAACAGGCAAGGATTACGAAGAATCTACGGAAAGGTTGTTTCAATGCAGTGCGCCTTCATGGCAAGGTTGGGTGAAGGATGAAACAAAAATAGATACTTCTACTCTGCAGAAAAGTATTTCACATTTACTTTCTAAATAATAGTATTTTTATTATCGCTAATATGCTATTATGCGTATCTGTCGTTCTCTGACAGTCATAACAACAATCCTAAACACTACAAGTTTTTGTTATCTGTCGCCACACGATCCTGAGATTGCGTAGTAAAAACTTCTTGTAGTGGGGTTTTTACGCAAATATTATCGTGTGTAGCATGAGGACTATTTGGTTAATCATACCAGGCTTTGCTCGTAAAATTTTCACCACGGTAAATCTGTTATAGACCAGCCCGACTTTTCCCCGCCTGCCCTGTGTCCGTCCGACAGGCGGGCATCGGTCTGGCAGAGTTCTGGCGGGTATAAAAAGAGTATTCTATGATGAAATGGTATAAGATATTTACGCCTGAATTAAAGGAACTTATCGATAGTAAAAACCTCAAGGGATTAAGTTCTATCTTAAGAGAGCTTCACCCTGCAGATATTGTAGATATTATAAGAGAGCTGGAGCCCACAGAAAGGGTAATAGCATTCCGCGTACTTGACAAGACAAAGATTGCGGAAACATTTTCACTTCTTCATCATGAGGAAGAAGAAGAACTACTCAGATACTTTACTGAACAAAGGGTGAAGGAAATCCTGCTGGAAATGAGTCCTGATGACAGGACACAACTCCTTGACGAGCTTCCCGCCTCAGTAGTAAAAAAGCACCTTAAGTTATTACCAAAAGAAGAAAGAGATGAAGCAAATATACTGCTAAATTATCCGCCACAATCGGCAGGAAGGGTGATGACTACTGAATATGTGGACCTGAAAACAGAGATGTCAGTTTCGGAAGCACTCGAACATATAAGGAAGACGGGTCCTGACAGAGAAACTATATATACGTGTTATGCGATTAATGAAAAGAGGATACTGTGCGGTGTAGTATCACTTAAAGACATTATCCTGGCGGAGTCCGATCAAAAAATAAGCCAAATAATGAACGAAAATGTCTATAAGGTAAATACAACCGACGATCAGGAAGAAGCGGCAAAGGCTATACAAAAGTACGATTTTCTATCTTTGCCTGTTGTTGATAGTGAAAATCGTCTGGTTGGTATTATTACGGTTGATGACATCCTTGATATAGTACAGGAAGAGGTGACAGAAGATTTCCATAAAATGGCTGCAATGCAGTTGCCAGAGGAAAAGTATTTTCGAGCAGGATTATTCAAATACATATCTGGTAGAGTTATTTGGTTGTTTATCTTGATACTTGCAGCGACCATTTCAGGAAAGCTTTTACAAAAATATTCACTGACACTCAGTTCTGTAATAGCTTTGGCATATTTTATACCAATGTTAACAGGCGCAGGTGGCAATATTGGTTCACAATCATCTACCCTGGTAATTCGAGCCCTGGCCACTGGAGAATTAACGTTAAAGCAATGGGGGAAAGTACTTTGGAGAGAAACTCGTGCAGGCGCCGTTTTAGGTTCTGCCCTTGGTTTTACGGCGTTCATTGTAGCTGTAATTTTATTAAGTGACATGAAGCTTGGAATCACGGTGGGTGTTTCTGTTGCCACAGTTGTTGTTGTAGGAAATCTGGCTGGTGCAACAGTACCATTAATATTTCGCTATTTAAGACTGGATCCTGCAATTGTCTCAGCGCCACTTATCACGACTATACTCGATGCAACTGGAATTATCATTTACTTTGAAATCGCAAGACGGATATTAAACGTATAAATTGGCTTCTTTCGGATACTTGGTTTATATTCTTCGGGGCGTAGCTCAGCTTGGTTTAGAGCGCGGCGTTCGGGACGCCGAGGTCGGCCGTTCGAATCGGCTCGCCCCGACCATGGATGTGCAAATATTAGCTGCTTTAACACTTCCTTGTTGACGACTTCTCCTTGCGGTATTGTTTTGAGTTTCAAACATACCAGTTATCTCCATATATGAAGATATCTACAACATGAAAGTACTTTTCCATACTTTACTAAGTTTTGTGTGTAGTAATCAGCTAACTATGTTGAGATTCTTTTATGTTAAAGACATTTCTTTGCGAACAACCACGACACCTTTTTCAGTTACGGTAAAGTATTTAGAGTCTTTTTTGAGATCATAACCAATGCTCATATTATCGGGAATGTTTACTGATTTATCTATGATAGCTCTTTGGATTTTTACATTCTTACCTATCCTAACGCTTTCCATTACAATTGAATCGTAAATTTCAGAATGAGAATCTACTCTAACGTCGGGAGACAGGACACATCTTTCTACTCTTGCACCACTGATTATACAACCCCCAGAGACTATAGAATTTAAGACCATACCTTTTCGTCCACCCGGAAAATCTTCATGAAGAACTGTTTTTGCAGGTGGGTATTGCTCCTGATATGTCCGGATAGGCCATTCTTTATCATAGAGGTTGAATATGGGTAATGTTTGTACAAGGTCCATGTTGCTCTCCCAATATGCATCTAGGGTTCCGATATCACGCCAGTAGCTTACTTTATTTTCGTTTTCATCTACAAACGGATATGCATATACTCTTTTTGAATGTATTATCTCGGGTATTACATTTTTTCCGAAATCATGAGCTGTGCTCTGTTTGGCATCATTAATTACGGCTTTAACCAGCGTTGTGGTATTAAATAAATATATTCCCATAGAAATGAGGGTAGCTAATGGATTGTTTGGTAAAGGTTTAGGTTTGGAAGGTTTCTCGTAAAACGCCTTAATCCTGTTTTCTTCATCTGTTTCTATTATGCCAAACCTTTTTCCCTCTTCTAAGGAAACTTCTAGGCATGGTATTGTAATATCAGCTTTTTTTTCTTTATGGAAAATGAACATTTTCCGGTAATCCATTTTATAAACATGGTCTCCCGCAAGTACTAGAACCATTTCAGGATGTTCTTTTTCGAGGGTATATATATTTTGATAAACAGCGTCAGCTGTTCCTAGATACCATTGGTCACTTATCCTTTGCTGAGGAGGTATTTCTTCTATGTATTCATCTAACTCATTATTGAATATGTTCCATCCAAGCCTTAGATGCCTATCGAGAGAATAAGATTTGTATTGTGTTAGAACTACTATTTTACGTAATCCAGAATTTAAACAATTACTTAACGCAAAATCTATTATTCTATATATACCTCCAAAAGGTACGGCTGGTTTTGCCCTGTCTTTTGTTAATGGATAAAGTCTTTCTCCCTGGCCTCCTGCCAGAATCATGGTAAGTATTTTTTTGTGTGATATCATAATTACCTCTTGAGTGTTAAGTTCAGCCTAAATTGAGCGATTTAGATATTGGTAGCAGCTTCTGATATAATCTCCGCTGTAAAGACGTAAATTTCAGTATCTTTTTCTTTCCAGGCATCCGGTGACAGACCTGTTTTTGTGTGGCAGCATTGCGATAAAAATTCTTCCTTAGTCCATCCAGTCTCAGCCGCAACCTGAGGCAAAAAGCAGCCATTTCTAAAACCTTTCTTTATATAGATTCCATGTTTCCCAAGTTCCATGTCGAGTGGATTTTCGATCTTTTGCAAAGGCGATAGGATTGAAATTTCTATTTCCAGATCATCTAATTCTGAAGGCTGAATCCGATTGCGCTCAAATCGGGGGTCTTCTATTGCTGCTGATACGGCCATCTCAGAGACGAGCTTATACAAGGGGGCATCGGAAGCAAGTCGACCTATACAACCTCTTAATTTTCCTTGCGTTTTTAACGTTACAAATGCACCATGTTTTTTTTCAAGTTCAGGACTGTTTATTTGTACTTGTGTTTTATTGGTCGGAATATCTTTTATTGTAGATTCTATACTTTCTTTTGCTATTTGAAGTAAAACCTTACTCTCTTTTTCATCCATTTTTAAAATTAGTTTTTATGGGAGTGACTTTCAGATTTGTTGCTAAATTTTATTTTCGTAGATCACTTCTGCTGTAAAAATAAAGAATTCCATATCATCATCTTTCCAGGCATACGCTGGCAATCCTGCTTTTTTGCAAAGGTGGCAAAGAGTTTCTTCCCTATTCCAGCCTTGTTCTGACGCTACCTGTGGAAGAAATACAGCACCACTACCCAACATACGGATTATAATTCCATGTTTCCCCGGAATAAATTTTTCTGGACCAGTTATTTTCTTTATTGGACTGAGTACGGAGATGTCTATTTCCAAATCTGATAATTCATCTTCACTTACTGGTATAAAACGCGTGTCGTTCGTGGAGGAGTTTATGGTATTTTTCATCACTGCCTTAAAAAGTGGTTCTCTAGGTAGAATGTGCCCAATACAGCCGCGAAGGCTACCGTTTTTATTAAGCGTTACAAATACGCCTCTTTTTTCTTTTAGTTTTTGGGTGAATGTATACTTCCCATTGTTTACATCTGGCAATTTTCTTTCTTTTATATAAGTCTCTAATGTTTCTCTGGCAATCTTAAGAAGGGTTAACTGTTCGTTGTCATTTAGGCTGGGGTCTTCGCCAATAACTTCGGAACTTTTCTTACCTCTCGTAAAGATAATCGAGGCATAGCTTACGGAATTATTAAAGTCACCCATTTGCTTGCCTGAAGTATCGTAACGTAATATCTTTCCCTGCACATCATCAGGTAATAGTTTTAATAAAAGCGCTACCGGCATAAATCCACAAGCAGTTATTCCTGTAGCGCTTTTATATCTGGAGAAACCATCGAAATCTAATGCGAGGATACGTTCGAATGCCCCATAATCGAGTTTTCTAATGTTGGCCTCTATGTCCTTTTTAAATGGCACATAACTATATCCATAACCATAGTGAGTAAAATCAGTGCTTGCAACTATTAATGTGTCTTCATCAATAAGAGGCTTAATTTTGTCAGCAAGAAAATCAAATGCTTCATTATTAAGTCTGCCAATAAGTATGGGAACAAGTTCAAAATTGTTAAGAACCATTTGTAGAAAAGGTAATTGTGTCTCAAGAGAATGCTCTCTGGAGTGGGCTTTTTTTAATGTTCCGATGAGTGGTGGATTATTTATAAGATTATTGCAAATTCCCACGTCCAATTTTATGAGTCCTAATGGGGTTTTATAATAATCAACATCGAGTATCGATGCTCCCATGTATCTTGAATAATGGCTGGGGGCAAGTACTATTACTCTTTTATAGTCGTAATCCTTTATGGCATTATAACCGTATGCCGCAACTAGTCCTGAGTACCGGTATCCGGCATGTGGTGAGATTAAGGCTACAGGTTTGCCAGGTAAACTTTCTGTGAGTGCATTGTTTAGTAAATTGTTCACCTGCTTTTTGAGTTTAGCTTCAGTGCCGGCATAGAAACGTCCGGCTGCAGCAGGTTCACGAACATTCTGTATTCCTGCCTGGACATTTTCAGACAGGCCTTCTTCTGCATAGAGAATTGGAGTGAATGTTATACAAATAAGAGAGAAAAAAAATGATAAGAGATATCTGTACATGATTATTTCTCCTATTTAAGGTATTTTACCGCAACAAATCCACTAATTAATAATATTATAAATATGATGGTAAGGATGTTAAAATACTTCTCGATAAACATCTTTATCTTCGGGCCGAATAAATAGAACAAACCTGCAATTATGAAGAATCTTGCACTTCTACTTAAAGCTGATGCCAGGATCAGGGTAAAGAGATTTACCTTGCATACGCCAGCAGAAATGGTAAATACCTTGTAAGGGATAGGAGTAAATCCGGCAATTGCAATTGCCGTAAAAGCGTTACTTTGATATTTTGCACTCACAGTGTTAAACACGTCCGTAATGTTATAGAAACCGATAATTGGCCTTCCTACATACTCAAAAAATTCGTATCCAATTAAGTAACCAAAACACCCTCCCAAAACAGATCCCACGGAGCATACCAACGCATATTTAAATGCCTTTATTGGAAGGGCGACTGCTAACGCTATTAAGAGAACATCTGGAGGTATAGGAAAGAAAGAGGATTCACAAAAAGCAAGTATAAAGAGCGCCCATGTGCTGTGAGGAGTTTCTGCCCAATGTATTGTCCAATCATACAGCCTCCTTATATGATTTGCTTTTCTTATAACATGCTCTTTTTCAATAGATTCCATGTAATAGTATATGAAATTTTACAACAATAATATTAGTAGAAATAAAATATTTCATGAATAGTTTGAAATGTTAAAATGATAATTAATTACTGAATAATGAATATTATCCTTTGTTCATGAGCTTTGGTTTGTATATACAATATGGTTCTTCTGCCATGTAGTCTCCAGTCTCATAAAACGCGCGTGCCCTGCAGCCTTCACATACCTTTTTGTATTCGCATTCCCCACATTTACCTCCAAGCAAGTCTGGTTCTCTAAGTTTCATGAAGACCGGTGAATCCTTCCAGATTTCCTTGAACGGCTGCTTTTTGACGTGTCCTGCATTTACGGGCAGGTATCCACAGGGGAAGACCTCACCCTTGTGGGATACAAAGCAAACTCCGGTTCCCGCCAAGCAGCCCTTTGTCATGGCTGCCATGCCGTGTGTTTTTGGGGTAATGGTGATGCCTTCTTCTTTTGCCCGCTGGCGCATTATCCTGAAATAATGTGGCGAACAGGTTGCCTTCGTCTGAATCTTTGCCTCTTTGGATAAATCATAGAATTGGTTAAGGATATATTCGTATCTTTCGGGCTCCAGCATCTGATCATCCGCTATTTCAACTCCACAACCAACAGGGACGAGCATAAATATGTGCATCGCCTCGGCCCCCAGTTTAAGGCAAAGGTTATATAGATCTTGAAGTTGATGGGAATTGTGTTTTGCAATCGTACAATTGATTTGCATACTCATCCCCAACTTTTTTAAATGATTGAATCCTTTGATAGCCTTCTCAAACGATCCCTTTAGTTTTCGGAAACTGTCATGAGTCTCTGCATCCGCACCATCTAGGCTTATGGAAACCCTGGATACTCCAGCTTCGACAATTTTTTTAGCCATGACCTCGTCAACCAATGTTCCATTGGTAGCCAATGCTACAGTTAAGCCCTTTTTTAGTGCGTATTTTGCAATATCGAATATATCAGGACGGAATAGAGGTTCGCCTCCACTTAAGACTAGGATAGGTTTGGCCGTTTCGGCCAGGGCATCGATGAATTTATAGGATTCTTCAGTCGTCATGTCATCTTTTGCTAATTGCGTACTAACGTCCAACCTTCTACAATGTATACATTCCAGATTGCAACCGGCAGTTGTTTCCCAGAATACAAGGCGTAATTGATTTTGTACATTTTTCATATATTGGTGAGAGACCTTGGCATGCCCATGGTCTTTTATGCGTGAATAAACATCTTTGATTGTTCCTTGGCTCATGTTGGGATGGCCCGAATTCTTATCATGAATACTTTTCATAATTTTTCCTCGTAGTTCTGTCTTTATTTCTGAAATGCATACGTTGTTTGTACTTGACAAGACAATTTAGCACTGTAAGATTAAATTTTGATAATATTATCACTAATTTTACTCTCATTTTGCATAAATTCAAATACAAAAATACTTTGAAAACCAGAGAAAAGATAATAACATACGATACAACATTACGGGACGGCAGTCAGACAGAGGGGATTTCCTTTTCATTACAAGATAAAATCGGAATAGCCCTCAAGCTTGATGACCTTGGCATAGATTATGTTGAAGGGGGATACCCTTTATCAAACCCCAAAGATAAGAATTTTTTCAAAGAGATTAAGAACCTTCCGCTAAAAAATGCCAGGATAACTGCTTTTGGTAGTACAAAACGAGCGAATAAGAAAGTCTCAGAGGATCTCGGTGTGAAAGCATTGCTTTTATCAGAGACACCAGTTGTAACAATTGTGGCCAAAAGCTGGGACTTTCATGTAACAGATGTTCTCAGGGTTTCATTGGATGATAACCTGAAGATGGTTTCTGATACGGTTAAGTATTTAAAATCAAAGGGAAGGGAAGTTATTCTCGATGCAGAACACTTTTTTGATGGTTATAAGAATAACTCAAGATATGCATTGAAGGTATTAAAGGTTGCGCAAGATTCTGGTGCCGATACAATCGTGCTTTGTGATACTAACGGAGGCTGTCTACCATATGAAATAGAGAAGATTACGGAAAATGTTATTGGTAGAATAAAGCTTCCTTTAGGTATACACACACACAACGACTGTGACCTTGCAGTGGCTAACACCCTTGCAGCGGTTAACGTTGGGGTTCGTCATGTTCAGGGGACCATAAATGGTTTCGGTGAGAGATGTGGTAATGCAGACCTATGTTCTGTAATCCCCAACTTGGTATTGAAAGGGAAGTTTCGTTGTCTTGGTGATTCAGGGCTTAAAAAGCTTACAGAAATATCAAGATATGTTTACGAGGTGGCAAACTTTATGTCTGTGCCCAATCAACCCTTTGTTGGCTCAAGCGCATTTGCGCACAAAGGAGGTCTACACGTAAATGCAATACAAAAGAACAGGAATACTTATGAACATATAGAACCAGAAGCGGTTGGAAATGAGAGAAAGATATTAATATCTGAATTGTCTGGGAGCTCAAATATTTTAGCTAAGATAGAAAAATATAATATTGAACACGATCAAAAATTGATGAGAAAGATTTTGAAGAAAGTTCAAGACCTGGAAAATCAAGGGTATCATTTTGAATCAGCGGAAGGTTCGTTTGATCTCCTGGTTAAGAAGGTGTTAGGTAAACACAAGGGCTTTTTTGATCTTGCGGATTTCAGGGTAATTGTAGAAAGGGGAAAGGATGGGAAATCAATTACTCGAGCAACTGTCAAAATAAACGTCAACGGCGTAGATGAATTAACAGTCAGTGATGGAGATGGTCCTGTAAATGCCTTAGATGGGGCTTTAAGGAAGGCATTGGAAAAATTCTATCCATCCCTCAAGGATATGCATCTTGTGGACTATAAAGTACGTGTTGTAAACCCCAAGGAAGCAACGGCTGCAAAAGTAAAGGTCATAATCGAATCACACGACCATAAGGATATTTGGGGTACTATTGGCGTATCAGAAAATATAATCGAAGCAAGTTGGCAGGCGCTTGTTGATAGTATTGAATATAAGCTTTTGAAGGACGAAGATGGAAGATAAATTACCAACCAAATATAGTCCTAAAGAGGTTGAGGAAAAATGGTATCGTTTCTGGGAAAAAGGCAAATTTTTTCATAGTGCGCCAGATCCCAATAAGGAACCGTTTACCATAGTTATTCCGCCACCAAACGTAACTGGTGTATTACATATGGGCCATGCCCTGAACAATATCTTGCAGGATATACTTATAAGATGGAAGCGGATGCAGGGATATAACTCATTATGGATGCCCGGGACTGATCATGCCGGTATAGCAACTCAGAACGTTGTTGAAAAGGAATTGATGAAAAAGGGATTGAGTCGGGACAAGCTGGGGCGTGAGAAGTTTATTGAGGAAGTATGGAAGTGGAAGAGTGAGTATGGTTCTGAAATACTGAAGCAATTGAGAAAACTGGGAAGTTCATGCGATTGGGAGAGAGAAAGATTTACGATGGATGAAGGTTTATCTAGAGCGGTAAGGGAGGCATTTGTCAGGTTATATGAAAAAGGACTGATATACAGAGGAAAATACATCATTAACTGGTGCCCAAGATGCATTACTGCTTTATCTGATGATGAGGTGGAACACGAAGACCATGAAGGTCGTCTTTGGTACATCAGGTATCCTTTCCGTGATGCACCGCACTTGTATGTTAATATAGCAACTACTCGTCCAGAAACTATGCTAGGCGACGTTGCTGTTGCCGTAAATCCAAAAGACGAAAGATATGAGGAGATGATTGGCGAGGTACTCATACTTCCTGTGGTTGGGCGTGAAATACCCATAATTGCGGATGAAGCGGTTGATCCCAGATTTGGCACAGGAGCCGTAAAGGTTACTCCCGCTCATGACCCGAATGATTTTGAAATCGGCAAGAGGCACAACTTAGAACCAATTATGATTATGAACGAGGATGGTACTATAAAGGGTGAAGCTGCTAGTTATTTAGGTATGGATAGATATGAATGCCGGGAGGCGCTAGTTGAGGAACTTAAGGAAGAAAAGCACATCTTAAAGGTTGTGCCACATACACATTCGGTAGGGCATTGCTACCGTTGTAGAACTGTAATTGAACCGTATCTTTCTGACCAATGGTTTGTAAAGATGAAGCCATTAGCTGAAGAGGCAATTAAGGCACATAAAAAAGTTGATATTACATTTTATCCTGAGAGATGGTCGAAAGTTTATTTATGCTGGTTGGAGGATGTAAAGGATTGGTGTATTTCAAGGCAGATATGGTGGGGCCATAGAATCCCGGCGTGGCATTGTAAGAATTGTGAAGAAGTGACTATTAGTTCTCAAACTCCTACAAAGTGCTCAAAATGTGGCAATAATGCGTTGGTCCAGGATGAGGATGTCTTAGATACATGGTTTAGTTCTGCACTATGGCCTTTTTCGACTATGGGATGGCCTGATGAGACTGAGGAATTAAAGTATTATTATCCAACTTCTGCACTTGTTACTGATAGGGGGATTATATACTTTTGGGTGGCAAGGATGGTAATGATGGGGTTGGAATTCAAGAATGAAGTGCCATTTCATGATGTTTATATACATGGTACTATCCTTGACGAAATTGGAAGAAAGATGAGCAAGTCTTTAGGTAATGGCATTGATCCATTGTTGATGATTGATCAATACGGTGCGGATGCGGTCAGGACATCAATGATAATGTTGACTACCGAGGGACAGGATATAAAGCTACATGAGAGTAAATTTGAAATGGGGCGTAATTTCATCAATAAGGTCTGGAATGCTGCCAGATTTGCAATGATGAATTTAGAGGGTAACGAATCAACAGAGATAACAATTAAAGAAGAAGATTACCTCTTTGAGGACGTTTGGATAAAGAATCGCTTAGGTTTGGCCATAGAAATGTGTACAACATCCTTGGAGAAATATAAATTTAATGAAGCCATAAAGAATCTATACGAATTTATCTGGCATGAGTTTTGTGATTGGTATCTGGAGATAATCAAGCCAAGACTTTATAATTCCGATAATATAAAGAATAAGCTAATAGCACAGAAGGTTTTAACATATGTGCTTGATAATATTCTATGTTTACTGCATCCTTTTGCTCCATTCCTTACTGAAGAAATATGGCAGCATTTAAAACAGTTAGCTGTCAAGAATAGATTAATCTTAACCGATACTATGGTTAGTGAAAGTCTGATGATGTGCCCATGGCCTAAGACCCGTCCGAACGGCTTGGCCGGGCGGAAAGATGCGGCAAAGATTAACAAAAGGGTAGTCAAGACAATGATGTTACTTCAAGACTTAATAAGGGCTGTGCGAAATATCAGACGTAATATGAATATACTTAAAAAACAAAAACTGAAGGTATTGATTTCAGTTCGTGATAAAGAAGTAAAGAGAGAGCTTGATGAGCATCACAATTTTCTAACGCAAATGGCAAATCTTGACGGTTTAGAAATAGGCATTGATCTGAAAAAACCAGAGTCGTCTGCCAGTGAGGTGGTAAATGAGATACAAGTTTTCGTCCCTTTAAGGGAACTTATTGATGTAGGGGCAGAGAAAGAAAGACAGTTGGAACGTTTAAATAAGATTAAATCACACTTAGATATAGTGCGGAAAAAACTCTTTAATGAAAGCTTCGTTAAGAATGCCCCTGAACACATTGTTAATGCGGAAAAGGATAAAGAGGCGAAGCTACTTGGACAAATTATTAAGATAAAGGGTTTTTTACAGGACTTAAATGAAAATGTACCAGTTTAGATTTATATTAATTTTGTGTTGGTTTCTTTTAGCGTCTACAACATCAGGTGGGATAAACCAAACTAATACCGAATTGTATAATGAATGTCCTAAATGTGGAACAAAGTATTCAAATGATATTAAATTTTGTGGGAAGGATGGGGCTGAATTAGTATCAACGCAGAAGGGCTTGATTTGCCCTAAGTGCAAAAAGACAGGGGTGTCTGGGGAAAAATTCTGTAGAGAAGATGGAGAGAAACTCGTAACTATTAAAGAAATAATAGAAGATGAGCAAAAACTCTTAGAAAATAAAAGAAAGGCATCTAAACATCTCAAAGAGGGAAACAAATATTCCGATAATAAAGAATATGATAAGGCATTGGAGGAATACGGGAAGGCTATTGCCTTATATCCTGACTTGCCTGAACTTCAATATAATATAGGATGGCTTTACGGAAAGATTGGAGCGCAGGAAAAAGCAATAGAACATCTTAGAAAATATTGTAACCTGGCGCCAGATGCGAAGAATAAAAGCAAGGCAATAACTCGGATGGCCGTATTACAGGGAATTTTAGACAGAAAAAATGAATTAATACAAAAATATGAACAAAGAAATGTTGTCATGAAGGAAGCCTTGCCTAGAATAAAAGAAAAATGCGATATGGTGTTGGTTCCTGCAGGTCCATTCATAATGGGAATAAATGACATAAAAGTGGAACAACGTCCAAGACATAAAGTCTACCTGAATGCGTTTTATATTGATAGATATGAAGTAACAAATGCGCAATACTATGAGTTTTTAGATTATATAAAGAGAACTGGAGACCACAGCAAATGTCATAAGGATGAACCAGGGAATGAAGACCATACTCCTCTTAATTGGGAAGATGAGTATTATAATTACCCAGAATATCCTGTAATTAGGGTGGATTGGTATGATGCGTATGCCTATGCGGCATGGGCTGGCAAAAGGTTGCCAACAGAGGCAGAATGGGAAAAAGCGGCCAGAGGAACAGATGAAAGAAGGTGGCCCTGGGGGGATGAATGGAGCTTTGAAAAATGTAATATTGGCGATCCTAAATCAGTTGGAAGTTATGAGGAAGGCAAGAGTGTATATGGGTGTTACGATATGGCCGGCAGCGTTGGAGAGTGGTGTGCTGATTGGGGAGATATGTTTTATTACAGCAGAAGTCCTAAGAACAATCCAAAAGGCCCGGAGAAAGGTGAAAAGAAAATAATTCGGGGAGGTTCAAGATTCGCTAATATGGGAATTCTATTACGGTGCACTGCGAGGAAGGCAATGAATCCCAATCTTGGGAATATGGGCGTAGGATTTCGCTGCGCAAAGTGATCTTGTTATTCGTAAAATGAATTTTCCAGAAGGGATTTTTAGTTGAAGTAGAAAGTGATGGGCCTGTAACAATCTTATAGATAGTGAAATAAGTATTTTAAAGGGGAGGCGAAATGGTCAAATGCAAATGGCCTTATTTGAGGATTTTATTCTTTGCAATACCAATTTTGTATGGTTGTAGTACGCCAGTGTCGATGATACCATCAATTCAAGAAGAACCTGATAGTATTATTCCAAGAGCCATCTTGAGTGAATTCGATAAATTTAAGGTTAAACGCTGGAAATATATTGTTATACATCATAGCGCTTCTTATAAAGGAAATGCTTCTTCTATTGACAAATATCACAGGAACATAAGAGGTTGGGAAAACGGTTTGGGTTATGATTTTGTAATAGGGAATGGAAGGGGCTCAAGAGATGGTCAGATAGAAGTTGGAGGCAGGTGGAATAAACAGATTAAGGGTGCACATGCTGGAGATGATGAATATAATGAATACGGCGTAGGAATTTGTTTAATTGGTAATTTTGAAAAAAATCGTCCGACAGATTCACAAATTTCTTCTCTGGTGTATTTGATAAAATATCTTCAAAAGCGTTGCAACATTCCTAAAAGAAACATCGTTATGCATAGAGACATTAAGGATACAGTATGTCCAGGAAGGTATTTTCCTCATTACAAATTGATGGCTCGCTTAAGGTAGGGTGCGTTTCCGAGTAATTCAAACCACTAAGATATATAAGGTTGCATTTCTAATGCTATCAGGTATATAAAAGCGGATTTACAAAGCGCTGCTTTGTAAATCCGCTGACCTTCATACCGTAGAGTCTAAGCCTAATTAATCATAATTATGATACCACTAAGAGATAAAAATCCATCAGGTACATTTCCTTATGTTACGATAGGGATTATGACAGTAAATGTTTTTGTGTTTTTTATAGAACTATCTCTAGGTCCGAGGTTAGATAGATTTATAATGCAATATGGTGTAGTACCACTTAAGATCCAATATTATTCTCAGATTCCTGAATTGACATTTATAGAGACATTTTCACCTTTTTTAACATCAATGTTTTTGCATGGGGGTTTTATCCATCTCATTGGTAATATGTGGTATTTATGGATCTTTGGAGATAATATTGAAGATAAATTAGGACACTTCAAGTACCTTTGCTTTTATATCCTTTGCGGTATTATCGCTGCTTGCGTTCATGTCTTCTTCAATAGTCAATCGAAGGTTCCTTGTATTGGTGCAAGTGGTGCGATTGCGGGAGTGCTTGGGGCGTACATGATTACGTTTCCCCGCGCAAGGGTTGTGACTATTATTCCTCTAGGGTTTATATGGCCGATTATTGAGCTTCCAGCTATGGTTGTCTTGGGTTTTTGGTTTGTTATACAATTTTTTAATGGGGCAGTATCTATCTCTGCATCAGCCTCTAGTGGAGGTGTTGCATGGTGGGCACATATAGGCGGGTTTGTTTCGGGAATATTAATGTTTTACATCTTTAGGAAGATCTTTGGAGGAACACATAGGAGGTATATATACCACTAATAGCCATAGGAACTGCTGGTTGCATATTGTCAACTGTCAATTTAGACGAGCAAGCCGAATAATCACCATAAACTTGCAAAAAAGAAGTTTTTACGTGATAATATTAATAGTTGCTTTTCACACACTCCTCTGCTTGAAATTCCATTTACCGATTTTACATTAAACAAATATTTAATTAATAACTGTTAAGGAGCTGAGAGACGAAGAAAAATCTTTGTCTCTCAGCTCCTTTTTTATTTTGATAGTCCTAATGTAATAATTTTGTGCTAACATATAGATAGGTAAAGGACAATTTCGGGTGTAAAATAATTCTTTGTATTTGCAAATTGAGGAAAGTCTGATGAAGGATTTAAGGACTCTGTCAATTGTTTTAATAAGCTTGATTATTTTTAGCGGATGTGCGGGGATGCATTATGGGACAGGTGTAGGTTACTTAAAGCAACAAAAGTATCCAGAGGCAATAGATTCTTTCAATACCGTTTTAGAGAAGCGCCCAGAATATCCAAATGCACATACTCAGCTTGGAATAGCTTATTACAAAACCGGTAGGTATGAACAGGCAATCTCCGAACTCAAAACTGCAAGAAAACTTCAGGACAGTGATAAGAGGGCAAGGCTATTTCTAGGCATGGCATATTTAAGGCATGGAAAGATGGGCGACTCAATTAATGAATGGGATTCGTATCTTGAAATGTTTCCTTCTGATAACGTGTCAGAAATCTTGCGAAAAAGTATTGTGGTATTGAAAAGTGACGAAGTATTACCGGGGACCGCAGATTTGATGACAGATAGCATTGAAAACGTAATTACTCAGGAAGATAAGATTCGTGATATGGACTATTACTATAGGGTTAGAAACTTTGGATACGGGCATCGTTATTTACATCACCATGGTTACTACCATGGTTACTACTATCCATGCGATTAAATTTTGGCAGAAATTACGCTATAGGTGCTTATTATGTCTGCTTCATTTCTTTGGCTCGCCTACTGGTAAAATGCTTATATTGTAACTTTTTTTTATGCCTGACACTTCGGTAAACAACGTTGCCTCCAATGCTAGTACTATTAATGTGTGATTTATTATATTGTTAACATCTTCCTCATTTTCGTCAGAGTCTATAAGTATTGTTTACAGGATTCGATAAAAATATCCGTTAGTTTTGTATTGTCCTGAATGGGACACTCCTGTTTGTTTTATCCGTATGTTTTGCCTAACTTGACCATTTCAGACCCGTTTCACAATTAGAGCGGTTAAGTCATGTTTTTGTATTAATATTCCTAGATTTTCCAAAGACAATTAGTTATCATCGCCATGTAAATTTTATACGATATTTAAATTTTCCGATCTAATATCTTTATTCTTTGTAGAAATTGATTGGTTCTTGAAGGAGGCAAAATGAATATTCTTGTTTCTGGATCATTGGCTTATGACAGGATTATGGACTTTCCGGGAAAGTTCTCTGACCACATACTTCCAGAGAAGGTACACATACTTAATGTATGTTTTATGATAAATGGCTTAAGCGAGAATTATGGAGGCACTGCTGGTAATGTTGCCTATGCACTTTCTCTCTTTGGTGAAAGCCCTACCATTATAGCCACAGCCGGACGGGACTTTGTACCTTATATAAATTGGTTGACAAGTCATAAAATTTCTACAAAACATATTAAGATCATAGAGGAAGAACTAACAGCAGGTGCATATATAACCACTGATCAGTCAGACAATCAAATAACGGCTTTTAATCCGGGAGCAATGAAATTTAGTTCCAGCTTTGATTTCGATTCTATCGAACACAAAAAGGCTGTGGCCCTAGTTGCACCGGGAAATTTAGATGACATGTATAATTTTTCAAATATATACAAGCGGAAAAAGATTGATTATATTTTTGACCCGGGACAATCCATCCCTGCCTGGACAAAAGAGCAGTTAACAGAGATGATAGATGGGTCAAAAATATTTATATGCAATGACTATGAACTGCAGTTAACCCAGGAGAAAACCTCCATGACACTCTACGATATCTTAGAGAAGACGGAGATACTGATTAAGACAAAGGGAGAATTAGGTTCGGAGATAATCCTTCTAGAAAATAATGATATTAAGAGTATTGATATTCCTGTTGCTAAGGCAGATCCAGTAAATGACCCTACAGGGGCTGGTGATGCTTACAGGGCTGGGTTAATTAAGGGGTTTATGTTATCAAAGGATGACATTGTCCATGCGGCAAAAATAGGATCTGTTTGTGCTGCCTATTCTGTAGAAGTTTATGGTACGCAGAATTTTCATTTCACACCTAAATCATTTAATGAGCGATTTGAGTCTGTTTTCGGAGAAAAGGCATTTTAAGACGCGCATCTTGGGCATGTGTTTGAAGACGACCATCCACCGACTGGACTCAGATACTGCATAAATTCGGCGGCACTAAAGTTTGTTGCGAAAAAACTGTCCGTTTTCTTTAGTATTAGATAATGAATGTTTAAGGAAAAGTTTATACTGGGCTCAAAGGATAATTCAAATAGTATTAAGTTGGCCGACGGTTCCCAAGTAGCCGTAATCGGAGGCGGCCCGGCGGGATCCTTTTTTAGTTATTTCTTTCTAGATTTTGCCGAGAGGATTGGATTAGATGTCCAAATAGATGTCTTTGAGCAGCAGAACTTCTCCCGTTACGGACCGGCCGGCTGCAACCACTGCGCCGGAGTTGTATCTGAGTCCCTGGTGCAATTGCTTGGGACAGAAGGTATTAATATACCGCCTGATGTAGTACAAAGAGGCATTGATTCCTATGTCTTGCATATGAGTGTGGGAAGTGTAAGTTTTGAGACACCTCTCCTAGAGAAGAAGATTGCAACAATATTTCGAGGCGCCGGTCCGCTAGGGACAAAGGAGATTAAGTGGAGAAGTTTTGATGGTTTTTTGCAAGAAGCAGCCATTAATAAGGGGGCTAATCTGGTAAGGGAACGAGTTGTTAGTATCAATTTTGATACTAACAGACCTCTGGTGACAAACCGTGGCGGTTCATCAAAAGCTTATGACCTGATTGTGGGAGCAGTAGGGATAAATGCCACTACTGTAAAGCTATTTAAGGATCTGAAATTTGGATATCACCCTCCACAGATTACGAAGACTTTCATCTGTGAGTATCTCCTGGGCTATGAGACGGTGCAGAAGTACTTTGGTAACTCAATACATATTTTCTTACTCAACATTCCTCGATTGAAATTTGCTGCCCTTATTCCCAAGGGCAATTACGTAACTATATGTCTTTTAGGTGAGGAGATAGATAAGGAGCTTGTACAGTGCTTTTTGGAAACTCTAGAAGTAAAACAGTGTTTTCACCCTGGTTGGAGCCCATCTCAGAGACGCTCATGCCAGTGTTTTCCAAAGATTAATATCAAAAGTGCTATTAAACCTTTTGCGGATAGATTGGTGTTGATTGGTGATTGCGCAGTGACCAGATTGTATAAAGATGGGATTGGTGCAGCGTATTTTACTGCCAAGGCTGCCGCTAAGACGGCCATTTTCCGTGGTATATCTTCTGAAGATTTTAAACAATACTACTGGCCTGTTTGCAAGTCTATTAGTACTGACAACACCATAGGTAAAGTAATTTTTGCTTTTACCCGGCAAGTTCAGAATAAAGATTTTTCAAAACGCGGGATTTTACGCATGGTCACCAAAGAACAACGTAAGAAAAATAAACATCAGCCCTTGAGCACAGTATTGTGGGATACTTTTACCGGGAGTGCTCCATATAGAGATATCGTCATGCGGACTTTAAATCCCTTATTTCTGTGCACCTTAACCTGGGAAACTGCAGTTGGATTTTTACCTCTCAAAAGAAGCATGAAAACAGAAAGGAGTAGCATGAAAACAAGTACTCTGGGTAAGTTATACAAAGATAACGAAATAATTATCAAACAGGGAGAAGTGGAAGATTATATGTACATAATCCAGTCGGGTAAGGTTGTTGTTAGTCAAAAGAAAGGGGAGAAGGAGATTCGCCTGGCGGAGCTGGGTGAGGGGGATTTTTTTGGGGTGTTGGCGCTCTTTACACGTGAACTACGTTCAGCCACTGTGCGTGCCCAAGGCGATGTTGTTGTACTAACCGTGGATAAAAAAACCTTACTCCACAGGATACAGCGAGACCCTACTTTGGCTTTCCGCATTATACAAAATTTGTCTTGTCATATTTACGAGTTAAATGCTAAGCACAGTCGGATAAAAGCAGCAGACCGAAGGGATTGGGATACACGCCCTGATAGAAAGGAAGATAAGGATTAAAGTAATGGATACGATTTAAAGGGATGTTAAAGATAAAACGTGTTTACGACGGGATAGATGCGAATGATGGTCAGAGAATTTTGATTGATCGATTGTGGCCTAGAGGATTAAGTAAAGAAAAAGTAAGGATTGATCTCTGGATAAGAGAGCTTGCGCCAAGCAGTGACCTTCGCAAGTGGTTTTCGCACCGCCCTGAGCG
>JBHHYH010000040.1:0-28653 GCA_046757465.1 Candidatus Scalinduaceae bacterium | reverse complement strand
CTAGAGTAGATAATATAGATGAAGAATTAGCAGAAAAACTGGTACAGTCAGGCTTTTGGATGGCGCTTTTTGGTCTGGAGAGTGCAAATGATAGGACCTTGAAAGGAATAAGAAAGAAACAAACACTGGAACAGATGAACAATGCTTTAAATGTTATGAAAAAAAGAGATATAAAATGTTTTGGCCTCTTTATGGCTTTTAACGTCTGGGAGGAAGATGGTAAACTGTGTTTTGAAGATAAGGAAGATTCTCTCAGGACATTGGAGTATCTAAAGAAACTCTTGAAAGAAAAGAAGCTCCATCTTTTCGGTTGGTCTATGACCACACCATATCCAGGTAGCGAACTATATAACTTAGCTGTCAAATACAATCTTATTGATAAAGAATATGTAGGGAAGTGGGAATATTTCGATTCCGGATCGAACTTTCTGATGAAATTACCAGGTGTGGAGGAAAAGGACTGGTTGACAGTATTAAATGCCGGCAAAAGACTTCAGGCCATGAGGTTAATATTCAGTGGTAACTTCAATTTTAGTGCGCTACCTTTATATATCAGCAAAGCTCTTTCTCTTGTGAAAAATTATTTGAATAAAAGATTTGGGACAATAATGAAATAGGTGGAACATCACGGAAAATATTAGGCATAAAGAATTTAAGGTTAAAGGAAATAGTTTTCAGTTTACTTTTGAGCCTCATTCGTTGACAGCTTTTGAGATTAGAGGAGTCTAGATAATAAACTGTAAAAATAAAGGTAATTATAAAACAATTTCAAGACTAACTCAATAACCAATTTAAGTTTTTTCATTAATGAATAAATAGCAAATGCAGCATCAAGTACAACTACCCACAGAAATATGCATCATACTTACTTACAGGTGCAATGCGAAGTGTAATATGTGTAATGTATGGCGTCATCCCACAAAATCAAGAGATGAAATCACCTTAAACGACGTTGAAAAATTGCCATCGGGTTTGAAGTTTATAAATATAACTGGCGGAGAACCCTTTATTAAAAAGGATATTGATGAAATTATTAATGTAATACGACCTAAGACAAAGCGTATAGTAATAAGTACTAATGGTTTCTTTACAGAAAGAATAATAGAATTATGTAAGAAATTTCCAGACCTGGGGATAAGGATAAGTATAGAAGGGCTTCAAAGAGTCAATGACACTATCAGGGGAATACGTAATGGGTTCGATAGGGGGCTCAGGACATTGCTTACATTGCGAAAGATGGGTATTAAGGATATCGGTTTTGGTATGACAGTGCAGGATATGAATTGCAAAGATTTATTGCCCCTTTATGAATTATCAGATGCATTAGGTTGTGAATTTGCCACGGCAACACTCCATAATTCGCACTATTTTTACAAACTAGACAATCGTATAGAAAAAACGGAAATGGTATGTAATGAGTTTTCTAGGCTAATAGTAGAACTACTAAAATCTAAATCCATAAAAAAATGGTTTAGGGCATATTTCAATTACGGGCTTATGAACCATATATATGGTGGAAAAAGATTTTTAAAATGTGAGATGGGTACCGAATCCTGTTTTATAGATCCTTCAGGTGATGTTCTTCCTTGTAATGGTATGAATAATAAGATGCCTATGGGAAATATTAGAGAACAGTCTTTTGATGAAATCTGGAACAGTAAACAAGCATTCGAAGTTCGTAAGGCTGTTGATAACTGCAATAAGGAGTGTTGGATGGTTGGTAGTGCAGCTCCTGTGATAAAAAAGAATATAAGTGTGCCTTTTAAATGGGTATTAAAGAATAAACTACGTGTTATGGTTAATAGAAAACCTGATTTGCGTTTCAATAATAAAAGATGTTGAGAGTTGCAGTGTTAGGTACTCGTGGGTTTCCAAAAGTGCAGGGTGGTGTGGAAGCACACTGTGAAGAGCTGTATCATCGATTAGCTAATGGTAGCTGTGAAGTAACAGTTTTTACCAGAAAACCATATGTTAGTCTAAAAATTTATAAATACAAAGGGGTTAACTTAATCCCTCTATCCTGTCCAAAGAATAAATTCCTAGAGGCCTTTTTACATACCTTTATCGGAATAGTTGTCATCAGAAAATTTTCTCCTGATATACTGCATATTCATGCTATCGGACCATCTTTATTTATACCAGTTGCCCGTTTGTTGGGTCTAAAAGTTGTTATGACGCATCATGGACCTGATTATAAAAGAAAGAAATGGGGTAAGCTGGCAAAGTTTGTCTTAAAACTTGGCGAACGATTGGGATGTAAATGGGCCAATTGTGTAATAACCATTTCTGGAACTGTTTCAGACCATATAAGGAAGGAATACGAGAGAGATGTAACGATTATTTCCAATGGTGTAACTATGCCGGAAATTTTACAAAGTAATAATAGTCTTAAAGAATATGGCTTAGATAAAGGGAAGTATTTATTATCAGTTGGCCGCTTTGTACCAGAAAAAGGTTTTCATGATTTAATAGACTCCTTTAACCAACTGTTAACATGCAACTCTAAATCTCAATATTTAAATAATCGATTCCCAATTCAAGATTGGAAATTGGTTATTGTTGGTGATTCTGACCATGAGGACAAATACAGCTTACGATTGAAAGAGAAGGCATATAGAACTAAAAATGTAATTATGACAGGGTTCTTAACAGGAGAACCTTTACATGAATTGTATAGCCATGCTGGGCTCTTTGTTTTGCCATCTTATTATGAAGGTCTCCCGATAGTCTTGCTTGAGGCAATGAGTTATGGATTGTCCTGCATAGCTAGTGATATTCCTGCTAATAAAGATATTGAGCTCTTGGCAGAAGATAGGTTTTTTAAGGCTGGAGATATTAATGGACTTGCAAAAAAGGTAAACGAGTTTGTGGTTAAACCATTGTCAGAGGAAGAAAAAAGAATCCAACTAAATGGAATTAATGAAAAATATAATTGGGATAAAATAGCCCAAAAAACTATGAAGGTTTATGAATCAATCTTATAAAATTTATAATCAAATTCCCAGCTGTGCAATAAGTAACAATCATATATGGATTTTAGATTGGAGATTACAGCTTCGAGATTAGTTATTCATTGTTAGTCACTAACCCGCCTGGGCGGGTCGTCATTTTATGCCAGTGGGTAATATGAATAGTTATGAAGTTAGAAGAGGAAAACAATGATTCGTGGTGAAAAATACTTAATCTCAAGAGCTCACTTATTACTTGATGTTATTGTAACGGCAGTTGCCTTTATCTTTGCTTACCACTTGAAAAAGTATTATCTACCTGAACCAATACGTGGTCTGGCAGTTGAGCCTAATTACTATATCATACTTTTGATGGCGATAATAATATGGTATATCTCCTTCAGGCTTTTCCGTAATTATGAATCTTTTCATCAAATGGGTTTGTACGACGTATCCCTTAACATTGCAAAATCCGCAACTATTAGTATGGTCATTCTAATATGCATTCTCTATTTATTAAAAAGTGCAGAAGGCGTAAGCCGAATCTTTTTTACTACTTTTTATATTATGGATATATTCATATTAATAATCAGTAACTGTATTATTCATTACCTTGTATCAAGAAATTATAAAAAATTATATCATTTAAAAAATATCCTTATTATAGGAAGCAGGAAGAGGGCTTTGGATGCGATTCGATCATTAACACAATCTAAATACTCAGGATACAATATTATAGGATGTCTTGAAATTGATGAGAATTTTGTTGAAAAGGAAATTTATCCTGGAATAAAGACTATTGGAACAATGGATAATTTCTTTAAAATACTGCAAGACAATGCTATTGATGAGGTAATTTTTGCTGCGCCAACAAACCTCATCAAGGATTTTGAACAACAAATAGTTTTTGCCGAAAAAATTGGTATTACTGTAAGAATCATTCCGGATTGGCAAGCTTATAAATCGATTCGCAACCCAATGATTGCAAGAGTCTCTCTCGAAAATTTCTTTGGATTACACACCCTTACTTTGTCCACATCTCCCATATATAAGCGGGGCATTTTCGGGAAAAATATTTTTGATATTATTTTCTCTGCCATTTTACTATTCTTCTTATTACCAATATTTATCCTAATTGCCATTGCCATCAAGCTGACATCAAAGGGACCTGTATTTTTTAAACAAGTGAGATCCGGCCTCAATGGAAGAGAATTTACGTTTTATAAATTTCGTACGATGGTTACAAATGCAGAGGGACTCAGGGATTCTTTAGAAAGAGACAACGAAATGGATAGTCCGGTTTTTAAGATAGCTAATGATCCAAGAGTAACTCTTGTAGGAAAATTTCTTAGAAAAACCAGCCTGGATGAATTGCCGCAGTTATTTAATATTTTAAGAGGAGAAATGAGTTTTGTTGGGCCAAGACCCCCAATACCGGCAGAAGTGAAAAAATATGAAACCTGGCAGATGCGACGCCTTTCCATGAAACCCGGGCTGACGTGTTTATGGCAGGTAAACGGGAGGAACAAGATAAATTTTAATGATTGGATGACTCTGGATCTGAAGTATATTGATAACTGGTCACTATGGTTGGATTTAAAGATATTTCTAAAAACATTCTACGTGGTTTTAAAGGGAAGTGGACAATGAGGAATGGAAAGTGAGGGAGGAGGAGTAGACCACAGTGAAGTAAATCCCAGTTAAATATTTTGCGAATTTCACAGGGCAAGTAAATCACTTCACCCTGAAGGAATATGCTCCCCGATGGAATATGCTGATTCAACACCCTGAAGGAATAGACTTCGTATTCCACCCCAGTACAGTCGTTCCTCCTTACGGGGCAGGCGTGGTAAACAGTAGGCAAATTAAATGGTCATTGGTTAAGAGTTACTTGTCATTAGTCACTAGTCCGCCTAGGCGGACCGTCATTGATCATTAGGAAGAGGAGGGAAGGGTTGAATAGAAACAGGAATATATGATGAAGTTTCTTTTGCCGAATAACTCTTAACAATAAACATATTATTTTGATAGTTATTACATTTCATAATTAATTTTGAGAGAAGCCTTTTTTCAAGGCTTCTTTTTTTAAAGGGATATGGGAATTATATTCTGGATTTGTACAATTAGCGTAGCATGTATAATCACGGGTGTGACCTTTTACAAGCCGTATTTAGGTATTGCATTCGTAATCGTTTCCATACCATTTGAGGGTAACATAATATTTGATGGCATTTCAATTTATCCTTTAGAAGCAGTTTTGTCTATTCTCGTTTTCATTTGTATATTTAAACTCATAGTGGGAACAGAGAATTATTTCAGAAATACAAAATTAATTTACTACTATCTTCCTTTTATGTTGTGCATCTTATTATCGGCTTTAAAATTTATGGAATTTTCGTTAACGGCAAAAGAAATTGTGCGTTGGTTAGAGCTTATTGTTGTTTATTTTTTAACTATAAATCTGGTAAATGACGATAAAAAGGTGAGAGTGATTTTGTATTTTATGATTTTAACTACAGCTATGGTTTCTATATGTGGAACCGTTAGCTATTTATCAGGAGTTGAAAGTGTATATGATACAAGACCAGGAGCTTACTCGTTTTTTGGTCATCCAAACGCATTAGCAGGTTATGTTAACTTAATAATACCTATTCTTTTTGGTATCTTGATGACAAGTGTATTTTTATGGGAAAGGATTACGTTAGGGGTTTTTACTGTACTATCAATTATGACCTGGTTTTTAGCGTTTTCCAGATCGGCTTGGCTTTCTTTAATTTTGACAATGATTCTTATTTTCTTTCTGACTAAAGTAAAAAAAAGAGTTGTCATTCTTTTAGCGATGCTCTTTGCAATATTTGCCATTACTTTCTTATCCTCAAATATTAAAGAAGACTTCATACGTAGATTAGGATTACAAGAAGTAGAAGATAGAGCCATGTTTTATCCAATAGGATTTAACATGGTAAAAGACGACTTAACCTTTGGAATAGGAATAGGCAACTACCCTTTACTTATTGAGAAGTTTACCAAAACGGGATTGGTAATAAAGACAAACTTACACAGTTTGTATTTACAGGTATTTGTTGAGACAGGGCTAATGGGTTTATGTGCTTTTGTTTTTTGGTTAGCAAGTATAATCAAGTATTTAATGAGTGCCTTGAAATCGTCAGAAGAGTCCAGGGACTATGGTCTTTTCTTTGGCTTAGTGGGGGGCGTAATTGTCTATCTATTCAATAATTTTGCAAATGTTTTAACAGTCCATGGGATTCATCTTCAATGGGGCATAATATTAGGGCTTGCCGTGGTATTAACACAATTTAGGGAATCCAAAACGTGTCCAAAGGCGGTTTAGTTAATCGGGCAAAGCGAAATATCTTCTATAAAATTTTATCAGAATCCTCAAGGATTTTGCCAGCATTGTTGTTTATATATATAGCAAGAAAATTGGGTGGTGAAAATTTTGGTAAATTGTCCTTTGCATATTCTTTTACAGGAATGTGTATTATCGTGGCAGATTTTGGTTTAAATACAATACTTATAAGGAATGTGTCCAGACAAAAAGAATTGACCAGGGAATATATTGGTAATGTTTTTGTGTTAAAAATTGTCCTTTCACTTATAAGTGTCTCTGGGATAGGCTTGTTTGTTCTCTTTACTGATTATCCTGGCGAAGTAATTACTATACTTGTGATCTTTGGTGGTGTAATGTTTTTTAGAGCTTTGGTAGATTTTTTTTGTGCTATATTCAACGCGTATGAGAGGATGGACAGAGAAGCTTTCTTAAAAGGAACGAGCCAGATTCTTCTATTTTTATCAGGCACCGTGATCTTAACATTAGGTTTCGGACTTTTTGGTTTATCTAATGTATTTTTGATAGTCTACTTGATTAGTTCAATGATTGGATTTTATATGGTCTATGAGGGTATAGCAAACATACACCCAAGTTTCAATTTAAGGTTCTGGAAATACCTTCTCCGAGAATCATTGCCGCTCGCATTAACGGTAGTTTTTACTGTTATTTACTTTAAGATAGATATTGTTATGCTATCTCTGATCAGAGGGGATAATATCGAGATCGGATGGTATTCGGCAGCAATGAGATTGATAGAGTTAATAGGTGTTGTGCCGGCGCTAATTGTCAGTGCTCTCTTCCCGATACTCTCTGGATTATACAAAAATTCCATAGATTCTCTTAAAAAAGCTTATAAAACTTCTTTTAAGTACCTTTTGGTAATTGCCTTACCAGTAGCAGTTGGTACATTATTATTATCTGAACGTTTTATATACATAATTTATGGCAAGGAATATGTCAAAACAATTCCTGCGCTACAGATACTCGTTTTTGCTTTAATTTTTATTTTTGTTAATTATATTTTGATGAATATTCTTGTGGCAGTTGACAAACAGAAGATTAATGCCATTGTGGCTGGAACATGTGTATTTGTAAATATAACTTTAAATTTGTGCTTAATTCCGTATTACGGATATTTGGGTGCGGGCTTTGCCACCGTTATTACAGAAATAGTTTTGTTTGCTATGAGCTTGTATTTTGTTTCGAAGTATGTTTGTAAATTCAATGTTATTGCTTTATTTATAAGGCCGTTGATTAGCGTAATTATTATGGGGGCATTTATAGTCGTAATCCTAACAAAATTGAATCTAGCCTTTATTATTGTTGTAAGCGCTTTAATTTATTTTTCTTGTCTATTATTGTTCAAGCATTTTACAAGTGATGATAAAGTGATTCTTCTGCAATTAATCCGGAAATAAGCTTTGCGTTTTTTATGCTTTGGCGAGAAAAGGAAAGACATTCTCACGCAGAGTCGCGAAGGTCGCGAAGGAAAGGTATTGTTTCTTGTGGAGAAGATATGTTGAAATATAAAGGGCTTAAGAAGCAATACTCTAAGAAATTATCCTTGCGTTTTTGGCGTCTTGGCGAGAGGGAAGAAGTTATCACGCAAAGCCCCAAAGAACGCCAAGAAAGGCTGAATAATAAAAATAGATGATGGTAACTGATATTCTGAAATTCCAGATTTTGAGTGAGTTTGTTGGAATGGAATTTCCGTCTTTGCGAGAAAATGACAGAAAATGAAATAGGGAAGGTTGTGGTTGATGCAGCTATAACTTTGCATAAAGAACTGGGTTCTGGGTTACTTGAAACAGTCTATGAGGTTATCCTTGCGCGTGGACTTGAACGACGTGAGCTAAAAGTTCAAAGACAGGTAATAATACCGATTGAATTTGATGGCGAAAAATTTGAGGAGGGATTCAGAGCTGATATTATTGTTGAAAACAAGGTAATATTAGAATTAAAATCAGTCGAATGCGTAACGAAAGCTCACAAGAAACAGTTGCTTACTTACCTGCGGCTGACTGGAATGAAGTTGGGGTTTTTGCTCAACTTTGGTGAAGCCTTGATGAGGGATGGCATCACACGGATCGTAAACGGTTTGGAAGAATAACCCTCTGACATTCTAGTATCTTGGCGTTCTTCGGGGCTTTGCGTGAGGAAAATGACAGAAAATAAAATGAAGGTTTTAGTTATTTGGAAAGCCTTAGTATCTGAGGCGTATCATAAAAAATTCAAGGAATTAGCAAAGTTTAAAGATATAGAGCTCACATTAGTTGTACCAACGAAATGGCATAATACTATCTTAGAGAAGGAATATTGTGAGGAATATAAGATAATACCTAGAAAGGTCATACTAAATGGTCATAACCATTTACACTGGTATCCGGGACTAGGAAAATTTGTGACACAAATTCAGCCGGATATACTTCATATTGAGGAAGAACATTATAGTCTTGTAACTTATCAGGCAATTCGATTAGCAAAGAAGTATAAAATAAAATGCCTATTTGTTTCGTGGCAGAATATCTATAAGAAGTATCCTTTTCCCTTTTCGTGGATAGAAAGATATAATTTAGAAAAAGCTGATTACGCAATAGCTGGTAGTAAAGAAGTGAAAGATATTCTTGTTAGAAAAGGCTTTGCTGATAACTGTATTTCTATAATTCCGTTAGGCACTAACCCTTTACTGTTTCGTAAACTGGAATCAACAGAATTAAGGTGTAGACTGCACTTAGAGGCTTTTACAATTGGATATATAGGTAGGTTTGTAAAAGAAAAGGGCATTTTTGATTTATTAAAAGCAGTATCACAGATCAAAAGTAGATTTAATCTTTTAATGGTAGGTAGCGGTAGATTAAAGTATAAAATAAAGCCAGAAGGAAAACGCTTGGGAATATTAGAGCAGATTAAAATTATAGATTCGATTCCTTCATCTCAGGTTCTGCATTACTTAAACTGTATGGACTGTTTAGTGCTTCCTTCTCGTACTACAAAAAAATGGAAGGAGCAATTTGGAAGGGTATTGATTGAGGCAATGTCATGTGAAGTTCCCGTTGTTGGGTCAGACTCTGGCGAAATCCCAAATGTTATTGGTGATTCAGGATTAGTGTTTAAAGAAGGTGATATTAAGGATTTGTATTCAAAGTTGGAGTTACTAATGAATAATATTAATTTGAGGATGGAATTAGCAAAAAAGGGTCGGCAAAGGGTGTTAGATAATTTTACACAAGAAATAATTGCAAGAGAAACATATAAAATTTACCAGAAAATCATGTGTTGAAAAAGATGTTATTGTACATAATTGAGTAATTTAGGGTCAAAACTACATAATACTGAGGAAAAGTATCAGGATAACTGAAGGTCGTCTATTGGACGAGGTTAGAACCTGTTTGTTGTAGGTTACATAGGTTGGCTTGACAATTCTTTATACTAAAGCTATCGAAAACGCAGATAATTGGTCAAATACCGTCATGGGAACTGGGGGAATAAAGAAAATGATGGTATTTTATTAGCACACGCACAGTGTAGATCTTTCTGAAAATCACCGACGATAATGACAAAAGTCTATAATTGATATTAAATCTATGGGAGTAAATGTTAATGAACAAACAAATTCTGGCTTTTAGTCATGCTGTGAAAACGGGAGGGATAACATTTTCATCTATACTCAGGAACAATTTTCGTTTCAGCTATTGCCATGCTACGCAACTTTATCCTAATAATAACACAAAAATATTTGATAGTTATCTTTCTCCGCGTGATTTTAACGCATATCTTCACATGTACCCCAAAATTAGATGTTTTGCAGGCCATCTTGTTAGAGCAACTCCAGAAGTGTGCGAAAAACATCCTCAGATAAATTTTATTACTTTTTTAAGACGACCTATATCAAGATATTTTTCTACCTTCCAATGGATTTTAAAAGAAAAAGGACTTAATCGCAAAGAATTAGAGGAGTGTATTATTAATAGTTCAAATCAATGGCATCGATCAAATTATTTAAGTTTGTTTCTTTCAGAAACAGATAATGCTCATAATGCAATCAAATATATAAAGCAACACTTTCTTTTTGTAGGTATACTTGAGCGGTTCGATGAAAGTCTTATTGTTTTAAGAACTCTATTAAATGGTGATATTGACTGCCGTTATGAACGCAGAAATGTTTCAAAAGTAAATTCAAACGAAGAGTACTTAACAAAAAAAACAGTAGACTATATTAAAGCAAAAAATGAAAGCGATATAATGCTTTATAATTATTTTAATCAGCAATTAACAATTAAAATCAAAGAACTTGGTATAGATATTGATGCAGAACTGGCCATATTGAAAGACAAAAGAGAAGGTTTTAAATTTTCAAGATCTAAATTGTGTGGCTATCGTGTTGGAAGTTGGTTGCGAGAAAAAGTATTTCTTTCTTTCCCACATAAGATATTATTGTAAACTTGTTTCATTTTCTTATTCAAAATAGATATATTGATTGTGTAGTTTGGAAAGATGAAAGTTGCACTTGTGCATGATTGGCTTACATGCTTGCGGGGAGGACAGGAAACAGGAGACAACAATCTCTTTGCAAATCTATTTTAAAGAAAAGGCGGAACATTTTTTATAGCAATGGCTTTTTTATATGGTTCATGAGCAAAATGATGCTATTTTTCAGAAGACTTCAATATCCTTGGTAAATGCTGACAACTTCAGGCGGCTAGAAAGAATATAGAGGAATTAACGAGTGAATAAATTCCGCTATGCAAAAGGGCGGATTGCAGCGTCTATCGAGTTTATATTTTATTTGCAAGCCTTGAATATAGCAACAATCACCTGTGGGAGAATCCAAATAAAAAGGTTACAAGGAGGACTATATGGGGTATATTGATTTATTAAAAAAAAGGGAAAAAGAAAGAGAATCTCTTAGAAAGGATGCATTGAAGGAGGCTAAGAGACTTTCAAAACTTTTAAGAGAAAAGTTCGAATATGACGCTCTATATATTATTGGATCAGTAGTCAAAGGGAAAGGATTTACTCGGTACTCCGATATAGATTTTGTAATAAAGGGTCTAAAGAAAGAATTGTTTTTTAAAGTCCTTTCTTTATTAATAACCAACAGCGCTTTTGATATTGACCTTAAACCCTATGAGGAGTTGGATGAGAACAGTAGATTAAGAGTAAGAAAGGAAGGTATGGTTCTCTATTGAAAGAAAAATTTATTGAAATTATTGCTGAGATTGAACGGGAATTGCAAAATCTTCAGGAATTCCATTCTGAACTTGCAAAAATAAAATCAGAAAAAGACATTATATTCAAAAGATCGATGGGGTCTATTCTGCATGACTTTTATAACTGCTGCGAAAGAGTATTTAAAAAAATTGCTATAGAAATAAATGCAGGATACGAAGATACACCAAAGTGGCATAAAAGCCTCCTTTTTAAAATGACAATACCAGTGGAAGGATTAAGGCCACAGGTTATTTCTGAGGAGCTTGCGGCAGACCTCGATGAATATTTAGCTTTCAGACACCTATTTAGAAATATCTATGGTTTTGAGCTTAAAGGTGACCGAATAGATTATCTTGTAGAAAAATTTGAAGTTGTATCAGAAAGGTTTGATAAAGAAATAAGAAAGTTTCTAACTTTTTTGCGTAAAGAGTTGTCTTAAAAATTATAAATATGTGGACTTGAGAAATGAGGCAATCTTCCAGATGGAAGATTGCAATATCTTTGGGACACGTTGGCAACTTCAGGTTTCCAGAAAGAATTTAGAGGAACTAACGCATGGCTGAATACCGCTATGCAAGAGGCCGGATTGCTGAGTCTATCGAGTTTATATCTCAATTTTCGATAGCAGGCTATAAATATGTTTGCAGAGCAAGAGGTGATGCTGGACCAGAATCTAATTATGCAGATTTATTTTGTTTTAATCTTAATGAAGTACGTTATTGGTATGATGAAGGAAAGAAATTTGTTGAATTTATAATGGCTTATGAAGGTTGCGCTTGTACATGATTGGCTTACGGGTATGCGGGGAGGAGAGAAGGTTCTTGAGGTCTTTTGTGAACTTTTCCCCCATGCGCACCTGTATACCGTGTTGCATAACAGAAAAAGCATTCAAGGACGCTATTAATGCTATTAGTATGGTGGAAGCTTCTTTATCTGATTAGCCGCTTTTGAAGCGGGGAAAGATTATACCCCAAAGCAAAGAGAACCGTACGATGCCTTAAGTGATCGATTCATTATATCTGTCGAGACTAGCATAAAATTCTCCGGTGCTATGAGAAATAGATGTATGGAGAAAACTCAGTCTTATTTCTTCGGTTATGCTGTGGATGCAAATGGGAGACGTTCGTAATAGAATTGTACATGATTATTTACCGGAAGTTGTTGAGGAGATATATCGTTCTATTGCTGGAGAATTTGCAATAGAATTATCAATTCTTAAAAGAAAGGAGATACATTTTTAAATGCGTCTAAATAATAACGATATGAATGCAATTAAAGAATGTATTAATTTATTGGATAAAGACGCGGAAGTTTATCTCTTTGGGTCTCGAACAGTCGATGTCTCGAAAGGTGGTGATATAGATTTATTAATAATTTCTAAAAAGTTAGGTTATGATGATACTATAAGAATAAGAAAGATTTTGTACGAAAAGTTAGAGGAGCAAAAAATTCACATAATTATAGCACATGATATAAGCGATCCATTTGTGAAAATTGCATACAGAGAGGGGGTATTATTGTGAAAGATATCATACTTGAGTTATTGAGCAAGGAATTGAAATTACTGGACGATTCATCATCAATTTTAAAATACTCTTATGAAAAATGCAAAAAGATTGGCATTCAAGAAGATTACGTAATTGAAGATATGGATCAATTTGAAGCGTTTACAAGTAGATTTGCACGGTTGAGTGATATGTTGATTCAAAAGGTCTTCAGGTTAATAGATAAGATTGAGCTTGATGACGAGGGTACAATAAGAGACAGGATTAACAGGGCTGAAAAGAAAGGACTGATTGAAAGTGCAGATATATTTATTCAAATACGAATAGTAAGAAATGATATTGCCCATGAATATCATATCGAAACATTGAAGGACATTTATAAAAAGGTATTAGAATTGACTCCGTATCTTTTAGAGTGTACAGAAAATATAAGAGCGTATTGTGATAAACGTTATTATTCATGAATATGAAGGTTGCACTGGTACATGACTGGATTACGGGTATGCGGGGAGGAGAGAAGGTTCTTGAGGTTTTTTGTGAACTTTTCCCCCATGCTCACCTGTATACCTTGTTGCATAATAAGGGAAGTGTCTCAGATATTATTGAAAATATGGACATTCGAACGTCTTTTGTTCAGCATTTCCCTTTGATAAAGAATAAGTATCGTCATTTCTTACCAATATTTCCTACCGCTATTGAGCGATTCAATCTGGAAGGTTATGATCTTGTTTTATCAAGCAGTCATTGTGTGGCAAAAGGCGTAGTAACAGGTTCTGGTACGTTACATGTGTGTTACTGTTTTACACCAATGAGATATATATGGGACATGTACGATGAATATTTTACTAAAGAAAAATCGAGTGTAATTACAAGAAAGTTTATTTCTTTGGTGTTAGATTATTTACGGAAGTGGGATGTGGAAAGTAGCAGGCGTGTAGATAGGTTTGTGGCTATTTCCAAATATGTTGCTGGAAGAATAAAGAAATACTACGATAGGGAGTCGGACATAATATTTCCACCAGTTGACTGTTCTTATTTTAATCCAGGGACATCCAGCGTGCCGCGGCCAAGTAGGCTCCGCCTTGCGGAGGAGCCGCGACTTTCGCCGCCACGGTGCAATGGGGATTTTTATCTGATGGTTTCTCCTCTAGCGCCTAATAAACGTGTGGATATTGCCATCAAGGCATTCAATAAACTTAGCCTGTCGCTTAAGATAATTGGCAATGGGCAGGAAGAAAAAAGGTTAGAGAAAATAACGGACAAGAATGTTGAGCTTATGGGATGGCAGTCAGATGAAGTAGTCAGGGAGCACTATATTAACTGTAAGGCGTTAATATTCCCTGGAGTGGAAGATTTCGGGATTGTACCTCTGGAGGCGCAGGCATGTGGAAAACCAGTAATAGCTTACGGAAAAGGAGGTGTTCTGGAAACGGTTATTCCCTTAAACGATAATAAATTAAATACCGATGCTGAAAATGGGAAACCTGCTCTTACAGAGCCTACTTCGGCTACGGGGATGTTTTTTTATGAACATACCCCTGAATCTTTAGCACGGGCTGTAATTCATTTCGAGAGTGTAAAAGATTTGTTTAATAAGACAAAGATTAGAGAACATGCAGAATCTTTTGACAGAGCCATATTTAAAGAAAGAATCAAGGATTATATTGATCAAAAATACAACGAATTCAGGAAATGAATTAACTAACTGATTTTACAATTACTATAATTAGATTAACAACTGCAATAGTATACCGAACCGATATTCCATTTAATAACACGCGTTTCAGATTGTTTTTTCACCTCTTGTGCCTGCAATTTAGCTTCGTATGATATTTCCCCTTTTTTGTAGACGTTGTAAGATTGAAAGATAAAGGATACAGATAAAGACTTTTGACTGACTATGTGCAAATAAGATAGTATAAGAGCTATTGCCATAAAACACATGGCAGTGAGTCATTAATTTGTTTTTTGTGTACCCTTAAGAAGTATTGAAAGTAAAAATAGATATAATAAAGTATCTATCAAATATTGAAGATATATTATAGTTTCACTCATGACAGGCTTCCAAAATTGTAATACTCCAACACTCCGTTACTCATATTCTATTGTTCAATTCATTTATAGAATTACAATCATTCTTTATTTATTTTTATTCTCTCCAAATTATGGCCAGAATATTCTTTGCGGCAAAGAAATGTCATCAGAATTTGCCATAAGTATTGTTTTTACTGGTGAAGAAGATGGTTATTTAGAACCTTGTGGATGTTCAAAGGGAGAACTTGGTGGATTATCAAAAAGACATACGTTAATCAACCTATTGAGGGATAATAGTGAAAATTGTATCCTCTTAAGTCTTGGAGATATTTCCAGGGAAGTAGGCCGACAGGATGAAATCAAAATGGAGATAACCCTCAAGGCATTAGACCAGATGGGTTATTTTGCGCACAATATTGGTGAAAAGGATATTAACATGGGTCTTGAATTGTTGGACTATCTTTCCTATACGAGTGACGTAAATTTTATATCAAGCAATATTGTCTTTCTTGACTCACCGGATCTTAATGTAAAGCCCTATGTTATAAAAGAGATAGAAACAAAGGAAGCAACAGTGAAAATTGGTATATTAGGTATACTATCACCAGAGCTAGTCAATGATGATTATCAAAATATAGAGGTTATGGACCCTGTTGTATCACTCAAAGATTTACTAAGTGATTTGAATGGAAAAGCAGATATCTTGGTATTGCTTTCCCATGCAAAGATGGATGATTCTATAAAGCTTGCAGAAATTTTCCCGGAGCTAGATTTAATAATTTCTGGCCATGGAGTTGATGAACCAGCGCTCTACCTCAAAAGAGTAAATAACACATACATAGTTCCGGTAGCGGAAAAGGGTAAGTATTTAGGAGTGATTACATTTCCACCAAAACACCGTCATGGTGATAAAACTAAACACAACAAGGCTTATATACCAATTAGAAAGTTAGAATACTACGGCTTGTCCCAATACTATGGTTTAGCTACTCAAGTAAGAGAACCTGCTATTGAGGTAGTTCCACTGGATGAAAGGTTTGAAAACTCACCTGAAATAGAAAGACTTTTGAAAATTTATCAGCAAAGACTCAAAGATGAAGAATTACTAAAGAAGGTGTTTAAATCTGATCCTCCATCAGGTTTTGCTTTTATAGGAAACGACGATTGTGCCGTCTGCCATAATAAGATCTTTAAACACTGGGAAGAAACACGCCATGCTTCTGCTTATGAGACCTTGGTTAAGGTTGGGCATGAATATGATCCTGAGTGTGTATCCTGTCACACTATTGGCTTGCATTACTTTACGGGATTTGAAACTATAGAATCTACACCAAAGATGAAAGGTGTAGGTTGCGAGAGTTGTCATGGGCCAGGGAGTAATCACAAAGAAACACAATCAAAAGGTTATGGTAGTGTGAATGCAGATGGGTGTGTAACCTGTCACGAAGATGAACACAGTCCTAATTTTCAGTTTGAAGAGTATTGGCAAAAGATAGTTCATCCACCCGAAGATAAACCTCGTTAGCTTATCTTTGTGTATGTCTTTCAATTCCACATAAGTCAAATATTTCCGATATAAATCCTTTCCTTTCTTTACATTATTGTTTTCATAGACTATTGAAAATTGTACCTATTTGAAATTTATAGAACATATGTTACACTATTCATAAATTAAGGACTAAAAAGGAGCTAATTTGTTATAAGATGCAAGAAGCACTGGAATACATAAATTGTAACTTATGCGGAAACAGTAAAACTACACTCATATTCATTAAGGATAGTTTTAAACATGTCAGATGCAATTCATGTGGCTTAATCTATGTCAATCCCAGATTAAAAAACTCCAAAGAAACACTGGATAGCTTTTATGGCTCAAACGCAGATTCTGAAGGCCTAATAAAAAGCCTCCTTGATAGGGATTATTCTGTTAAAAGGCAAAAGATATTTTGTGCAGAACTAAAGAAAATGGAGAGATATAGAAAATTGAATAGAATCCTTGACATAGGATGTTCCTTTGGTGGATTTTTAAATGCGTCAAAAAACCGTGGCTGGGATGCAAATGGAATAGAGGCCGTTCACGAAGTTGGTAAATATGGAAAAGAGTTATATGGTCTTGATATCTTTCTTGGAACACTTGATGAAACTCAATTTAAACCATCTTCATTTGACGTAATCAGGCTTAATAATGTTATAGAACATATACATTTTCCTACTGAATTTCTTTCAAAGGTGAGCATACTACTCAGAAAAGGAGGGCTGTTGATTATCTCGACTACTAACTATGACAGTTTTTCAGTCTTAATCTGTGGCAAGGATTGGTTATACTTCGATGGACAGCATCACATCTATCTATTCACTCCAGTGACTTTAAAAAAGCTCCTTGACAAGAACGGCTTTACAACCATACTTTTAAATACGAAAGGGATTCATGTCAGAATAAAGGATGATGTTTCACGTAACCTGGTAAAAGAGATATTATTCAAGCTATCAGAAAAAATTATTTCTCAATTCCTTCACTTTACGAAAAAAGGTCATAGGCTTCGAGCCTGGGCAGAAAAAAGGTAGTGACCATATGCCAACCATAAGCGTAATAATACATACATATAATAACGAGAAATTTATCGGAGAAACTATCAAATCAGTCCTTTCTCAGACATATAAAGATTACGAAATTATAGTTGTCGATGATGGTTCAACGGATAATACACGAGCGGCGCTATTGCCGTATATGGACAAGATAAGATACTATTACAAAGAAAATGGTGGAATTGCGAGCGCTAAAAATGCAGGTATAAAATTATCTAAAGCAAAATTTATAGCATTCTTTGACCATGATGATTTATGGGTTCCTGATAAACTCAAAATGCAGATGGAATATTTTAACAAGAATCCGCAGGCAGGGTTGGTCTATTCTAAATATACTACCTTCAGGGATGGAAAGAAGCTTAGAACAAAACCCAAAAAAGGGTACAGTGGTTGGATATTTGCGAAACTGCTTTCCAAGAGCATTATTCAGACTTCAACTGTGATGGTGAAAAAGGAATGCCTAGATGCTATTGGACCGTTTGATGAATCTTTTGCTCTTGCCGATGAATACGACCTGTTCTTAAGAATAGCTAGAAAATTCCAGTGTGGTTTTATTGATAAAGAGCTTACGAAGTACAGAGTTCATAATAGCAATGCGTCAAAAAATGACTTTCTTTTTGATAAGGAGAATTTAAGGGTTTATAGGAGTGTTTATGACAACGGTACAGTTCTTGGTAGAAAGGAAGAGAAAATATTAAAGAAAAGAATTGCAAGGTATAACCTCAAGGTTGCAAGGAGGTTTTACGCTCAGGGTCAATTAGAAGAATCGATGAAATATCATAACGAAGCACTCGTATATTTACCATTTTATAAAAGAATCATCAGTAATTCGCAATTCAAACATAATCACCGTTAAATCATACCTCTTGGAATTTCTACAATTCACTTTACAACATAAATTCCCATCTGGCTCACCGGAACGAATGGTGAAGGAAAGACACGTAATCAGGGAATGGGCTCAGGTTTCTGGTTGTGTGCAAGGATATAAAGACATGTAAGAAAAAATATCCCCGTGATAGCAAAAAAGCAGTTGAAAGTTAAGTTAGTGTAGTGACTATACTTGCCCGCCAGGCGCGGTCGGGCTGGTAGCATATTTTGGTCATCTGTTCTAGTTAAGCTCCTTAAATTGTTTTATCGTGGGGTCCTCTTAAGGATGTTGGTAATTCCTGGAAGGAACGATCTGTTTTTTACATAAATTCATTCTTGCATTTCCTTTGAGCTGGTGATTATAATAAGTTTTTGATTCGATTGTATGCTTATATCCCTATTTTAAGACTCTCTGATTAGCGAAGTGAGAGACGATTTAATAGGATTTTTAATTGTATTTTAGGAAAAAACAGGAGGGGAATGTTGCGGTTTAAGTTACTTAAATCAGTAATCACAGTATGTACTCTTTTGTTTACAATATACAGTACTAGCGATCGGATTAGTTTAGCTGAGGACATAGAGTATAAGCATGTAAAATGCTTGCAAAGTGTAGCAGAAACAGCAATTGACATGTTAATTGCAACCAGAAATGTAATTGCAAAGAACCAGGAGCTTATAAATAGAGACCCAATAACAGGAAACTATTACTTTAAAGGATTTGTGCCTGCTGTAGTTGGTTCACAGGTGGCTAATGACTTCAGCCTTATGACTGGACATAAATTAAAGCAAACAAGTCTAAAATTAAGAAATCAAGCTAATGCACCGGATGAATGGGAAAAGAAAGTATTAAAAAAACTACAGTCATCAGCATATTCAAAGGGTGTTGGTTTTGGAGAAACTCTGGAAACAGAAAATAAAAAAATCTACAGATACATGAAACCAATTTATGCCGAAAGGGCATGTTTAGAATGTCATGGTGAAAAGGATACGATTAAACCGGCAATAAGACAGTTTCTAGAAAGGAAATATCCAAGCGATCAGGCATTTGGGTATAAAGAGGGAGACATTCGTGGCGGGATAAGTATTATTATTTCACTTGAGCATTAGGTTTTTATAAAATGAAGTTTACAAAATTTGGTGTTAAACTCTTCTGCTTTTTTCTATTGGTATCACTCGTACCCCTTGGCGTTGTAGGTACAATAGTTTACAAATATGTCCATGACAGAACAAAAGATGAGGCATTGAAACAACTAGAGTCTACGGCATATAACCTTAATGGGCGGTTAAACCTCTTACTGGCAAAAAGAACATACAGAGTTGTGGATTTTAGCTCAGATGGGTTTATCAGGGATTGTGTTGAACAGTTGTCCTTAGTACCTCCTGAATATTCTCATATTAGAGATAACCTGAACACTCACCTTATAATAAATAAGAAAGGCTTAGATCCTAACATTATCGAGGTGGAGATTCTCAATGACAAAGGTAAAGTTATTGCCTCAACCTCTCAGGAACAAATAGGTAAAGTCAAATCGCACGAAGACTACTTCAGAGTTCCGTTTCTTTCATCAGAAACAAAAGGGACCTTTTTTTCAGGTGATCATGGAAGTTCAGAATCCCATAATGAATTACAGTTGGTATTTTCTACAATTTTGACAGACAAAACTTTGCACAGACCCCTGGGTATTATCGTTACTAAGGTGAAGGGTAAAGTACTTCAGGAAATACTTGATATAAAAAAATATTACACTGGCGAGGAAGGTTTAAATGGTAGTTGTAGTGAGGTATATGTTGTGAACAAAGACAAGTTAATGATAGCAAATTCAATTGATTCTGGGAATATTGATTTTAAGCAAGCAGTAGATACTAAAGTGGTGCAAGAAGTAATGGCCACAAGAGAGGGATATTCTGGAATATACGAAAATTATAAGGGCATGCAAGTGCTTGGGACGGCGCTATTTGTACCTGAAGCAAACTGGGTAATCGTAGCAGAGAAAAACATTAAAGAAGCCTTTTTGCCGCTAGTAAAAATTAAATATTTTTTTATAATCTCAGGAGTGGGAGCAGTATTTCTGGTATGTATATTTGCCTTTGTAATTTCTGGTAATATAAATGCAATCATAAGAAAATTGATAGAAGGTACACGAAGGATAGCAAATGATGATTTAGAACATCCTATAATAATTGGTGAAAGGAAAGATGAAATAAGGGAACTAGGAGAATCGTTTAATTTAATGATGAACAAACTCAAGGAATCAAATGAGAAAAACAAGCAACTTTTTTTACAGGTTAAAAGAGGTCGAGACGAATGGCTGAATACCTTTGATGCTATTACGGATATTATAACTATTCATGATAAGGATTTCAAAATTCTCCGTGCAAACAAGGCATTTTATGAAAAATTTAACGTCAACACGGCACAGTTATCTGATAAAAAATGCTATGGAATATTTCATGATACTGATGTGCCATGGCATGATTGTCCACTTGAAAGAAGTATCAAAAGTTTACAACCAGAGTATGAAGAAGTGGATGATCCAAAAATGGGTGGAATTTTTCTCGTATCTACATATCCTCTTTTTGATGAACAAGGGGAGTTATATGGTATTGTGCATCAAGCCAAGGATATAACCTTTCAAAAGAAGGTAGAAAGACAACTGGTTGAAAAGGCAAAGGAATTAAAGATGGTAAATAAAGAATTGGAAGACTTTGTTTACATCGTCTCGCATGATTTAAAAGAACCGTTATTTGCAATCGGAGGTTATACGTCAAGGATATCCAGGGTTTATGAAGATACCTTTGATGATAAAGGAAAACTCTATATTAACAGGATTAGGGTAAACATAGAAAAAATGTCTCAAAAGATTAAGGAAATTATGGAAGTTTTAAAAGTCGGCAGGGTAACATATAATTTTAAAAATAACGATATTGAGGTTATTACCGAAGATGTAGTAAAAACGTTGGAAGGTAGGATAGCAAAAAACAAAGTTAATGTTATCATCCAGGATAATCTACCTGTCGTATTGTGTGATGAGAGAAAGATAAAGGATGTATTATCGAATTTACTTACTAATGCGATTAAGTTTATGGGTAAAGATGGACAAAGGCAGGTTAGGATTGGATGTGAAGAAAATGGAGGTTACTATAAAATCTATGTTGAAGATACAGGCATTGGTATTCAAGAAGAATACCGGGAGCAGATTTTTAAGATATTCAGACGGCTTAATGAGGTAGAGGCAGAGGGAACGGGTGTTGGCCTGGCTATAGTGAAAAAGATTGTTGAGCAGCATAAAGGAAAGATATGGGTAGAAAGTCCCATTAAGGATGGAAGAGGTTCAAGGTTTTGTTTTACAATACCGGTAATTGAGAGACATTAGGTTGCCAGGAGAGACACAAAGCGATGGTTAGCTCGCCTCGGCGAGTCTGCCGAAGGCATGATAAGTTATGATAAAGATGCCGGTTTGGTTAATCGGTTATCGTCCCCGGCAGAAAGACCTTGCCTGGACGGGTCGGGCTGGCGAACGGTACCCTGCCCGAAAGACATGGTGGGGTAGACGCCATAAGTCTTTTACAAAAATGTAAGGAGTATAACTTTGAAAGTAAAAAGATTCTGTTTATATTAGATGATCCAGCCATGCTGAGTTAGTTATAGATGTACTTGAGACGGAGAAAACGTTGAAAAGGAAATTACCTTATTGAAAGATGACTGTAAACTATTGATTATTTTCAGGAAAATAGGTGTGTATTAAGAAGTGTTTACTATTGTTTCATTATCTTATTGATCAAATTGTGGTTGGAGTGAATAAGCTTGGTGAGTACAAGCCCTTTGAGGATATTAATTGTTGATGATAATAAGGATCATCAACATCTAATGAAAGAGTCCATAGAAGAATCTATAAAGGATGTATATATAGAATTTTCTGATACAGGTAAAGAATGCTTGTTTAAACTGTCTGAGGAAACTTATAGCATACTGATTATTGATTTTAGTCTTTCAGAAACAAGCGGATTAAAATTATTTAGAAATGTAATCCAAAATAAAATCGATATTCCAGTAATAATGGTAACAGGCTTTGGTAATGAAAATGTTGCTGTGGAGGCTATGAAACTGGGCGCTTATGATTATATTGTTAAATCTGATGCCTACTTAGAGAAATTATCAGCAACTATACTTAAAGTAGTCAAGGAACATGGATTGAGGAAAGAAAAGAAAGAGATCGAGAGCAAACTAATCGAATCTGAGTTAAGATATAGAACACTGATTGAGGATGTTATTGATATAGTTTTTATGATGGATAAGGAATTAAACATTGTTTCAATTAATCCTGCCTGTCAAAAAATCTTTGAGTGCTCAAAGGCAGATGCAATGAAGGGTAATCTGTATAAGTTGATATATGAAACGGACAGGGAAATGATTATTGATTATTTTAAGAGATCATTTTCAAGCAAGAGGGAGTTAATAGAGGCCCTTGAGTTCAGAATAAGGACAGAAAGGGGAAATATCAAATATGTGGAAATGAATGCAAAAGTAAATTATGGTGAAGATGATGATGTAATACAAATTGAAGGTGTTATAAGGGATATTACAGAGAGAAAAAAGATTGAACAAAAACTGTATCAAATGGATAAATTAAATGCTTTAGAATTGCAATCAAATGGTATAGCTCATGAATTTAATAATATATTAGGGATAATACTCGGATATTTAAATATTTTGAGGTTGAGACTTGAAGATCCAAATCAAAAGATTTCAGATGCACTAAATATAATTGAGAAGGCAGCAAAAGATGGAGCAACAATTGTGGACAAGATTCAACAATTCTCAAAGACCAAGCCGGAGTATGAGGGGATAATACATGTTGATTTGATTGATGTTATTAATGAAGCGGTAGAATTTACTATACCAAGATGGAAGAGTGAAGCACAATTGAAAGGAATCGAATATGAAGTTATCACAGATAACTTGGTTGATTCAAGATATTATGTCAAATGTAATCCTTCAGAATTAAGGGAGGTAATCGTAAACATTATTAATAATAGTATCGATGCAATGCCAGATGGAGGAAAGATCGAATTTTCTGCGAAAACCGATAATGAGAGTGTGGTTGTTTCTGTTTCAGACAACGGAATAGGAATAAAGGAAGAGTTTAAAGATAAAATATTTGATCCATTTTTCACAACAAAAGACGTGAAGAGATCAGGGCTTGGTCTGAGTGTAGTGCATAGTATAGTAAAAAGGTATGATGGTGTAATTAACATTGATAGTTGTTGGGGTAAAGGTACTACAATTCATATAAAAATGCCTTTGTGCTTGAGAGAACTAACGAAAAGTAAGAAAAAAGAGGGACCGGTTTCTGATTATAAAGCTGATATACTCATAATAGAAGATGAGGAAGTGATCTTGGACATGATGAAGATTATCCTTGAAAAAAGGGGTCATAAGGTATTTATTGCAAAAGACTCAAATGATGGTATGAAGATGTATGAGAATAATAAATATGATGTTGTATTATGCGACCTTGCAATGCCGAAAGTAAATGGCTGGAGAGTGGCCAAGTATATAAAAGATATTGATGCTATTAGAAAAATGGCAAAAACACCTTTCGTTTTGATTACAGGGTACGAATTAGATACGGACAATCTCAATTATAGAAAAGAAGGCGTAGATTTTATCCTTAAAAAGCCGTTAGAGTTTGACGAGTTAAATAAAATGATTTATGATCTTATTATGGAAAGGAGATAAATATTTCTCGTTTCCATAGCCCCACAGACCAGAGTCATATCCATTTTAAAGCCCATTCACGTTGTAGCTCTTACAATTTTTTCCTTTAACTGGTTAATTTTTACCAGTACCTGAAATATAGATTTTTCCTGATTAATATTGCAAACAGGTGTGGAAGCCATAAGAGGCAATGTACCAACAACTTGGAAAATACAGCCGGTGCAAACAGGTAAGTGCTTTATATGGTACTTTTTTTGCGTAGTAAATATAACTAATTATGGATATTTCAAAGATTAATAATTCTAATATTTTTACGGAAGCATTTTCAGCAGGCATTGCTAAGTACAATAACCCAAACCTTGTATCTTTCAATAAATCAGGGACGAACCCTTTCGGTAGAGTTTTCAATAATGAGTTAAGTGCTATAAAAGGACCCAATACTCAAAGGCAGAATTTAAGAATGCACGGCCGGCAGGCGGGAATGCTTATGCCTGATAAAAACATGATAAAACCTATAGGTTGGACGAAGAAAAGTCGTTATCATGAAACGTATATACCAAACAAAACTCTGGAAAAACTTCCAAAGTCTTCAGTGTTGCAGCAATATAAGGTCTATAAGGAGGATCAATTACTATCAAACCCAGGTGGTGATAATTTCTTTCTAAATAAGACCTCTGGAGTAATTGATAATGATTATGATCACAGCAAGTTTTCGAGGAGAGTCGGGAAGGATTTAACAGATGCCGGCAGTAACCTCCTGAATGTGGTGAAGGATATGGGTATTGGCGCTAAAATCAGATATGTAGATAATCACGGAGAGATAAAGGAGGGGAGAAAAGTTGGTTTTGCAAAGACACTGGGTAATTTCTTTAAGAATGTTGCAAGTGGATTGACCTTAGGGGCCTATACTCCAGGAGATGAGGCGAAACCTCATGGTGGAATTGGCAGGACTAAACATCTGTTTAAGAAAATCTTTAAAGATGCAATAGTCGATGATATTGTGATGGGAGTCTCGAGAAGTATGATTTATGTTGGGGAAGACATAATGTTGGCGGGTTTAAATTCTATTGAGGTTATACCGGATGCGACAATCGGCAACTGTAAGGCGGGCAGAGAAGCAACAACCACGATTTTTGACAATACACAGGTAGTACTGGATTTTGTAACGGATGTGATACCTGGAGGTGAAGCATCGGGAAGGGCACGCTCCTTTGAATTAGCAAAGGGGCTTAAGGGCTTGCCAATTATAAATAATATTACAACAGATGAAAAGGACGCCAAAGAGTTAAGGTGGAGATATGTTAGAAATACAAATTTTAGGAAAGTGATTGAGACGGTTTCATCTTTAATCCCTGCTAGCATTTAGTTTCTTTCCCCACAGCTTGTTCTCCCTGTAGGCTACCAGAAGTAGGCCCCTTTAGGGGGAATGCCTTACGGGGCTAACAGTGGGGACTTACCTTTGCCCATTTGCCTGTCTTTTCTAATAGTGTAATTTCTCGAAATGGTTTAATTATATAGTCATCAGCACCACAACTAATAGCCTTTATTACGTCTTTTTTAGTATTATTTATCGTACAAAAGATTATGGGAATATTTAGTTTCATGTTTTTTTTCACCTCACGGCATAAATCATAACCACTCATACCAGGCAGTTTGACGTCTAATAATATTACATCCATTCGTTTGATACTACTTCCTGCTTTTCCCATTTTGCGTAGTATATTTAAAGCCTCTATCCCATTTCCTACATTAGTTACGTTATAATCATCAATAAGACATTCTTTAATGATTGTACTGGCATCGATATCATCTTCAACGAGAAGCACGTTTGGTAAGAATTTTTTACGTAGATTATGCAGTCTTATTTGTAATGAAGCATTAATGGCCTTAAGTGATGATATCTCATTCTGCAAGATCTTTATAAGAGCTGTTTCGTTGTCTTTGTCTCTACTAATAACGTTTGATTCCACTACTTTTATGGTTTCAGCATCACCAGTATTATGATTTATGTTGTCCATATGTTAATTGTTCAAAAAAGCAAAGATATTCTCAGGTATTTTTTGTAGTGGAGCAATTTTATCTACAGCACCCAATTTAATGGCTTCGTTAGGCATACCAAACACCACGCAACTATCTTCGTCCTGGGCTATTGTTTTTGCACCTGATTCTTTCATTTTTAAAAGCCCACTTGCACCATCATGTCCCATTCCAGTCATAATTACACCGATGGCGTTTTCTCCTGCATACATTGCTACAGTATCAAACAGGACATCTACAGATGGTCTTTGATGGTTCACAGGTGCTTCCTGATCTGTTTCAACGTGATACATCGCACCACTTCTTCGTAGTCTCAGATGGTAATTTCCCGGTGCTACTATTGCCTGCCCTTGTATAAGGCTGTCACCGTTTTTTCCCTCTTTCACCGTGATGGAACATAGAGAATCTAGCCTTTTGGCAAATGCCCTGGTAAATAATTCTGGCATGTGTTGAACTATTACAATGGCTGGGGAGTTAGGAGGCATCTGTATTAATACTTCCTTCAAGGCTTCTGTACCTCCTGTTGATGCACCGATTACTATGATCTTTTGAGAGCCTTTGAAAAGGGTGTAATTGTGCCCATCTGATGTAGAATGGATTACCCGAGATGTATATTTGTTGTATAAATGTTTTTTTGTATTATTAATCCTTTTTAAATTCGCTTTAGATGCGACTTTGATTTTGGTATATAGCTCACCTATTACATCCCTTACGTCACCGGAAAGTCTACAGGTTGGCTTAGCGACAAAGTCTGTAGCGCCCATTGCCAAGGCCTTTAATGTTGCATCACAACCTTCTTGAGTCAACGAACTTACCATGACTGTCGGTACTGGATGGTACGTCATTAACTTTTTCAAGAATGTAAGGCCATCCATCCTTGGCATCTCTACATCGAGAGTAAGGACGTCTGGTTTTAGACTCAAGATTTTATTTCTGGCTACAAAAGGGTCTGGCGCTGTATCGACTACTTCGATATCCTGGTATTTATTCAAGGCAGTAGATAATATCTTTCTAACAACTGCAGAATCGTCTATTACTAATACCTTTATTTTCTTTTTCATTGTTATGTGTCACTAAATAACTAAACATATTTTGCCATTTAATATTAGAGCTTTTCACTGAGCGCAGGTAATTGTCCCTCTGTTTTTATTATGTTTCTTCCACTTTGCTTTGCTAAATACAGTGCCTTGTCGGCTCTGCTCAATAATGTTTCTGGAGTATCTGATTTTTTGTAAAATGCTATTCCGAGGCTTATGGAAATGGGGATTGTTTCATTATCAACTTTAAAGTTCATCGTTTCGACTTCTGAGCGGAATCTTTCGCATACGTTTCGTACATATTGCCCGTCAATTATATCTATCATAATGACAAATTCTTCTCCCCCGTATCTTGCTACAAAATCATTTAATCTGAAGATTTTCTTAATAGTCTTTGCAACCATCTTCAGGGCCTCATCACCTACTATGTGACCGTAGTCATCATTTATCTTCTTAAAGTAATCAATATCGGCCATGATCAGAGTAAAAGCTTTTTCTATCACGGAGTTATTTTCGAAGGCCTCTCTCAACTTTCTGTCAAATGCCCTTCTGTTGTAAAGTAGAGTTAAGCTATCTACCATAGTTTCTTCTTTTGCTGAAGTAAGCTCATCATTCATGTTTTTTACTTTGTGTGATAGTGTCTTAATCATTTCGGCATCTTTCTTTTGTTTTCTTGTTATTGTTTTTCGCAACGTGCCAGTTTCATGTGTTATTTTCTTTCTAATTTCTTTTATTGTGTCAAGTTCGATGGCCTTTTCAATATGCAACACACGACTTTTAATTTGGCTAGAGAAATTGGTATTGTCCTTGGTTATGGATTCAAAGTCTTCTGCAAAATCATTTATCAAGGTTTTTAATTCATCGAACTTTACTTTAATTAAATTTCTTGTTGTTTCGAAGTGTGAGGGAATTTTCTTATTAATTTCACTTTCAATGACAAGAAACTCATCCAAGGCTGAAGAAGCTTTAATCTTTTGTATTTGATCAGTTGTAAAGGTCTCCAGGTTGCTACTCTTCATAACGATACAGTTATCTGAATATTCATTTATTATCTGGAGTATTTCACAAATGATGTCTTGTGCTTTCTTGAGCAATTGAATGTTATTTGATGTTGCGCTGTCTTTAGTGTTTTTTTCGTAGACCAGCCCGACTACGCCCCCGCTGCTAGCCCCTGTGCTTTCTTGCACCGTGGCGGCGAAAGTCGCGGCTCCCGCGACACGCTGCGAAAGTAAGATGCTGGGGCTGTGGGGGTCATTCAGGCGAGTATCATTCTGGTGGGTAGGTTCGTGTTTTACTTCGGGGGGGGGAATCATAGATTTTGTTTTCCATGCTTGTCTGCGAGTCATAATAGGTTGGA
>JBHHYH010000039.1:0-29998 GCA_046757465.1 Candidatus Scalinduaceae bacterium | reverse complement strand
AAAGAAGAACCACTGGTATCCTCTTTTGTCGTTTAATTATGACACAGTCTCCTTTGTGGCGGGCTGAACCAGGTACTGAATTAAATTCAGGATCTCCGATTTCAGAATCTAATGATTTCAATAACTTAGCAACCTGAGAGACCCCGAAACAAGTTCGGGATGACAATTGTGACACAGCCTCCATTCGGACGGGTCGGGCAGGGGTCGCAAGCTCCCTCAGAATGACAACGCTAATCATTCCGAGTCCTTCGTCCTGTCATTCTAGCAAAGCTAAGAATCTAATTTGTGTATTAAGGAGTGAAGACAAATGCAGAATATAGATGAAAGAAAGTCTATTACGAGGGAATTGATAAAGATTATCAAGGATTCGGACGTAATAAATCAGCTCAAAATTACTCCAGGAGATATCCGTGTAGGGGTGTTTTATACGGGTGTCGTCTTAAGCAGTGGACATGCTGGTATGTCGTATACACCTGTGCAGGAGATTCCAGAAGCAGTATGCTGTCCACGTTCACACGCCAAGATGCCTGCAGCAGGAAATTTACTCGATTTCCAAATCACAGACCTCATGGATTATGCCCTCGATGATAACGCACTTAAGGCAGCCGTGGGGATTGCAACCATAAACGCACTTTCTGCAATATTACTTGAGGATGAGGCTTGCCAATATAAACCCTCAGCTTACGGAAATGCATTAGACCTGGTCAAGATTACGGGCGAAGATACCGTTGCAATGGTAGGAGCCTTTCCACCATTCATAAAAAGAATCCAGGAGATTACGAAGAAACTCTTTGTGATTGAAAAGAATCCAAGGGTTGTGGGCAAGGGTAATATGGTCGAAATAGAACCTGAAGCCCGTTTGAAGGAAATAATACCTCAAGCAAATATCATTGTCATAACCGGGGTCACACTTGTTAATCATACGCTTGGCCCTATCCTTAAACTCGCCAGAAAGGCAAGTGAGATTATAGTTGTCGGACCAACTGCCAGTGTTTACCCTGAACCTCTCTTCAAGAGAGGCGTGACTGTTATGGGCGGCGTAAAAATTACAGACGCAGCTAAGATGATACATCTTATTGGTGAGGCAGGTTCTGGATACGACTTTTTTGAAAATTGTGCCGATAAGGTAATAATGCGTAACACAGCAATTCCCGTTAGATGATGTTTTTGCTTACCACAAAATCCTACTAGCCCTCAAAAATATTCATTTATGAAAAAATTGCTCTTTGGAACTGCAGGTATTCCACACTCAGCACAAATTGACTCCAGCATTGAGGGAATCAAGCATGTTAAAAAGCTTGGCCTTGGTTGCATGGAATTGGAGTTTGTGCAGGGTGTTAGAGTTAACGAGGAAATGGCCGTAAAAATAGCAAAGACGGCGAAAGAAAATCGTGTTATCCTGAGTGTACATGCGCCATATTTTATTAATTTTAATTCGCCCGACAAAAAAAAGGTTCATGCTAGCAGATACAGGCTTTTACGATCTGCACGCATAGGTCACTTATGTGGGGCAGTCAGTGTGGTATTCCATCCGGGTTTTTACATGGAAAGGGAAAGGGGTGATGTATACAAAGTTATAAAGCAAGAGATAGCTCAAATAACAAAGGTGTTAAAAGATGAAGGTAATACAATAGTTATAAGGCCAGAAGTAACGGGTAAGATGTCTTCATTTGGAGACTTAGGTGAGGTTTTGAGGCTAAGTCGTGAGATAGATAACGTCCTTCCATGCGTTGATTTTGCACATCTGCATGCCAGAACGGGTGTATATAACTCGTACGAAGAGTTTTGCAAAGTCCTGAGACTTATTGAACATAAACTTGGTAAGACGGCACTGCAAGAGATGCACATCCATGTTGCTGGAATAAAATATGGCCCAAGGGGAGAAAGAAAACATCTTAATCTCGGTGAATCAGATTTAAATTACTCAGACCTACTGAGGGCATTGAAGGATTTTGATGTGAAAGGAATAATAATATGTGAAAGCCCGAATCTTGAAGATGATGCTATTTTGTTACAAAAGAAATACAAATCCCTTTGATGATGTAGTCCATAAGCTCTTAGGATTTAGCGATAATTCTTATCAAAGTCTCTATCAATTTACTATAGGAGGGGCATTGGAAGATGAAAGGATTACTACACTACCACCTTATTACCATTTAAAAAACAGTAACTATGTTTAGCCACAATTTACTAGTAAAATAGGTTTTCCGATCAAGCCGGAAATGACAATGTATATTTTTTTCATTCCCACCCTTTCAGTCATTTCCGTGATTCATTTTTCTACTCCCTCCAGCTCCATGCTAGCAGTATTTACTATCTTACAATTCTCATCTATTTCTTTCTTATTTAACATTCCTATTATAAATGAGTCTACAAAAGGAAGAGCATTTACATATCTTACCGCTTTTTCTGCATCATTTCTCAATACACCTTCAGCTATTATCTTCATCCCTACAATCCCCTTGGACTGAGAGTGTATTTCTTTAAGCGTGTCCGTAACCTCTTTACGTGCATCCTCAGGTATCGGCTGCGAATCGGCTTTAGGACGAATGAGAGACTTAACTCTTTTGGGAAGGAGTTGCACACATTTCTTTAACCAGTGAATCGATGCCATTTGATCGTACATACCAAGACACCCGGTATCCATATTGAGGCCGGCATAATTTATCCTTGCCCATACCAAGTCAATCTCTGGCATTTCTAAGACAGATTTTAAGACGCTTAGACCATGAGAAGACAACCCTATCGCACTAATCCTACCTTCTTTCTTAAGTTTCACCATTGTATTAAATGCGTCTGATCTCTTTTGAAATTCAATTTTTGTCCTCACACCGTGAAGCAGACATACATCAACATAATCAATGTTTAAATCTTTAAGAGTAATATTGAAATCTCTGATTGTTTCCTTCTCATTAGCCGTTGTCAGCTTTGTAGCCAATACAACATCTTTACGGTTGACCTGTTTCAATGCTTCTTTGATGTGAGGATAAGTATTGTACTGAAATGCAGTATCCCAAAGATTTATGCCACAATCGAAGGAATAAAGGAGAAGTTTTGCTAATTCATTTTTATCCATTAATGCCTGAGCACAGTGCCCGGATGGAAGCCCCGTTCCAGTCCCTATCCCAAGACGTGAAACCTCAATACCAGTTTTCCCGAGCTCAACTTTTTTCATAACTATAGCAAAAAAGACAAATTGACAAACCACGTTATTTTAAAAAAAGCTATCGCTATAAGATAAGATAACATAATATAGTTACAAGGTACAATCAAGGATAAAAATGAGTAAAAAACCTTTACCCGTATCCAGCAGGTTGTCCGAGAATAAGCAAAAGCATCATTTTTTGTCATTCTGAATTTATTTCAGAATCTGTAGTTATAAGTATTTACAGAAGTATTAGATTCCGGATCGAGTCCGGAATGACAAATTCTCGGACAACCTGCTGGATACTTTAGACATCGGCACAACGCGTTCTGCACCATTCTTTAGATTGCTTCGTTTGCGTAATTGTAATTCTTCATTTGTAAATTTATATTTATGTACTTATAATCATTTAGCTTGTGAAATAACAAGGCAATACATCCTTAATAGTATTGAAGTTTTCTCATGCATCTTTTTCCCGTAATTACAGTATTTGCGCCGTGTGCTTTTCTTATAGGTATTTGCCTAGTAATATCATTCTGGCTCAATGGAAATATTTTTTATATCGTTAGTAAAATACCCTAACGGTTATATTAATTAATTTGAGGAATAATATGAAAAAGAAAAGTAACAAGGGACTTTCGTATAAAATTAGCGCTTCTCCATCAGCCAATTCTTTAAAAGATGGGATTGAGTACCACCTGAAAAAGACCCTGGGACTCGGAGTGAGGGGAGTTTTGTCCATAAAGGAAGCAGTGAAGCAGAAGCTATATCTCCATCTCTATAAAGCCCTCGCGCTTACGATGAGAGACAAAATCATGGATAACTGGATTGCTACGAATCAGGAATATAAGAAAAAAGATGTTAAACAGCTTTACTATCTCTCGGCGGAATATCTGCCGGGCAGGCTTCTGGGAAATAACATGATTAACCTGGGGATCCAGGAAGAAGTTAAGAGCCTTCTGATCTCCCTGGGGTTAAACCTGAATGAGATTGAAGATATGGAGATGGATGCCGGGCTTGGAACTGGTGGGTTGGGGAGATTGGCCGCTTGTTTTTTGGATTCGATAGCTACCCTGCAATTGCCAGGGCACGGATACGGCCTGCGTTACGATTATGGCATCTTCCAGCAGGAGATTCTGAATGGATATCAGGTCGAACACCCGGATCAGTGGCTTCAGCATGGAAATCCCTGGGAAGTTCAGCACGAAGAGGAGCGGGTTATAGTCAAATTTGGAGGCCGTGTCCATAGAGAGGATATTTCTGATAGTAAGGGAAAAACAGAGATCAAGGATTATGAAACTGTCGCCGCCATTCCGTTTGATATGCCTATTGTCGGCTTTAGGAATAACACTGTTAACACGTTAAGGTTGTGGAGTACGTCTGTTCCGGATTACGACCAGTTTGATATCAAAGCCTTTGACAGGGGAGACTATGCTAATGCCTTAAGACATGTCTTAAACCATGAGGATCTGACCATGGTATCGATTTTGTATCCTAACGATAGTCATGACCCCGGGAGGCTATTGAGGCTGAAGCAGCAATATATTCTTGTGTCGGCAAGCATACAAGATATTTTCAGGACGTACAAAAAGAACCATAAATCGTTCGATTGCTTTTATCAAAAAGTTGCCATCCAGATTAATGACACTCATCCCTCCCTTGCCATCACAGAACTGATGAGGGTCTTGGTAGATGAAGAGGAAGTTGACTGGGTTAAGGCATGGAAAATTACGGTTAAAACCTGCGGTTACACCAACCATACGGTCTTGAGTGAAGCACTGGAGCAATGGGATGCCAGCATGATGAAAGAGCTTCTTCCTCGAAATTACGAAATTATAGAGATTATTAACCACGACTTTTGTAAGTCTGTAGGGGATAAATATTCCGGTGACATGGACCGCGTCCGAAGGATGTCGATCATTGAAAGTGGGAGGGTGAGAATGGCCAACCTCGCTATTGTAGGGAGTCATTCCGTTAATGGTGTGGCGCAACTGCATACCCAGATTCTTAAGGAGCAGGTTCTGCATGATTTTAACGAGATGTTTCCTAAAAAAATCAGTAGCAAAACAAATGGGATTACCCCGAGGAGATGGCTCCTGAAGGCAAATCCGGAACTGGCAGGTCTGATTAGTAATAAAATAGGAGAGAGCTGGATAACTGATTTATCGGAACTGAAAAAATTGGAAAAGTTTGCAGGCAACACCAATTTTCTGGATCAGTTAATGAAAATTAAACACCGTAACAAGAAAAGGCTGAAAGATTACATATACGAACATAATCCGGTGAAGGATGGGTGTGGAAGAGTAATTGAGAGGATAGAAATCGATGCTGACTCTATCTTCGATGTACAGGCTAAAAGAATGCATGAATACAAAAGACAATTGATGAATGCCATTCATATATTAATGTTGTACAACGAATTGAAGGATGATCAGAGTAAGTCCATTGTACCGAGAACATTCCTTTTTGCCGCAAAGTCCGCCCCAGGATATGATATGGCTAAGGCTATAATTAAATTTATAAATATACTGGCTCGAATTATTAATAATGACCCAGATATTAATGGAATGATTAAGGTTGCTTTTCTGGAAAATTATAATGTAACCCTGGCAGAAATGCTCCTAACAGCAGCTGATGTGAGCGAACAAATCTCTACGGCTGGACTCGAGGCATCAGGAACAGGAAACATGAAACTTGCTCTGAACGGGGCATTGACGATTGGAACCCTAGATGGGGCGAACGTAGAAATGTCAGAGGAGATAGGAGTAGAAAACATGTTTATATTCGGACTAAGGGCTGAGGAGGTCAAGAAGCTCAGGGAGAATGGATACAACTCTGTAGAAGTTTGCAATAGCGTTGAGAGTATACAAAGGCTAATCAAACAATTACGTTCGCAGGAACTAACTAACATTCCAGAGGAAAGAGATGTCCTCAATAAGATAACTGAATCATTAATCAGAGAGGACAGACATTTCATTCTTAAAGACCTGTTACGTTATAAAGGGGCCCAGGAGAAGGTGTCTGAACTCTACCAGGATAAGAATTCCTGGGCAAAGAAGGTTGTTCTCAACATCGCCAGGATGGGCAAGTTTTCTAGTGATCGGACTATTAAGCAATACAACACAGACATTTGGTACCTCAAAAAGACACCCATTCCATATAAGCAATAAGCGATTGTCTGTTATTTTGTGCAGGGGCAATCATCGGTAGTTATTAACCATCTGCATTTAACATCTTTCAAAAAAATCCACCCCCCCTTTTTTTTGACACAATCCTGTTTTACTCCTCTGTATCTTTTTATATCTAAACATTGAAAAACAACTGTAGAAGATAGGCTAAACAATTTCTTTTCTCTTAAAGAAGAGAACGGCTAACCATAGCACAGCTATACTATATGATGCAGAGTACAATGAACTATATACTATATATATAAAACTAGATCCATACGCAATATCGTTCATTGTTAATAAATCTAGATTATGCAAGTTAGGGAATATTATATAACAACCGGCTAGCAGAATGCTTGTGACATTGATGAATTGAGCATGGAAAGGGAAAACATAATTAAGTGAATGACAGAAAACAAAGACAAGGAAACAAACCAATAGATTTCCAGTTACATTAAGGTATAATGATATAAATACTGATATTGCGGTAAGGATTAAGATTTGCAGAAGAGAAAAATAAATTCCCAGTATACAATAATAGTCTATCAGATTGGAAGAATGATGTTCAAAGCTTGAAATTTTTAAGTACTTATTAATTGCAAGCGATATTTCTAGAACTAGACCCTGAGAAAAAATTAATACCGTTGCCGCTAAAATAATTCCCAGATATTTACCCAAAATAAAATGAATTCTTGTTATCGGTTTGGAAAGTACAGCCAGGGTCGTTTGTCTTTTGAATTCATTTGCAATTAAGATAGAAGAAGAGAGACATCCGGTCAAGAGACCACAAATAGTTATTGTGGACAATCCCATATTCTTTATCATTCTTACCTCTTCTCCAAAAGAAAAAAATGTAAAAGAAAAGGAGATTACAGTTATAAAGCAACCTGAAAAAAGTATAACGTAGTAAAAAGGTTGCCTGATGATTTCTTTGAAATTGTTAATGACTAATGAGAGAAGCCTTTTCAAAATAGTCTCCATAAGTGGTGTTTTACATGGAACGTTTGTTAATATGTCCTTTTACCAATTTTTACATTAATTTTCAAAAGATTTTTCTTGAATACAGATTGGCAATTTGGTAAATAGGGTCTTATAATTTTATTTTCTAGTTAAAATTTTAAATCCACATGGCCAATAGAGAAAAACTCGGAAATAGTTTACAGTCATTGCTAGGCGATGCAATTGGTATAGGAACAGTAGAGAGTAAAAATATTACAAAAATAAGTACGGAAGAAGTCAAACAAAACGAATCCCAACCACGAAAACGCTTTAACCAGGAACAAATGAAAACACTGATGAAGTCAATAGAGGAGCACGGGATATTGCAACCAATTATAGTTTGTCCTACAAATAGAGGATACAAAATAATAGCAGGGGAGAGACGTTGGAGAGCGGCAAAACTCTTAGGATTAAAAGAAATACCAGTAAACATTAAGAATGTTGATAGCATGAAGTCGCTTGAATTGGCACTGGTGGAAAATATACAAAGGGAAGATCTGAATCCCATTGAGAAGGCTCGTGCCTATTTAGAGTTGAAAAACAATTTTAGATTGACACATGAAAAGATTGCCATAAAGATTGGGCAAGATAGATCTTCAATTGCAAATACGATTAGATTGCTAGATTTGGCAGAAGATATACAAGAACTTGTTTCACGTGGAACTATATCAATGGGCCATGCCCGTGCCCTCTTATCTTTGAAAGACCCCAAAAAACAAGAAATCCTCAGTGAAAAAATAATAACTGATGGCCTTTCTGTCCGTGAAGTAGAGATGATTGCCTCCGGCAAAAAAAAGTTTCTATTTTCTTCAAAAAAGTCTTCTGATAGTAAGGTAGTATCTTCAGAGTTATATAAATCACCTAATATTTGTGATCTGGAAAACAAACTCAGAGAATTTATTGGGGCCAGGGTTTTAATCAAAGAGAAGAACGGAAAAGGAAAAATTACTATTTTATTTTCAAATAATAGTCAGTTTGAAAATATCACAGAAAAGCTAAAAACTTTGATGAAAACACCTACCTAATTCAATTCTCCCGTAAGACTCAAGTAGCCCTCTGCGCAACCTTTTGCCAGACTTCTGACCCTGCCAATATATCTCGTGCGTTGAGTAACGCCTATAGATTTTCTGGCATCTAAAATGTTGAATGTGTGTGAACACTTTAAGACATAATCAAAGGCCGGTATGACGATCCCCTTTTCCAATAATCTCCTGCACTCATTTTCGTACATATCGAACTGCTTTAGGAGCATAGAAGTATCTGCCACCTCAAAATTATAGGTAGAGAATTGTATCTCATCCAGCTTGTGTACATCCCCATAAGTGTATCCGTCTACCCACTCCAAATCGAATACTGATTCCTTCTCCTGGATAAACATGGCAATTCTTTCGAGGCCATAGGTCAGTTCAAGCGAAATAACATCCAATTCCATACCTCCAATCTGTTGAAAATATGTAAATTGAGTTATTTCCATACCATCAAGCCATACCTCCCAACCCAATCCAGTTGCACCTAAAGTTGGTGACTCCCAGTCATCCTCGATAAAACGGACGTCGTGTTTAACAAGATCAACTCCAAGTGACTGTAAGCTCTTGGTATATAAGTACTTAGAGTTATCTGGTGAAGGCTTTATGATTACCTGAAATTGGTAATAATGTTGTAATCTATTTGGGTTTTCTCCGTAACGCCCATCCGTTGGCCTCCTTGAAGGTTCGACATAAGCACACTTCCACGGCTTCCTACCAAGTACCCTTAAAAATGTGGATGGATTGAATGTACCCGCACCAATCTCTATATCATATGGTTGCATTATTACGCAACCTTCATCAGACCAATATTTTTGAAGATTTATTATTATTTCCTGAAATGTCATTTTTGATTTAAGTAACTTACTCATTCTTAAATACTTATTGATTGGCTAGTTAATATCTTTGCCGCAGTCAACAACCTCGCCCTTTATCAAGTCCAGGGTATGTGGAATAGCACTCAGCACAGTCTCTAAACATTCAGAGACACCTTTTGGGCTTCCCGGAAGGTTAATAATTAGGGTATCTTTATAAATACCTGCCACAGCTCGAGTTCCTATAGCCCTGGGAGTGACCTTAAAGCTTTCCAATCTCATAACCTCTGAAAACCCTGGCAGTTCCTTTTCTATTACATCTCTGGTTGCTTCGGGAGTAACGTCTCTTGGACTAACACCCGTCCCCCCTGTTGTTAGAATCAAGTTCGCTTTATCAGCAAAAGACTTAAGTTTCTTAGCAATAACATCCCTCTCATCAGGTACTATGTCATATGCGACAACCTGTGCCTTTATATGACCAAGTTTTTCCTTAATCACAGCACCGCTTTTATCTTCCCTTTCACCTCTTGAGCCTTTATCGCTAATTGTTATTACAGCCGCTTTTATCATCTTCAAATACACCTTGATAATAATATTTTCATAATTAGAAAAGTTTAACATTTTATGTAAAAGTGTCAAGCAATATAGTAAAGGTAAATGTATTGATTATAACGATAAATATAAAGCAATAATAGTAAGTATATATAAGTCAATATGATTCATGAAGGTTTCTTGTAGTATTTCAGGAAAATGTGCAGAAAAGCAGGAATTGAAGTAGATGGTAATAGAGCTTAAGAGAATTTATTTGTTAGGAAATGTGGAGTAAGTCGCTTCAGAATGCCTAAAATGGTCATAATCATAAGTCTTGAAAACCTATACCATTATGTCCATGAGGCTATCAAATGCCTCATCAGTGCGACGAATTGCAGCTATATTTGCGGATAAGAGATGTTTGGCCTTAATCTGTTCAGCAACTTCATCAAGATAGTCAACATTTGATGCCTCTATTGTATCTCCGTCAGAATTTGTATACAAGGGACCTGCCTCGGTGCTTTCACTTATATCTGCAACGACTCTGCCTGTAGAGTCCTCACTCAGGTTAACTACCTGTTTTTTAAAACCATCCGTATTCAGGTTTGCTGTATTATGCGCAGATACGTTGAGCATAGCAAAAGCAGCCTGAATACCAGAAACAGAAGTGCTGAAAGATATAGACATAAAGCCCCCTAATGCTAATTATCGGAAGATTAACATGAAAACTTTAGTAAAAAAACTTTTTATCAGACAGCCTGAAAAGCACATAGTACTAAAAGGAAATCTTTTAGTATTCATTTTAAACATCACAAATGGTAAAATTCATTAGTTCAAAAATAAAGAAAGTAAAGAGGAGGTAAGACTATGGAGAAAAATGGGGGTCTAATGACGGTAAAGGAAAAGTACCATGCAATGAAAAAAAGAGGTGTTTTAAAGTGAAGGCAGTAGTTAAGACAAAGCGTATGAAAGGGATGGAATTTAAAAAAGTACCTATTCCACGGATAGGGTTGAGAGATGTGCTTATAAAAGTAAAAATTGCATCGATCTGTGGTACGGATGTGCATATACGTGACTGGACACGTTGGGCAAAGCAACGTTTCACACCACCTCGAATTGTTGGACATGAGTTTGTTGGGAATGTGACGAAGATTGGAGATGAAGTAACTCGTGTAAAGGTTGGAGACAATGTTTGTGCAGAGAGTCATATCTCCTGTGGACATTGCTATCAATGCAGAAATGGATATAACGAGGTGTGCAAGGACCTTAAATTATTAGGAATAGATCACGATGGTACACTTGCAGAATACCTGGTCTTGCCAGAACGTGTACTGTGGAAAAACGATTCTCACATTCCTGACGAATGGGCTACTATACAGGAACCATTTGGTAACGCCATTGATACAGTCATGGTGGAGGATGTCTCTGCAAAGACAGTCTTAATCTTAGGTGCAGGACCGATTGGACTCTTTGCCACGGGAATTGCCAGGGCTAGTGGTGCCTCAGTGATCATAGTTTCAGATCCTAATAACTACCGACTGAATATCAGCAAAAAGATGGGTGCTCATATAGCCCTTAATCCAAAGAGTCGGAATATAACAAAACGCGTCCTTGAAGCTACAAATAATAATGGTGTGGATGTGGTACTTGAATTTTCAGGTAATAATCAAGCTCTGAACCAGGGCCTGCGAGTCATTACCCCGGGTGGTAGAATTTCCATTCTAGGTATTTATGAAAAACGTGTCAGTATCGACCTGAATAAGGAAATCATATTCAAAAAAATTCGCATTTATGGGATAACAGGCCGTAAGGTATTCTCTACATGGTACAAGACCTCACGTTTCTTAACCGATGGACTTGTTGATCCAAGCCCCATTATCACACATCGGTTTTCACTAAAGGACTATGAAAAGGGCATGAAACTAATGAAAGATGGTAAGTGTGGGAAGGTTATATTAAATGTTTAGACTTGTTGGGATTGTGAGAGAGCCCCCACTTCTTGCTTTCGCAGCGTGCCGCCACCGTGCAAGAAAGCAGTGGGGATAAAAAAAAGTATTATGGATAAACTCAATTTTATCACCGAAGAATTAGATAAACTTGAAGAAGCTGGATTATTAGTGCAAGTCCGCACAATTGAAGGACCTCAGGGGGCATGGATTATTATCGATGGAAAGAAGGTCCTTAATCTCAGTTCGAACAATTATCTGGGATTTGCCAATAATCCAGAGTTAAAGTCAGCCTCGCAAAAGGCCATTGAAACTTATGGTGTAGGTCCTGCAGCCGTAAGGACTATTGCAGGAACAACGAGCTTACACAAGGAACTGGAACGGAAACTTGCGCACTTCAAGGGAGTAGAAGGCTCCATATCTTTTCAATCAGGATTTTGTGCAAACCTTGCCGTTATTCCCGCAATCGTTGGCAAGGAGGATGTTGTCTTTTCGGATGAACTCAATCACGCAAGCATCATTGACGGATGTCGTCTTTCTAAGGCAAGGGTTGTACGCTATGAACACTGTAATCCCGAAGACCTTCGGGCAAAAATCCGTGCTGAAAAAGATATCAGGCGCAAACTTATTATTACGGACGGTGTTTTCAGTATGGAGGGAGATGTCGCGCCGTTGCCGGAGATTGCAAATGTTGCTGAAAAATACGAGGCCATTACCATGGTGGACGATGCGCATGGAGAAGGTGTATTGGGCCGGAGCGGGAGGGGAATTGTTGACCACTTCAATTTGCATGGTAGAATCGACATTGAGATGGGGACCATGTCAAAGGCTTTTGGTGTTGTGGGTGGTTACATTGCAGGAACCAAAAGATTGACGGATTATCTTGCACAAAAGGGACGCCCCTTCCTATTTTCGAGTGCCGTAACAGCGGCCGATGTGGCGGCCTGTATTGCTGCAGTGGATACACTAATTGCTTCAGACGCTCTGGTCAAACGACTCTGGGAGAATACCTCATTTTTTCAGGAAAAGATGAAACAGATAGGGTTCAACCTCGGGCGTACGGAAACCCCCATAACCCCTATTATGATAGGTGATGCTAAGAAGGCCGGTGACTTTAGCCAGATGTTATTTAAGGAGGGCATATTTGCCCAGGCCATTGGTTATCCCACGGTACCTATGGGTAAGGCACGTATCCGCGTAATGCTCTCGGCCACACACAGTGAAGAAGATCTTACGTGGGCGGTAGAATATTTTGAGAAGATAGGAAAGTCTTTGAAAATATTGTAGACGTAGACAGGTGAATTAAATGGACGAAAAACACGTAAAAGGATACACGGAGCATCAAAGAAAAGTTATCAAGAATTTCTACGAGAATAAGGATCTTCGTCTTATACAAAAATTGGGAGAATTAGTATCAAATATATATGTAGAGACGAGTGAAAAGAAAAAAGAATCTGGATGGAAGAGGATAAAGAAGATGCTTACTGATTTGAAGGTACATCCGCATGAGGTGGAGTACTTGACTAAGGACAAAAATCTTTCAATGATTTCAAAAAAATTATCAGAGATGTTTTAACACGCATTAATTATCACACGCAATACCCCCGTCTTATTCTCGATCATATGGTTTTTTCTCTATTCTGCTCTCCACAAGACATTGCTTTGACTAGTGCATCTCTGTACGAAACAGGTTCAAATGGGAGAAAAGATTTGATGGACTTATCAAGACATATAACATCGTTCTTTAAACCTTCCATCAAGCACCGGATTATGGGATTAGGCACTGGAGTAAGTATACTCGCGCAATACGCATAGAATCGAATATTGGAGAAGGGAAAAGGGACGAAAAGCATTTTCTTGTTAAGAAGACTGGCAAGGGTTTTCAGCATCATTTCATAAGTTAAAATATCTCTGCCCCCTATATCAAAACTCTTTCCAGAGGTTTCAGAAATTTCCAGGACACCGACAAGGTACTTAATTACATCGCAAATGGCTATTGGCTGGCATTTGGTTTTTGCCCATCTGGGAATGGCGAGAATGGGAACCGCTTTTACGAGATGTTGAATAATTTCGTATGAAGCGCTCCCTGAGCCAATAATTACGGCAGCGCGAAGAACAGTTACGGCTACTCTTCCCTTTTTTAATTCTTGTGCTACCGCTATGCGATTACGAAGATGAGAAGAAAGAGAACTTCTAACGTCTCCAAGGCCTCCCAGATAAATGATTCTTTTAACGTGTTTTTCCTCCGCAGCCTTTCTGAAATTTGAAGCCGCCCTAATGTCTGCAACTTTAAAACCTCTGGGTCCGAGGCGTAAGGAATGAATCAAATAATAAGCAGTGTCAATTCCGTCAAGGGCAGCCTTTAGTTGCTCTTGATTCAAGGCATTAGCTACTGCCACTTCTACCTCCGGCCACATACTTTTATACACAGGAGAAGTTTCCATTGCCATTATTCGCACCTTATAACCTCTTGCAATGAGTTCAGGTACTAACTTTCCTCCAACATATCCTGAGGCACCCGTAACCAGGACCTTACCCATATTCGGAAGAGACCTTGAGAGTGAGTTATCACAAAAGAGATATTTATTCTTGTCTGTGTTGGTAATGGAGCGTTTATTCATATTAGATTCTTTTTATTATATCAAACCATTTGCATGATTAAAAGTTTACGAGCAAAGAGCGGTATGTAATTATTTTAAAAAATTTATTTTGCTATAGTTTTTACAATGAAGTATTATGTGGATTGTTCATATAACCTTCCAGCCTAAAATTAACAAACCGCAGGAAAATTTTCCTGAAAATACATAGTGGCAGATCCTATTTCTTCCAATTTATAATAATGGGGAGATATAATGAACCCTGAGGATTATATTGGTAGAGAGCAGACCTTTATAAAACATACCTTACTAAATAATTACCTCGAACGCCTTTTTATGATTATAGGTCGACATGAAAAAAGTATTTCTTATGTTGATTGTTTTGCTGGGCCTTGGCAAGAAGGCATTAATGATCTCAGGGATACCCCTATTGCAATTTCATTGAATATTATGCAAAAGTGCCAAGAAGGGCTACTACGCAACTTTGGCAAAAATGTTCAGTTCCGTGCTTTATATATTGAAAAAAACAAAGAAAGTTTTGGTAAACTTGAGTCATTCTTGGCGGATAGAAAAGGGAATGAAGTGGATGCTAAATCTTTTCATGGAGAATTTTATGAACTTCGTGATGACATTCTTAAATGGTGTGGAGAAGGGAATTTTACCTTCTTTTTCGTTGACCATACTGGTTATAAGAAGGCCATAGAGATTCCGACATTGTGTCCTCTTTTGAAACGTCATAATTCAGAATTTCTTATAACTTTTATGTTAGATTTTTTACGCTGATTTCATCGCCAATCAGATTCAGAAGAATTGATAAAAGAAATACTTGGAGAAGTCCTAGATACTTCTGGAATGACATCAGAGCAAAAGGAAGCCTATTTTCTGATAACGTATCGTGAACGTCTAAAAAGTGCGCAATTAATAACAGGAAGAAAACCACGTTCAGCTTATGCAAAAATATTGTATCCTTTGAAGGATCGAACTATATATGATATGGTATATCTTACACGGCATCCACTAGGCATAGTAGTTTTCATGGAAGTATCAGAAAAACTGGATTTGATTCAGAAAAAGGTTCGTGCACAAGCTAAACAGGATCGTCGTGTTGAGAAGAGTGGTCAACAGGAATTTCCTTCTGCATTTACAAAAATAAAATATGAAGATGATAAGATTGGATTGTCAGAAGTTAAAGATTATTGGTTGAGTAAGTTATCATGTGAACCGAAACAATTTGGAGTTGAGGAATTTGCTGACATGCTTGAAGAAACCGATTGGCTTATTAGTGATTTTCAGATGGCATTTAAAGAGTTGCATGATGAAGGTAAGGTTATAAATACTGATGCCATAAATATAGAAAGGCGTCGGACTCATTTCGTGAAATTTACAGCCAATAATAACCAAGGTGAATCTTTAAAGAAGATTAAATAATATGAGCACACAAACGTCTATAGAATGGACAGAACAAACCTGGAATCCAACAACAGGTTGTACAAAGGTTTCACCTGGCTGCCAACATTGTTATGCAGGGACCATGGCACGCCGCTTAAAGGCTATGGGTGTTCAAGGGTATGGGAATGGTTTTAAGCTCACCCTTCAGCCTCACCGCTTACGCGAACCATTACGGCGAAGAAAACCAACTATTTATTTTGTAAATTCAATGAGTGACTTGTTTCATGAAAAGATTCAAGATGCTTATATCCGACAGGTATTTGACGTAATGCAGAATGCACCTTTCCATACATTTCAAGTATTGACTAAACGTGCTGAAAGAATGGTGGAATTTTTTGAGTCTTATGAAGTGTCACAGAATGTATGGCTCGGTGTTACTGTCGAAAACAAAGAGTATGGTTTACCCCGAATTAACAAGTTGCGTCAGTTGAAGGCGCATATACATTTTTTGTCGATAGAACCATTACTTGAGGATTTGAGCAAACTTGATTTGACGAATATACAATGGGTTATTGTTGGTGGTGAATCAGGCCCGGAAGCTCGTCCGATGAAACTTGAATGGATAATGAATATCAAACGTCAATGTAAAGAGCAAAATGTTCCCTTTTTTTTCAAGCAGTGGGGTGGATGGGGTGCAGATGGAAAAAAACGTGCAAAGAAAGCCAATGGAAGGTTATTGCTGGGACGCACATGGGATAATGTTCCAGATTTATCGCACCAATCCTACGTTCCTTTTTAAAGTATTCGCGATATAAATAAAAAATTTTTTGTTTTAATATCATCAATCCCTCAATATACTACAACAATTCTTTGAGAAACCACTCAAACTTTTAAACCTATTACTCCATTTTGCTTAAAGCTTATCTTCAGTGTATTCAGAAAAAGTACATAATCAAAAAGCATTTAGAGGACTAAATCATGAAGATTGCAATAACTGGTTTGTCAGGCTTTTTGGGGCACTACGTAGCGAAGAAACTCTTTGAGAGAGATGTTCACATACAGGCACTTGTAAGGAAGACCAGTAACACTTCACACCTTAAGGATTATGAGGAAAAGATTACGTTTGTACAGGGTGATCTGGGAGATAAGAAAGGCTTAAGGGAGTTTGTGAAGGGTGCCGATGTAGTAATCCACATGGCCTATGAGAGAAATGGAGCGGGGTTTCATGAAGCTGCTAATAGGGATTTTAAGAGATTCCTGGGCGTAAATCTATCAGGTAGCCTGGAGTTATTAAATGCTTCTAAGCAACATGGAGTTAGACAATTCATTTTTATCAGTTCATGTGCAGTGTACGGATACATCTTTTCCAATATCAGATTGGATGAACTACATCCCCTGATACCCGATTCAAATTATGGCGCCTATAAGGCTGCTGTGGAGGCATTCTGTCATTCGTACTTCATGTCAAAGAGTATTAATACAACCATATTCCGACCTGTCGGTATCTATGGCGTAAATCCAAATCTAGCTCATTCTGATTGGTATGATTTAATTAAGAACATTAAAGACGGAGTTGATGTAGAGGTTGTGGGAGGTGGAAAGGTGGTACATGTGGCAGACGTAGCTCAGGCAATAGATTTAGCAATTGACAAAAAAAAGGCATCAGGAAAAATTTATAATTTAGTAGACTTTTACGTAGACAATATGACCATAGCAAAAATGGCCAGGGAATTAAGTGTTTCCAAATCAAATATTAATGGCACACCCAAACAGCCCGTCAATACTATTGACAATACTCAATCGAAGACACTCGGTGTCCATTATGCGGGTGCTGAGGGTTTAAGAAGATATATTCAAGAACTAATTAAGGTTATTTAAATGTCTGGTTGGATTATTTATTGCTAAAATTTGTGGCTAAATTATCACAATATCTCTATGAACTATTCACGCAGATTTATTTTATATCTCGGCGGTCTCTCCATCGTATCCTTCTTCTCCTTAAGGTGCAGACCCAGCTTTTTATTTAACCCAAAAGCTGAGACTATCAATCCGCAAAAGTTTGAAAATCCGTATATGGATGGTGAAAATGCCGTTGTAGGAATTGTTGGTGGAGATGATATAAAGGAAATGGTAAGGGAAGCAGTGTCCCTGATAGGCGGGCTGGAAAAAATAGATGTCAAAGGGAAATCAGTCCTTGTCAAACCTAATGTTGTTACGGGTGACCCTCACCCCACCACCACAAACCCTGAGGTCTTAAAGGCGGTGGTTGAACTCCTCTATAGAGAGGGAGCTGAAAGAGTCATAGTTGGGGATATGTCTGCCCTACTTACCCTCTCTACAGCAAGAAATATGAGAAGAACAGGTCTGACTAGGGCTGCTAAGGAAGCAGGGGCAGAGGTGGTTTATTTTGAAGACCTTGACTGGGTTGAGGTAGAGCTTTCAGACACAAGATATATACAGAAGGTCTATGTCTCAGAATGGATATACAAGGCAGATAGGGTTATAAACCTTCCCGTAATCAAGACCCATAAGTATGCTGCTTACAGTATATGTCTCAAGAACTTTATTGGAGCCACACACCTGAAACAAAGACCTTACTTTATTGATAGGTTCCATTGGGAGGAGATAATTTCAGAGATTAACCAGGCCTATATTCCACACTTGAATATCATTGACGGAACAACCTCAATGATAGGAGGAGGCCCAAGGAAAGGAACAGAGGCAAAAACCAATATCATCCTCGCGAGTGGTGATAGGATTGCAGCCGATGTCGTTGGCCTGGGTATTATAAAGAGTTTTGACAAATGGCCCAAAGTGGTTGACAAAGGTGTATGGGAACAGAGACAGATAAAGACAGCACTGGAGTTAGGGCTTGGAGTGGGCAAGGGAAAGATAGAGCTTAGAGGCAAAGCCCTAAATGGGCATAACAATGACTTTGAAGATATTGTTCACAAAGTTAAAGGATATATAAAAGTAATTTAGTCCTTTTTGATTCGAAAATAAAATTTGGAATCTCCTCCAAAGGCGGATCTGCCTCTGGCATGACCGTCAGGGCGGACGAGGACGCCTTCCGAAAGGAAGGAAAGAGAAACCCCTTGCTCTCGCCTGCCTGAATGACCTTGCCCGCCCGGCAACCAGCCCGACGACATCGTTCTGGTAGGTGCCGTTCGCCTGCCCATTCTGGTTCTGGTACCGGCGGGGACGGGTCGGGCAGGCAAGGAATCCAGGATCAAATTTTCATGTTAAAATGTTGTCCGAGAATTGTCATTCCGGACTCGATCCGGAATCTAATACCTATGTAAATACGTATAATTACAGATTCTGAAACCGAAGGTCCTGAATTTAGTTCAGGATCTATTCAGCCCGCCATAAAGACTGGCGGATAAAAATGACAAAAAATGGTGCTTTTGCTTATTCTCGGACAACCTGTTAAGTGGTGACCTAAAGGTCATGAGCGTTTAATAAAAAACTTTTTCAGTTAAAATGGGGGTTTGGATTATGAATCGGTTATCAGTATCGTATCTGGTTATGTTTTTTTTGTTTCTTATCTTTCCAGGCTTTGGAAGTAGCCATGTAGAAACACTCCAATTGGGGACAAAACTGGCGCGGGCAGAAGACTTGACAAAACACACTCAGACAACTAATGATGATCTATGTAAGCCTACACGTCCTGATATGTTGGGTCCATTTTATGTCCCAAATGCACCGGAACGAACAAGTGTTGGTAAAGGTCACATCCTGAGTGGTGTCGTGAGGTCTAGCGCGGACTGTTCACCTATTGCAGGAACGCGAATAGAGTTCTGGCTGGTTGGTCCACATGGTGGATATGACTATGACCATCGAGCTACGTTGTTTTCCGATAAAATGGGTGCTTATAAATTTGAAAGCAATTTTCCTCCACCTTATGCTCGTAGACCTTCACACATCCATATTAAAGTTACGGTTAAAGGATATCGGACACTGATCACACAGTACTATCCTGCTAAGGGACAAACAGAAGGCAAATTTGATCTAGTACTGATACCTGAAGACTGAGAAGATATCTTTGATTGATATAGATGTCTTTTTTGGTTCGGCCTTCTAGATAGACTCTATTATTCTATACATAACGACTTAAATAACAATGCATGCTTACATCCATAAAGATATTGAGATTGCTTCGTCGCTTACACTCCTTGCAATGACACTTCTTCTGTCGTTGCGAGCGAAGCAAAGCAATCTCTTTTGCAATTACTTATGACGCTCTGTATAAATGTACGTTTTGTAAATGTATGTTTCCTACTTGTTGGAGTAATCAACTTTGTTGACGCGACCAGCAACTCATCTTTCAACATGAGTATTTTCCATGTTATAAATATTCATTAAGTTAAGGGTGGTAACCTGCTTATAATTGCTTTCTTGCACTCTCTGGCAAGGCTGACATTGCCGTTAAGAGATCATCATTTTCAGGTTTGGCCTTGACAAATGAGGCGAAAAGGCGGATGGCTTCCGTATATATATCTTTTACTATCACCCCGATATCTCCACCTATAATCTTACTGGTATTCAACACCCTCTCAAGATTGGATATTAAGACGACAAGAGTCCAATAATCAAGAGGTATTCGCTTCATCAAATCATCACACAGATAAATTAGATAATCCCGCAGGGTGTTTAACGTCTCTTCTGTCATATAATCCCCCCTTCCCCCCTTTGCTAAAGTGGGAGAAGATGAGATAATCATCATATTAACAATTTCCTTAGATAGCTCGGCAACTGCAACACGTCCTACTGCTATAATGGAAGCTGCGGTCCTCATATCGATCTTTCTCTCCTGAGAAATCCTGAGGATGTCATTGAAGACCATGGAGATGTTATCCTCAAGCATGTCGTTAATCTTTTTCAAGTCCCACCGTTCGTTCTTTAGATTTTGTACCCATTCAAGATATGATACAAAGACGCCCCCCAGGTTTGTCCCAATATCTGGCGCTATAAAAATGCCTTTTCTTTTAAGAATCTTGTCACCCCCGGGAGTAATAGGCCCATTTGCACCTTCGGCTATAATCCTGGCCTTAACTTTATACGCATTTCTATCAATTGCATTCTCAAGCGCGGCGAGGATGAGGAAGTCAACATCGAGGGAGAAAAGACCTTCGTTTGTAATTTCTCTTGCCCCGTGAAAGCCTTTTATTGAACCTTTACCTGCGGTATTCACATAATTAAATACAGCTTCTATATCCAGACCATTAGGATTATAGATGCCACCCCTGGCATCAGTAATCGCTACTACCTTTACCCCTGCATCATGTAGGAATTTTGCTGGTGGCCTGCCGACATTACCGAATCCCTGGATGGCAGCGGTGGCGCCTTGCAGATTTATGTTTTTATATTTAGCCGCCTTCCTCAATGCAACAAAGACGCCGAGCCCTGTTGATTCGGCCCTGCCGAGTGAACCGCCCTTGTTATCCGGCTTACCAGTAACAACGGCAAGTCCCTGACATTTTATTTCTGGGTGCTTTTGCAGTATTGTCATACATTTATCTAGGTATGGGGTTTCCACAGGAAAGGAAGATTGTTTGTTAAGCGGTTGGAAATCATTAATGATTTTATTGATCAATTCTGTATCATCAGTTAACCAATCGGACGAGTCTTCTTTCTCGATTGACGCCTTCAGATATTCATCTATAAACCATGCCATCTTTTTTGCATTTGTGTTAACGTCTGGCGCAGGGATGTCAAGATGTGCTCCAATTATATTCCTGTTCTTCAATTCGCGGCTGTATTCCCTGACTACCAGTGCATCCTTTCGTTCGAGAAAATTTTCGGGGTTTGCTATAATACCACCCTTTGAACCACCGTAGGGGATTCCAGCAAGGGCACATTTCCATGTCATCCAGATAGCAAGTGCCCTGACTTCATCGAGCGTTACCTCAGGATGTTCTCTGAATCCACCTTTAGCGGGACCACGGGCTGAATTGTGGTGTACACGATAAGCAATTATTTCGCCTTCTGAGAGTCGTAGTGTCTCCATACGTTCAGGCGTAAGTAATTTCTGTTTCAAAAATAAAGGGAGCTTGAGGATATCTGCAACAATGGCAAATTGCCCTTCTGCCACTTCAAGTGGACTCGGCAGGGCAACGACATTTCCCCGTATGTGCGAGTATTCCTTAAGGGTAAGTCCTGGCACGGCAAACAACTGGCTTACTCTATCAAATTCACCGTTATCTTCTTTATAGTCTTTAATACTCTTAATAATGTTGCGCTTGATGTTTAGGAATTTTCCCAGTTCTTCAATATTTGCAGCATTAAGGTTAATTTTTGCTTCTACACGAGCTTTGGGTTTCAGGTGTTTTTCTGTAGGAAGGTCATCTAAGTAGTTGAGTGCCGCCAGTTCTTCACCAGCAAGGAATTTTAGACCAGTTTCCTCCATCGTAGAAAGGTACGTCTTTCCGGGAAGACTTTCCGGGCCAAGTCTTTTTTGTACCGCAGCAACACAGTGAAGACCAAGTATAATCTTAGACTCATCCTTGTTAGCAAATACAAGGTCTATAATCTGATTCGTGCCACTGCAAAAGACGTCTTCTTCGTATCTTCCTGCGGTTCCGTTGAGGATGATAGTTTTTGTATCTCGCAGCTTTTTCTTTATAAGGGTGATAGTACCAGGGCCTATATCGTATGCCTTCATCTTAGTAAAGCGGCCGTTAATTTTATTCACCTTAACGTTTTCGGGATTAAGTCCGGTTAGTTTTGCCATAAGGTGGTCAACGGAAAGTATTATATCCACACCATATCCTTTCGCCAGTTCCAGCACTATTGTCGCATTACGAAGTGCCTGTGCTTGCAAATCAGGGTCTTCTTCAAGCATACAATTATCTACGTTATGTCCCTGTACCTTTAGGAAGGGAAATGCAATACCACCAACGATAACCAGTTTATCAACCTTTTCATGTACTATAAGGTTCTTCATTACCTCAACCTTTTCCGAGACATTGGCACCTCCAATAATAGCAATAACCGGTTTTTGAGGATGCCTCATGAAATTATCAAGTACCTTTAGTTCCTGGGAAAGCAGGAATCCAGCTACCTTCGGACCTGGAATAAACATTGTTATTGGCCCAAGCGATGCGTGATGGCCCATGTGAGCTGTTACAGGATCGGCATTCACAAAGACATCGCAATTAGTAGTATCGTGGAGTTGTCTTGCAAACTCCTGAACTTCATTATCGTCCTCTGATGTCTCACCGCTGCGAAACCTGACATTTTCCAGCAGAAAGACGCCATCATTGCTGATAACGGATTTTACCTCTTCCCCAATACAGTCATCGGTTATGGTAACCTCTCTATCTTTTGGTAGGAGTTTTCTATCCTTTAAGATTTCTGTTAACCTCTTTGCCACGGGTTTCAGACTATAACCTGAGTGGATCTCTCCATCAGTTTCAATCCCCACCGATGTCTTATTATCCTTGAAGAAGTCCTCCCTTTTGCCGTTATGGGATACAATAACAATAGTTCTTACACCATTTTTAAGGATGTGGCGAATATCCATAACTGTTGCCCTGATACGCCTGTCATCAATTATCTTACCATCTCTGACAATGTCGTAGTTAACCCGTAAGAAAACCCTCTTATCTTTTAAAGACGATTTATGAAGGTTTCGGATAGGCATTTTGTTGGCGTAGGGAAGCCACTCTAAAGTCTCATCATGATGAGTAGTCTTTTTCATGTTCACTTTGTTTGCACAACAACAAATCTGTTATTCAGTTGTGGAATCTTATAAATTCTTCTTTTCGGCACAATCAACTTTGTTGACGTAATCAGCCGTCCATTTTCCAACGTTGGTATCTTTCAAGTTATAAATATTCATCAGGGTTAGCGGTGGAAAGTAGATGTTGATAGTGATTAATCCTTCAGTATAGGCATTTGACACGCGGTGAATGGTTGTCAGGTTTATAGGAGATAGCTCGTTCTTCTGAAATGTACGTTTGAGTTTAGGGGCAATCATACTTGTAGGCTGCTTGTTGAACAGCTCCTCTGTCATGATACCATCTCGAATGATCGTAATGCCTATAGAGTCACCGTGATCATGTATGGGAGTAGCCTGCCCTTCCATGAAACATAGAACGGTGACCTCGCATTTAGTGCTGACGTGTACGATATTCCTTTTGTATCCCTGGTCTGAGAAAATAACATACTCCTCAATTGGTAGCTTCCTTACGTCCATTTCTGACACGCATTTTTTCAGTTCATCAGGAGATGTTTTGTCTGGTAAAGTTTCCAGATGTTCGATAAATGTTTTTAAAAGGGCATCCATAAATAATTAGTAATGACAATTGTAGGCATAATGGGTCTATAGGGAGAGAGGTTAAAATAGAAAGGGATGAGTGATCAGTTGTTGATCTCATGAATTGACAGTGAATCCAGGTCAATGCTCATTCACAACTGAACTCCTACTTATTATTTGCTCAGGTATAACCTTCCGATAAGGACGATTATCGGAAGGTTATTTTATTTACATCTTCTCTTTTTTGCCGTGGTTTTCTTTTTAGTTGCCTTCGCCCTTTTTTTCTTGCCCGGGTTATGCCTCGCGCACGTTGTACACATATTAATACCTCCTTTTCGAAAAAGACAGATATTCTAATGAGATATGAACGTTAATTATAATACATTAATTTTTTTTGTAAAGATTTTTTGAGTTTTTTTGTAAAGATTTTATGTTGGTATTTGAAATTTATGGTTTTAAAGTTGCCTTATTTCACATTTTTCTTATGATATAAATAGAAACCAAAAGAGACTAATTTGTTTAGCATTTTTTTTATCTAATGAGAATATATTCGCTACAGGATTTTATCAAATATCTAGACGTAAATGGTGAACTGATACGTATTAAAAACGAGGTGGATGCCAGACTGGAAGTCACCGAAATCTCGATTCGCGCATTACAAAAAGGCATGCCCGCCTTACTCTTTGAAAATGTTAAGGGGTTCAAATTCCCTCTGGCCATGAACGTCCTTGCCAGTGACAAACGGATTGAACTGGCACTGGGAAGACATCCAGACCAGCTTGGTGAGGAATTGATTACGTTTATGGAAGAGGCTATGCCGCCAAAACCTAAGGTGTTTCTCAAACATCGCGGGATAACCAAACGGCTTTTTAGCACACTTACCAAGACGACATATAAACCTACTTCTCAGGAAGTAGTCAGTCAACTCAATTTAGATGAACTTCCAAATACAACCTGCTGGCCGGAGGATGGAGGACCTTTTCTTACACTACCTCAGGTTTTTACTTATGACCCACATGATGGGAAACGAAATGTAGGAATATATCGTATGCATGTTTTTGATGGTCAGACAACCGGCATGCACTGGCAGATACAAAAAGGGGGAGGATTTCATTATTATCAGGCAAAAAAGTTGGGCAAGGAATTTGAAATCGCGGTGGCATTGGGCACTGATCCTGCACTTCTGTTAGCTACAGTTGCGGCATTACCGGAAGGGATAGACGAAGTTATGTTTAGTGGTTTTCTCCGAGGTAAAAGGACGAGGATGGTGCAAGGTAAGACTGTTTCAATCAAGGTGCCTGCCGATGCAGAGTTTATCCTTGAAGGAACGGTTCATTTAACGGAGTCACGCATGGAGGGCCCTTTTGGCGATCATTTTGGACATTATTCCAATGCCTCTGAGTTTCCGGTATTTCACATAAAAAAAATCACGCATAGAAGGAATCCTATTTATCCTGCAACGGTAGTGGGACGTCCACCGATGGAGGATAAATATCTGGGCAATGCAACCCAGCAAATTCTGGGGCCACTTATTCGACTGATTCATCCAGAAATCTGTGACATGTGGGCTTACTACGAGGCTGGATTTCATAACCTGCTGGTAGTTTCCGTAGAAGAACGTTATCAAAAAGAAGCAATGAAAACTGCCCTTTCAATCATGGGAGAAGGTCAGCTTTCATTAACAAAATGTGTTGTAACGGTTTCAGAAGATGTAAACCCTCGAGATTTTAATGCTGTCTTAAAGGCAATCCGCGAAAATTTCGATCCAGCATATGACTTTATTATGATCCCGAAAGTACCATTGGATACACTTGATTTTACTAGTTATAAGATGAACCTCGGGAGTAAGATGATTATTGATGCTACAAAATCGAGAAGGGCAGATAAAAAAATAACTTCAAAATCCGAAATCTCCGCCAAGGCGGACGGGCGAAATCCGAAATCCGAAATGGATAGCTTGATAAAAACAATAGATGATCGAATATCAGATTGGAATCTCCTGGGTGAGACGCTATTAGTGGTGACAGTACGAGACGATGGGAGGGATGTGGTTAATAAATTAACAAAATCCGATGAGCTTGTCGGGCCCAGGATTATTGCTGCAGTAAGTACTGATGTTGATATTCGGAATCAGGAACAAACTATCTGGGGTATATTCACCAGATTTGATGCAGAGCGGGACATTGTGTTTACTGAGGAAAAACTAGTTGGAATAAATCCTATCTTCAAGGGAAAGATGGGTATTGATGCTACGTGGAAGAAAGGTTATCCTTCACCACTCGTGATGTCAGATGAAATAATTAAAAAAGTGGATGAGCGTTGGGATAGCTACTGGAAATAGATAAGGATTTAACCTTTATTATAAAAATACAATTGAGGTGTAGAACGTTATGAAGATCAAGAGTAAGAAAGTTGTCGTATTAGTGGAAGATTTGTATCAGGAGCTTGAGGTATGGTATCCCATCTTGAGGTTGCGAGAGGCAGGGGCAAAGGTAATAGTGGTTGGTACAGGGACTAAAAAAGTATATCTAAGCAAGTTGGGTTATGAGGTCAAGGCAGATACGGAGGCAAGAAAGGTAAAGGATATTGACGGTATCATTATACCGGGTGGTTATGCACCCGATAGGCTGAGGCGATACGAGGCAGTCAATAAATTAGTCCTTGATACGTTTCGTAAGAACAAGGTCGTAGCTGCCATCTGTCATGGGGCATGGGTACTGGTTTCAGCTAAAGTTTTAAAGGGGCGCAGGGCTACATGCTTTAACGCTATTAAGGACGATGTCATTAATGCAGGTGGAAAATACGTGGATAAGGAAGTTGTTGTGGATGGTAATTTGATTACGTCAAGAAAGCCTGAGGATTTACCTGCCTTTATGAAGTCTATTATCAAGGCATTAGCGTGATGATTACTTGGTATTTCTATAATGTGGGATGGTAAATTTAGATATATAATTGTTAGCAATATAAATAAAATGTAGGTTGATTAATTGCAAACTTCAAACTACCTCCCCCTTGATGGGGGAGGATAAGGTGGGAGTGCTAATAAATTAGTAAAAAGATTATTAATATTGCAAAACATCTGGGAAAGCGGCCAACAGAAGCAGAAAATTTTTATGGCATCATTTAAGGTCGAAACAATTAGAAGGACTTAAATTCAGAAGACAACAACCGATTGGGAATTATATAGTTGATTTTGTATGTTTTGAAAAACGTATAATAGTAGAAGTTGACGGTGGACAGCATGCTGTGGAGAAAGAGAAGGAAAAAGATAACGAAAGGGATAAATGGCTAGGGGAAGAAGGCTTTAAAGTGTTAAGGTTTTGGAATAATGATATATTTACAAATATAAATGGAATATTAGAAGTGATAAGGAATAATTGTTTGAATCACCCTCCCCTAACCTCGTGCCATAGGCAGATCAACCACGTTGTTGGGTGGACCTCCATCAAGGGAGGGGAATAATATTCCTATGGTAAAAATTGCGATTAAAGATTTTGGAATACGAATTTAATCCCCCTTAGTCCCCCTTTTTTAAAGGGGGAAACAGGGGGGATTGGGAATCTAAAATATTTCTTGTTCCGACTCGGGTTAGGATAGAATGGGAAAACAAAAGAAACTTACAATAGAAATAACAGGTATGTCCTGTGACTCCTGTGCAAAGAGAATTGAGAAGGCCATTGGCACTACTAAAGGCGTAAGGGAAGCAATGGTCAACTTCGCAACTAAGAAGGCAACAGTCACAGGTAGCGCTCCTGTTGAAGATATTTATAAGGTCATTGAAGGGCTGGGATATGGCGTTGTTAAGGAAGAAACCCCTGCTATATCTGAAGAAGGGATTGCAAAGTTAGAATGGAAAAGGTTTTTGATTGCGGCTATTCTGAGCGTCCCTGTCTTTATAATAAGCATGTTTATGATTCATTTTAAATTCTCTGACTTTTTACAGTTCTTTTTAACAACCATAGTAATAGCCTGGCCGGGTATCAGTTTTTTTAGAAATGCACTAAAACAACTTAAACATTGGTCAATAGGAATGGATTCTCTTATTGCCTTAGGTGTGGGTGCTGCTTATGGCTATAGTACGGTAGCCTTATTAAGAGGGGGAGATCTTTATTTTGAATCTGCCTCAATAATAATTACATTGATACTGCTTGGCAGATTTTTCGAGACAAAGGCGAAAGGCAAGGCCGGTGAGGCAATCAGGAAACTAATGGATTTGCAACCCAGGATGGCCAGGGTGATAAGGGACGGGACAGAAAAAGAAGTTCCCATAATTGATGTACAGGTAGGAGAAAAGTTAGTAATAAGGCCAGGAGAAAAGATACCAGTTGATGGGATTGCAACGGGAGGAGAAACCTCCGTTGATGAATCTATGCTTACGGGAGAGAGTATGCCTGTCAATAAGGTGGAAGGAGATAAGGTCTTCGGAGGTACCATAAACACAACAGGTCTTATTTATATGACGGCGGAGAAGATCGGATCAAATACTGTGTTAGCTCAAATAGCTAAACTTGTTGAGGATGCTCAGGGTTCAAAGGCACCTGTTCAACGTTTAGCAGATAAGGTTTCCGGGATATTTGTCCAGATAGTTATTTCTATAGCTTTTTTAACCTTGGGTGTATGGATACTAATGGGCTATCCATTTAGTATAGCGCTAATTTCTGCAGTTGCCGTTTTGATAATAGCATGTCCATGTGCGTTGGGACTTGCCACACCTACGGCGGTTATGGTGGGCACTGGTCGTGCGGCAGGAGCAGGAATATTGATCAAAGATGCTTCAAGTCTGGAACTTGTACACAAGATTGACACGCTTATATTAGATAAGACAGGCACAATCACAGAAGGAAGACCTGCAGTTACGGATTTGTTTAAGAGGACGAACGGAAGAAAACCAACTGCAGAAACGGATGAAGAAAAGACGAGATATTTAGAAAAGGATATTTTACAAATAATGGGAAGCTGCGAACAACACTCGGAGCACCCCTTGGGTAAGGCGATAGTACACTATACTGAGAAACAGGGTGTTAGTTTAAAGGAGGTAAAGGACTTCAAAACTATTACGGGTATGGGTGTAAGAGCGATTTATAAAGGATCCAGAGTTTTAATTGGTAGTGAGAGGTTAATGATAGAAAATAATATCGACATATCGGATTTAAGAAAAGAGGCTACGGAAATCGAAAACAAAGGGAAGACTATTGCTTTTCTTGCCGCTGATAATAATGTAGAAGCCGTCATGGGCATAGGGGATGTAATAAGGAAGACATCAAAGAATGCCATACAGAAAATCAAAGATATGGGTATTGAGATTATTATGCTCACCGGCGATAATGAAATTATTGCCGGGACAGTTGGTAAAGAAATGGGCATAGGGTCTGTAAAGGCAAACCTCAAACCTGCAGATAAATGTAGCGAGATAAAGAAGATTCAGGAGAGTGGCAAGATTGTTGGGATGATCGGGGATGGTATAAATGACGCCCCTGCTCTTGCTACTTCAGATGTCAGCTTTGCCATTGGTACGGCAACTGAGATTGCAATGGAGGCTGCAAACATTACGCTGGTAAAGGGTGATATTTCAAAGGCATGGGAAGCGCTGAGATTGAGCAAACAAACGATGAACATAATCAAGCAGAACCTTTTCTGGGCATTTGGTTATAACGTCCTTGCAATACCCTTTGCAGCCGTTGGTTTGCTTAATCCAATGATTGCGGCAGGCGCCATGGCATTTAGCTCAGTATCTGTGGTTACAAACTCCCTGAGATTGAGAAAATTTAAACTCAAGATAGAAGACTAAATAAACAAGTGTATCCATATTTAAAACAAAAAAGACGGATATTTATCTGGCTTGGTGTTTTATTGACAAGTTTGTTTGACTGCAGACAAGGAAATTGATTGAAGTATCAAAAGAATTAAAAAAAGAAAAAATTCTATTGCTCTGCAAATCTGAATTAATCCCCTATTATCAAATTATGGTTTCTTATACGGTGGTAAATCAAAATCGAAACATGGCGGTTTCGAATGGCATGAAATGTATTTGCCGCTTAACGCCGGGTAACATTCCTATTCACCGCCCCCCTTGAGGCTGTGTCATAATTAATAGATAAGAGGAACATAGAAAACGTAGTATAGC
>JBHHYH010000038.1:0-30622 GCA_046757465.1 Candidatus Scalinduaceae bacterium | reverse complement strand
AAAGAAGAACCACTGGTATCCTCTTTTGTCGTTTAATTATGACACAGTCTCTTGCCCGCATGGCAAGCCCGTCCGAGCGGATTCATCCGGGCGGGCCTGCAAAAGCGGGGCTAATTGCTGTACCTTCCTTTTGCAGGGAATCTAGAGTTATTTTCGCATAAAAGTTTAGTGTAAAAATGACACCGTGGTGATAAAAGTGTCATTCTGAGTGGAGCGAAGAATCTAGCTTGATGTAGTTCCGTGAAGTTCTGTGGTGAATTATTAAGAAAATGAAAATACTTCATCTTTATAGTGATTGGAAATGGACTGGTCCTGCAGAGCCTGCACTTAATCTTTGTATGGCCTTAAAAAAACGCGGACACGATGTTACCATTGCCTGCGGCAAGGCTATTGACGACTACCCATTTCCTCCTGATTCAGAGTCTGTTGAGAAGAGCGCATACGAACGCGGCTTCGAGCCTGTTACCAAATTTAATTTGAGCAAGCATTTCAGGCTTTTCAAGGCTATTGATGATATTAAAAGGTTATCAGTTTTCATGAATGGTGAGAAGTATGATATAGTTCATGTTCATCGTAATCAGGACCATCTGGTAGGGGGGATAGCTGCGAGACGTACGGGAAGATATTTACCTGTTGTGCGTACGAGTCACGATGGAGTTGCATTGAGGAAGAACTTGCGGAATAAGGTTTGTTTAACCCGGCTTACTGATAAATTAATTGCTGTTTCAGAAAAGGCAAAAAAGGCAGATATGAGGAATTTTGGGTTGCCCGAAGAAAAGGTGATTATGATTGACGCCTCTGTAGATTGCGAGCGTTTTAGTCCGGGGAATGGGCATCTTGACCACAGGGATAGGTTCGGAATAAGAAAAGACGATGTTGTAGCAGGTATTATTGCAAGGATTCAGACCCACCGTAGGTTCGACGTACTCTTAAAGGCAATAAAAATCGCATCGCAAGAGGACACTAGATTACGTTTATTTGTCATAAGCAGAGGGACTAAGGAAAAACAACTGTTGATAGAACCAGCCAGGGCAATGGGATTGGAGGATGTCGTAATCCATATTGGTTATCGTACGAAAGATTATGTAGAAGCCGTGTCATGTATGGATTTTGACATTTTTCTGGTTCCCGGTACTGACGGTTCCTGCCGTGCCGTCAGGGAAGTGATGGCGATGGGGAAGCCGGTTATAGCGGCTGATCGGGGTATATTGCCGGAAATTGTTGATGATAAGGTCACGGGTCTTGTCATTGATGATACACCGGAAAATCTGGCAATGGCTATCCTGAAGTTAGTTAGGGATGAGGGCCTGAGAAGGAAAATGTCTGAGGCATCATTGAAAAAGGCGCAAGAGAAATTTTCTTTAGAATCTATGACGGCAAAGGTTGAGAAAGTTTATGAGGAACTATTACGTAACACTCCAGCAGCTTAAGTGGGAAATTAAACAAATGAACGAAAATATTCGCTGTTGTACTAGCTCAGTAATTCGATAATCACTAATCAAGGTGTGACCCTATTCCTCTATTCCTTCCCCTACGTGCCAATTGTTTTATAATTACCAAATTGTTTTATGGTTTCATGCCAAAATTATTAAGTATACGTAGAAATTTATGTGCTGCACGGATTACATGAGGAGGAAATTTTTTTCGTAATGATATATTGGTAACATTTGTCATCCAATAATTCCAAAAATAACTTAAACGTTTAAAAAATACAGGATAAATACAGGCTAGGCTCTGGGAAATCTCTGATAACAGATATAATACCAAACCTTTGCTTATCAATAATTGAAGTGAAAATCGCTGTTTTTTTTGTTGTTTATTCTCGAGAGCTTCTATTTTTCGCAACACTTTTCTTACGTCATAACGCCTGATAAATCTCAATGCCGACTTAAGAAGTTCGGCGTTTTCCTTTAAAATACTGTAATGTATTTTGAAAAAGTTTAGTGATGAGGCATCACTTTTTTTTAAAATGTTCTGGATCTGCTTGATGAGTTTAGCTTGAGATCGTCCTGTTGCAGTTGTGAGTCTTTCTGCTAATGAATGGAGTTTAGCAAACTTGCCCAATGGTACTTTCTCCAAGATTACAGACATTTCTATGATACTCCTCCATTGATGCTTTGCAAATTTTACCACATTATCAAATCTACTACGGCACGGAGTCAACGCTTTCTTAAATTTTTTGTCTGCTAATGCTCCCCAAAGACGATGAGAATTATAAATTCGTATTTGTATCATCAAATAATCCAGTAAAGAAAAAAAGTCACCTACTTTGTTTATTGTTTTTTCAAGATATTTTATATCATGACCGATAATATAAGGAGCGTATTGAGGAAACTTATTTAATAATTTCAACTGGTCGTAATGAATCGAACGAAGTTCTTTTAGTTTATTCGTCCTACGGTGATTTTTACCATGACCTTTCAGAAATTGATCAGGTTTTTTTAGCTTTTCTTCAAATTTTTTCAAGTCTCTAGCTTTACGATCTACATGAGGTCTTTTGAAATTATTAGGTTCATTCCCACGACGAGGATTAATATTAATCCATCCCCATTTAGGCTTTTTCTTGTTGTCTTTGGGAGGTTCTTCATTCAGAGGCAACTCTCTAGGACTAGTATCTTCTACGTTCATAATATATCTCCTATGGTGTTCAAATAGTATAAAAACCGTAACAGAACTGCTGTTTTACCTTATGGTATTTTATTTAATATGATAAATATCTTAGCCTTGTCTGATCATCATGAAAAATTTCTTTTCGTTTTTTCCAACGGTATAACCATTAATATAAGTATTATATTTATTCTTGAGTTTATTCTTTAAGATAATAGATTAACAATATACATAAATCAATAAAAAATGGGGCTATGAGCAGGATCAGGGATTACCCGCAAGAATGACATGATCAGGCTGGTGGCGTGATTCGAAACATTTAGGTTCAATCTACCCGCCAGAATGATCTTGTCGGGCTGGTAAGATTGAAACATCAAGGAATAATACTCATAGATGACTGCCAGCGAGGGACTACGAAAGAAAGACAGGCTTTGTTGCCAAATGGTAAAAGTCTGTTTGACTCGACTGTCAGGCAGTCTGGTGCAATTAATTGATATGCAAACGCTTATTCCTCTATTCTTTACCTACCGCAAAATAGGGACGAATCTTTTCAAGTTTTTTTGGACCAATTCCCTTAACTTTGATTAAATCATCTACGGTTTTGTATGGACGTCCGGCTATAATCCTTGTAGCAAGAACAGAACCTACTCCTTTAATAGTCTGAAGCTCTTTTTCGGTAGCAGTGTTAAGGTCAAGCAAACCTTGTGGGAATTTGGCTTTCTCTACCTGACTCTGTAATTCCTTTAATTCTTGATCCTCACTTCGTTGTTTTGCGCGGAACTCTGCAATCATATCCGGATCACTTTCTGACCAAATGCCAATACGTTTCAACATGGCCGAAGTCTCTATGTCGCGAAGTCTTTCAATCATTTCGTTACGCGGTATACCATTGGGCGTTTTCCTGCCTATACCGTGAGTGCGAGCAAGGCCATTTTTAACGAGTAAACTTGCCAAATCATCTCCGTCATCTGTAGTGATGAATCCATATACACGGCCTTTGGCTGACCTTCCCAGGGCACTTGCAAAGGCTGTATGAACAGTAAAAGGTTCAGAGAGAATACGTTCAATAAAAGTTTTTGCTTCATTGCCAAAATGAATGGTGCGTATAGCTTGGGATAGTCCAAAATATCGTGTTTGCTCCCGTACCCTTTGTGCATCATTCTTAGAACTGGTAGAAGTTTCAGGACAGTCAACAAAATAAAGCCTCACATGGAAAGATTTTCCCTCAGATTCCACAAAGAAACTATCCCCATCATTTGCTGTATTATTCATCAATTTCGCATTAGAGAACATCTGCAAGTCAGCAGCATATGATGGAAAAATTCCTCCAAACATCAATGCTGCTGTCAAGAACAGAGATCTGAAGAGCAATTTACTCAGGCCATTCATAGTAACTATATATCGATTGTTTGCATATCTATTAATACCTAAATTGAGTGATTTTATATTGAATGTCAATGTAGCCGCAGGTCGTGCATGAGGCAGATTCGACTTGGCGAACTTTTATCTGCGTTTCTCATCACCTAATTGGTATATGAAAATTTTACGTAAGTTACGCAACCTGAAGGTTGCGGCTACGTAAATCGCTCAATTTAGGTATTAATAAGGTATTACATTTATAAAAATCTTGATTTTAAACATCTTAGATTAATAAAGAATTGAAATCAATAGAAAATAGGTCTCTACTATACTTATAGCATGTTCCCGCCAGCCCGTCCCCGCCAGAATGCAGGCTGTGTCATAATCCAGAAAAAGGGCATTTTGTCATTCTGAACTAGGTCCTGAACTGGATTCAGGATCTCCGATTTCAGAATCTAATGATTTCAATAACTTAGCAACCTAAGAGATCCCGAAACAAGTTCGGGATGACAATTATGACACAGCCTGATGCTTGTCGGGCTGGCGAACGGCACCTGCCCGAATTGGTTTACAGGCGGGTGGCCGGGCGGGAACAACATGATCGGGCTGGTGCCTGATTCGAAATATTAAGGTTCAGTCTACAGAGCTAAGCTCAGCTTTGTAAGATTGAACCATCAGGGAAGAGGAAGCAAGTATTCTATTTATTTGTTTGCCAAAGATATTTCATATTCAAGGCCTGACCTATTCTCCCTCCTGTGCGGACCCACATGCAGGGTGATGTGGAGAGGGGGCGAGCTAAATACTCCCCTTTACCCGATTAGCATCAGATATTTTCAAGATGCCTTTTCAAGACGCTCTGCTACCCAGACTTTGATGATGGACTGCCGAGGCACACCTAACCGTTTTGCTTCTTTATCCAATAAATGGATCATCCACAAAGGGAAATCCACATTGACCCTCTTTTGTTCCTGTTCCGGTCTTCTCGCCTTCGATACATCAAGGTATTTTGAAATATCCTTGCCTTCATCAAATTTCTTGTCAAACTCACGAGCTTTCATATATATCTACCTCCTCTTTTCTGGATCGTCGTACTGAAATAATTCTTATCTTTTCAGTACGATATGTAATAACTCCTGACCAATGTTTTCCCGCAATCTTTCCGATTACCAGAAATCTTGGTTCATCATCGGTTTTTATTGGAATCTCAATAAAGTCTGGATCATCCCATAACTCCTGGGCTTCGTAAAAATCAATACCGTGTTTTTTCTTGTTGTTTTCGCTTTTCTTGGGATCGAACGCAAACTCCATAGTATAGTTACTATACCATAGATATACCTTTATTCAATAAATATTTTGATGCTAACTATTAAGATATTATATTTTTTCTTGGGTTTATTCTTTAAGATAATAGATTAACAATATACATAAATTAATAAAAATGGGGCTCTACTATACTTATAGCACATTTTCGCCAGCTCGTCCCCGCCAGAATGCAGGCTGTGCCATAATCCAGAAAAAGGGCATTTTGTCATTCTGAACTAGGTCCTGAGCTGGATTCAGGATCTCCGATTTCAGAATCTAATGATTTCAATAACTTAGCAACCTAAGAGATCCCGAAACAAGTTCGGGATGACAATTATGACACAGCCTGATGCTTGTCGGGCTGGCGAACGGCACCTGCCCGAATTGGTTTACAGGCGGGTGGCCGGGCGGGAACGACCTTGTCGGGCTGGTAAGATTGAACCATCAAGGAATGGGTCTTAACTAAAACAGAGTACTTTCCTCCTGTTCAAAAACCAGCTTTTCTTGTATCCTTCCTGTTGATAGTCTTCACTGATTCTCCACGACGTTTGGGTGAACGTTTGCCGAACGTAATACTCTCCTGGTCATCCCAGCCAATCTGTTCAAGAAACTGGGAGTATTTACCTTGAAAGGGGAATACCCTGTCATGTTGAAACACTATCAATTTGTTTGCAATCCTGTGGAGTATGTATTCATTGTGTGTAACCATAATTACTGCGCCCTCAAATGAATTGATCGCGTCTATCATGGCCTCACACGACTGCATGTCGAGATGGTGCGTGGGCTCGTCAAGGAGGAGAAGGTTGGATGGTGTTATGAGTATCTTTCCCAGCAAGACTCTGCATTTCTCACCGCCGGATAACACCTTAATCTTCTTAAGAGCGCTATCACCGGAGAACATCATAGCGCCACAGATATCCCTGATCTTTTTCCTGTCTATATTAGAATTATTCAAGGATATTTCTTCTTCAACCGTAAGCTTATTGTTGAGACTTGCAGTATTGGCCTGTTCATAATAGCCAATTTTAGTCTGTGGGTGGTTTTTAATCTCACCCTCTAAAGGTAATAGCTTCCCGGCCAGTAACCTTAGTAGAGTTGTCTTACCTTTACCGTTTTGGCCTACGATACAAATCCTATCTCGATTCTCAACAGCAAATCCGAGTTGGTTAAATAAGTAGGGGGGGTCGCCATTGTAAGAAAAAGTTATATTGCGTGCTTCTTGTACATATTTGGCCTGAAAAGGCGCTGAGTTGAACGAGAATGAGAACGTGGGAATTTTTTCAAGCTTCTTGATTCTTTCCTGCTTTTCAAGTGTTTTTATGCGCGATTGTACCAGACTGGCATGGCGTGCTTTGGCTCTGAAACTGTTTATAAACTGTTCTGCCTGTTTTCGTTTTTTCTCATCGTTGAGGCGCCGCTTTTCGTGGATTTCATCTTCTTTTGCGATTCGGTCATAATAGTCTTCTGTGGAACCCTTAATCTTTTTCACCTTGGAGCGATGAATACCTATTATGTGTGTTGTGACATTATCCATGAACCCTCTATCGTGGCTTATGACGACGACTTCATTCCGCCACGAGTTCAAAAAGTTTGTCAGCCAGCGAATGGAAACAATATCCAGGAAATTGGTTGGCTCATCGAGTAAGAGCAGGTTTGGCTCAGATACCAAGACCTTTGCCAGGTTCAGACGTATCTGGTAACCACCCGAAAATTCGGACGGGTTACGATGAAAATCGCTTTCTAAAAATCCAAGACCCGATAGGATTTTTTTGACCTTCCAATCGTCCTCTTTCTGGCTTTCTGGCAACCCACGGCAACCCTCTTCAAGTACCGTTGGCCTGGTAAAGTGGATATGTTGGTTTAGGTATCCTATACGGTAATCCTTTGGTATCTTAATAGTACCTTCATCATATTGTTCCTGCCCTGTAAGAAGACGAAAAAGAGTGGTTTTGCCGTGGCCATTTTTACCTACCAGTCCAAGACGTTCGCGGGAGTTAAGATTAAAAGTGACATTGTCAAAGATGATGTGAGTGACGAATTGTTTACTTAAGTTTTGTACTGTAATCATATTTAAGGCCTAAAATAATCTTAATACATTTATCTTATCTGCATTGCAAAGGATGATTTATCTACTTAATTTCTGTTGCGGAAAGCCCAAATGTCAAAAATGTCATTCTGGATTTATTTCAGAATCTATATATATCAATCCTGAATCAAGTTCAGGGTGAAAATATAGTGTTTCCGCAACAGAAACTACTTAAAAACATGAATATCGTCAAAAATTTTCTAAGTGACCGTAAAAGAGAAAAGGGAGATATTCTGTACGAAGTCTTTAATTATGTCTAAATTGAGCTATTTTTTAACGTCATTGCGAGTCCGCCGCGGCGGACGTGGTAATCCGATGCTTAGCATCGTCGTGGGATCTCATAAATCATGCAGCGATATCCTTCGCTTTGCTCAGGATGACTTGTTGTCGCAAGTCACCTCCCCTTAATCCCCTCCTTCGCAAGGAGTGGGAATAGGGGTGGTTATTAAATAGCTCAATTCAGGTATAAGTTAGTAAGTGCGGTGTGGGATCTGACTTGTTCGTGTCAGGTTATATAATTTTCACTTCCAAACCAAATAATCTTCTATAGCCAGATAATCGAGACCGCAGCCATAAAACGTCATAATTGCATCACGGGGTGTACAGACTATGGGCTGGCCTGCCACATTGAAACTGGTATTGAGAATAGCAGGCACTCCTGTTATTTTCTTAAACTCGTTAATCAGTTCCCAGTACTTTGGAAATATTTCTTTTCTAACCGTCTGCACTCTTATAGTGTTATCTACATGCGCAGCCGACACTATATCGGGGACTTTTTCCTCAATAGCCTGAAATGCAATTATCATAAATGGGGAATGGTAGGGATTCTTTACGTAATCAGCATAATCCTCCTCTAAAAATGACGGTGCAAATGGCCTCCATGGTTCCCTCCCTTTTATACCTTTGTTTACAATATCCTTCATGTCTTTATTCTTTGGATTTGCAAGTATGCTCCTACCGCCAAGCGCCCTTGGGCCAAATTCCATCCTTCCCTGAAACCAACCTATAGTCTTGTTCTCTGCAATCAGTGTAGCAGCTTCTTTAGCTATATCATTGCAACGTTTATAATTGTTTATTTTGAATCTTTTTAATTCATGTTCGACCTCTTCGTTGGTGTAATCCGGGCCATAATAGGGATGTTCGAGGACAATATTGGGCCTGTGTCCTGCAACGTCCTTGTAGACACTTAAGGCTGCGCCTAATGCGGTACCTACGTCATGAGCGGCAGGCTGAATAAATATATTATCAACAAGATTTGATCTTTGGAGTATACCATTCATTGAACAATTTAGGGCACATCCGCCTGACATGCAGAGGTTTTTAAAACCCGTGATGTTATAGAGATAAGAACTCATCTGCAGAGCTGCCTTCTCAAGTGTATGCTGTACAGTGGCTGCCAGGTCCTTGTGATGCTGGTTTAAGCCTTCTCCTTTTTCTCTTGGCGTGATAGTGGAAAGATATTTCTTAAAACCCTTCTTATCTATTACGGGGATATCATTATCCCAGTCAATAAACTTAAATTCATCTTCAATTGGTTGTCCATAAGCTGCGAGGCCCATAACCTTACCCTCATCGCTGTGAAATTTAAAACCCAATATTCTCGTGATCTCACTGTAAAGGTGTCCCCAGCTATTTCTATTTGGTATAGACTTTACAACCCTGAGTTCGTCACCCTCTCCAATCGCCAGGATGCCGGATTCGCTGCCTCCATAACCATCAAGGGATATAATATTTGAGTAATCAAATCCTGAGACGTAATAAGAACTTAACGCATGGGAGGTATGATGGTTTACGAATTTTATCTTTTCTTCCTCATGTCTGAAAGGCAACTGTTTTAACAAAAAGTCCCATGCGTACCTTTTCTTCTTTTTATGCCGTTTCGAGGATTCCCATCCTATAGCAATATAATCCACATCATTCAGCGTAACCCCGGCCTTTTTAAGACAGAATTCTATAGACTTGTCGGCAGACACCCTTGGTGAATGTTTAAATCTATTAAACCTCTCCTCCTCTACCATAGCAATCAGCTTATCATCTACGAGGATACATGCGCCGTTATTCCATGAGACGGGATGCGTAATTCCCAGAATTATCATATCTTACTCCTTTTCTGTGCATGAATTACTATGATATCGCAAGTCCCGAACATCGCTAGAATGAAATTAAACATCTTTATCAGTACCTTTAAGTGTGACAACTTAGAAAGCAACCTGTACTTTCCGTCCTTGAGATTAAGTAAGCTAAGTTTTAACGTTGAATTACGTCTATCATAAAAAATCTTTTTAACTTTGAATCCTGCCTTATCTAACATCTTAGTAATTGAATCAGTAGTAAATGCGATTAGGTGGACGGGGAGTTGTAGTCCGTACCAGTACTCCTTAAAATTCTTTGCAACAAAACTGTCTATATTCGGTACTGATATTACCAGGAGTCCGTCATTTCTTAAAATTCCTTTTATCTCTTTTAGTGTTGGCAAGGGTTCATAAAGGTGTTCCAGTGAGTGCCACATAGTAATTACGTCAAAAAAGCTATCCTGATATTTACAATCCAATAGATCACCAGTTTTTACGGTTAAATGAAGTTCATCTCTTGTATATTTAGATGCCTTTGGGTTTTGTTCGATACCGTATGTCTGCCAGCCCAACTTTTTCATGGTAGAAAGATATCGCCCATTCCCACAGCCAATATCAAGTATCTTTCCTTCACCTGAGAATGGTATAATATCCAACCTTGAACGATAAGTTAAATAGAAAAACCACAAAAGAATTTTCTTATAAGAACTCAAGCCCTTTCTGTCTTTTCCAGGGTTATGTGGATAGTTATAGAAATTTATTCGAATTAGGCTCCTTATATTCTTTTTGGAATTCATCCATTTTTCTAGAAAAAGATTCTTATTTTTTGGTTTCTTACTTTTCCTGGGTATGTGTGCGTAATAATCTTCTGAATAATAGTAACCAATCTGTTGTTTAATTGGTCTGGGATTGAGATATTGTAGTCCACAATTCTTACACTTTACCAGCCTGAATATATCGTTTCTGTTCTTGTCTGCAATTTCAAATGGATGAGAGGTGGACGTATTTCCACTATGACTAGTTATGATAGTCTCGTGTGTATCTTTACCACATAAATAGCAGGGAATATATTCCAGTTTTAGCTTTACCTTAAATTGTGTATTTGGCATTAATAATCCGGGGCTGATGAATATTAGAATATCTCTGACATTTTACAACTTATAGAAATTATAGTTGCTTATGACCTGATTTTTGTGTTGAGCAATCAATATTTGTGTTAAAATAATGCAATTTCGAAAATTTATCAAATACAATATCGTATTATTTAGTTTAATTATTCCTCTTTGTGCCGTGTTTCAAAGATTACGGAATCATGTCCGCATTTTTAGCTTAAGAAAATTGTATAATCTTCTTATGGCTAAAGTTCAGTTTGCAATAGGTTCTGTACACCTTTATTACTATCCAGCCAGGATCACTATTGAGTCAGGTAATATATGCAACCTGCATTGTCCTCTTTGTCCTACAGGGCAAAGAGACGTTTCTGCCAAAAAGGGTTTACTTTCCTTTTCCGATTTTAAACGATTCATAGATGAAATAGGCAAAAATCTGGCCTTAATCAGGTTGTATAATTGGGGCGAACCTCTCCTTAATAAAGACTTTGTGAAAATGGTGGAGTATGCTAATAGAAAAAAAATAGCCGTAAAAATAAGCACGAATCTGAGCCTTCCCATTGAAGAGGCTCAGGCAGAAGCCTTAATCAATGCTAATTTACAAAAGATATACATTTCCTGTGATGGTGCAAGCAATCCAACATATTCAACTTATCATATCGATGGTGATTACGATAAAGTTATATCAAATATGGAGCTTTTACTTGAAAAAAAGAAACAGTTAAAGAATCACTATACTGAGATAATATGGTTGTTTCATGTCTTCAGACATAATGAGCACGAGATTGAAAAGGCTAAGGCAATGGCAAAGAGTATAGGCATAAAGCTGGTTATAAATAAGATGCGTACTGATATGGGCAAGGAAATATTTGAGACCGCTGACAAATCTATTGAGCGTGATTCAAAATGGTTACCCGTAAATCCAGAGTACAACATTTTTAACATGGCTGAAAAGAAACCGAAGAATAGATTTAGTTGCGATCTATTATGGTCCGAAACCGTAATCAACTGGGATGGTTCCATCTTGCCATGTTGTTCTGTATATAGTGAAACACATTCTTTTGGCAATATTAAGGAAGATTCATTTAAGAACATCTGGAACAACGAAAAATACGTATCAGCACGAAACGAAGTTCTTGGTCGTAAAAACAACACAAAAACAGTTTGTCATATTTGTAAGGTTAATGGTTATTTATACTTATAGTGTGTATAATTAGATTATATATGATATATACCTTTTCTTGTTGACAGATAATTTGGTTATTAATATCATTTCATTTTGGATAAAAAAAGTGTATGAGTTGGCGGCTGGAAAAAGTTAATTTATCAACACATTTTTTATATATTTTTATCGCTCGTGTAGGTTGTTCTACTGCTCTATTTGCATAGTCTGAACGGGCAAGTGTATTGTCCCGGGGGAGATGCATAATAATCTATGTCAATAAATGAGATTGTAGTCTTAATAGGCTTCATACTTGGCTCTATCCTTCATACAGTGCTTTCAATCCTTATAGTGCAGAGGAAAAATAAGAAGGGGAGTGAGCTTGTCTTTTTATTCCTGGTTATTAGCGTGGCAATGTGGCATTACGGCAATGCCATTTCCCTTTTCAGTATAATGCTGCTAGGAAAAAATATCCCCCTGATCACTCAACTATCAAGTGCAGTTGCGTGTATGGGAATGGGTTTGATGCCAAGCCTCCTTCTGCATACTGCGATATTATTTCTTTTAGAAAGTGGTTGGAATATCAAAAAGAAGATAAGATTATCTATTGTTGCCATAATCTACCTTCCTATTATTCCACTTTCGTTAATGACCAGGAGCATAATACTTTCAGAAGAAACTCATATATTGATGAGTGTATCGCCTTATATTAAGCTTTTTGTTACGTGGTTGTTATTTTCGATACTTATCACAGCTGTTATCTCCCGCATACTTTCGACCAAGGTAGAAGAGATAGAAGAGCAAAAATTTCACTTTTCTATTTTCTGGATTCTTATATTCATCGGTATTCTTGTTGCATTTACAGTCCTTTTTGAAGGCAGAACAATTTCATATGTTGGTGATTACTTGGTCTTGGCTACAATGCTTTCTTCAATCTTTCCAAGCATTATATTTTCTTATTATGTCTATCGCTATAATTACATGGAGTTTGTTCTCAGGCGAAGCATGTTTTATTCTTTTTTGGCGCTAATGGTCATTTGCCTTTATTATTTTGGGATAAAACAATTAAGCAAATATCTTGAACTTAATTATTTGGTTAATGCGAGGGTGTTAGAGGCTGTTTTTGTTATAGCACTGGTATATTGGTTTCCAAAATTGAAAGAAAAGGTTCAGGGTTTAATGAGGAGATTACTTTTTAAGAGAATAGCGGACAGCGAATACCTTTTAAATGATTTGAGTCATCAGATTAGCGCTGACTCACTGATAAACTTGTCACGTTTGTTGGAAAACGTAGTAGAATCAATTAAAAAGGCAACTGCAATTAAAAACGTTAACATAATGTTTTTCAAAGGTGGAAGAACACAGGTTATTGGATATGGGAAGGATGCTTTTATAACAAGTTACGATATCGTAAACATAATTAAAAATTTTGATAGGGGTGAGATTACAGTGCTGGACAGGCATGAAATTACAGATGTGACTATAATAAATGAGATGAAACAGTTAGACGTATTCTTCATCTTCCCAATTTTTAAGGATAGAAAGTTAATAGGTTTGTTAACTCTTGGTAAGTCCAGAAGGGGATTACGATTGCCGGCCGATAACCTTGAACAGTTGATGCTCATTGCAAATCAGATAAGTTCGGCAATAGCGAAGGCCGAGCTTATAGAGGAAAAACTACAGCTGGAAAGGAAAATGTATGAAAACGAAAAACTATCCAGCCTGGGTAGATTATCTACCAGTGTTGCACATGAGGTCAAGAATCCCCTGAGTTCAATTAAAGCCATTGTACAGGTTTTAGGCGAGGATTTTAAAAGCGAAGTTAAAACACAGAAAAGCCTTTCAATAATTGTTGAAGAAATAGACCGCCTGACAAAAGTTGTAAATCAACTTTTGGAGTTTGCTAAACCTCAAAGAGATAACAAAACTGATATTAAAATTAATGACGTAATAAATAAAGTACTTGTAGTCTTAAGAAATGAAGCAAATATGAGTAATATTGATATACGATTGGATGTTTCGGATGACTTACCTGTTATCAATGCTGATGAGGAATCATTAAAGGAAGTCTTTTTTAATATTATTCATAATGCCATTCAAGCTATGTCTGCTGGGGGACGTTTGACAATATCAGTTAGTAGTGAACAGGAAAGTGATTTTATTAAAGTTGTCTTTAAAGATACAGGATCAGGTATCTCTAAGGAAAACATCGATAAAATCTTTGAACCGTTCTATACGACTAAACAAGCAGGTACCGGTCTGGGACTAGCAATTGTTAAAAGGAAACTTGAAGAAACGGGAGGAACGGTTCATGCGGAGAGTACGAATTCAACTACAAAATTTACAATTAGGATTCCAACATTAACATCAGAGAGGTTTTTAGTAGGTAATGCCACAGGTTAAGCTACATATTTACGCACATTATGGGGAGTAATCCTATGAAAAGATCAGTATTAATAGTGGACGATGAAAAGGCAGCGAGGTTTGGGATGCGAATGGCTTTAGAAAAAGATGGCTACAGCGTCTTGGAAGCCAACGACAGTACTTCAGCTTTTGACATAATAAGGACAAAGAATCCAGCTCTAATTTTTCTTGATATTAATATGCCACAAGTTAATGGGATAGAGATACTGGAAAAAATAAACTCTTTAGAGGATCCTCCTATGGTCGTTATAGTAACCGCTTATGGTTCTGAAAGAATAGCGGTGAATGCCATGAAGAAAGGCGCTTATGATTATATTGCCAAACCATTTGAAATCGATGAGCTTAGATTGATTGCTAAAAATACATTTGAAAAACTCGCCCTCGAGGAAGAAAATGCCCGGTTACGTTCTGAGATTGATAGACTGGTGCCAATGGGAGAAATAGTGGGTAGAAGTCACGTAATGGAAGATGTGTTTAATAAGATTGAGAAGGTTGGGCCGTCTGATGTGACAGTATTGATTCAAGGTGAAAGCGGAAGTGGGAAAGAGCTGGTGGCTAAAGAAATCCATAAAAGAAGTTTACGCAGGGATAAACCTATGATAATAATGAATTGTGCAGCACTACCCGAAACATTAATCGAAAGTGAGTTATTTGGGCATGAAAAGGGCGCTTTTACGGGTGCTGCGGAAAAAAGGTTGGGTAAATTTGAACTGGCAGATAAAGGGACTATATTCCTTGATGAAATTGGAGATATGAGTCCAAACACTCAATCAAAGGTATTAAGAGTCTTACAAGAACAGAGTTTTGAACGGCTGGGCGGAACCGAAACTCTTCATGTCGATGTCAGGGTGATAAGCGCAACTCACAAAGATTTGCTTAAAGAAATTAAAGAGGGCAGATTCAGAGAAGATTTGTATTATAGACTAAAGGTTGTGGAAGTCTCACTTCCACCATTGAGGGCTCGTAAAGAAGATATTCTGATATTGACTGATAAGTTTATACGTTTTTTTTCTGCAAAGCACGGCAAAAACGTGAAATCTATTTCGAGTGAAGCAGCAAATATTTTTACAAGGTATAATTGGCCTGGGAATGTTCGAGAATTGCAGAATGCGATAGAAAGTGCTGTGGTAATGGCCAATGCCGAAACCCTCGGTATTGGTGATTTTCCTGAGGAAGTTAAAAACTCAAATACTTATTATGGTTCGGTTTTTAATGTTGACTATAACTTACCTTTCAGAGATGCAAAAAGAATAGCTGTTGAAGCGTTTGAAAGAGATTTTGTGAGTAAGAAGCTAAAAGAGAGCAATGGCAATATAAGTAAAACGGCAGAAGCTCTGGATATGCATAGACAGAGTTTACAACAGAAGATTAAAGAGTTGAATTTGAAATAGGGCTTCAAGCAAAAATAACAACTTTAATTTGTTTTGTACAACAAAGTGATTTAGTTAACAATTGAGAGTGACTTTTATGAGAAATGATTTTGTACATTTGCATGTTCATAGTGAGTATAGCCTGTTAGATGGTGCGTGCAGGATTAGTGAACTTGTTAATAGAACCAAAGCTTTGAAGATGAAGAGTGTAGCTTTGACAGACCACGGTAATATGTTCGGAGCAATTAAGTTTTACGAATGTGCAAGGGAAAAAGGGATAAAACCCATTCTCGGTTTTGAGGCATATGTCGCCCAAGAAAGTAGATTCAAAAAAGAAGCAGGTAAAGAACATATATACCATTTAACGCTTTTAGCGGAGAACAATGAAGGATACAAAAATCTGTTAAAATTGACCACATCGTCATATCTAGAAGGCTTTTATTACAAACCTAGAGTTGATAAAGAAATATTAAATGAATATTCGAAAGGCATAATCTGCTTAAGTGGGTGTATGAAATCTGAGATAAATCAAAATCTATTAAATAATGATTATGATAAAGCACTCAATTCTGCATCTCAGTATAAAGACATTTTTGGCGGAGATAATTTTTTTGTGGAATTACAAGATAACAAAATCGAAGGACAGGATAAATTAGTAAATATGGCTGTAAGAATTAGTCAAGATTTGGGCTTGGAAACAGCTGTTACAAATGACGTACACTATATGAAACCTGATGATTTCCTTGCCCATGACGCACTCTTATGTATAAACACAGGAAAGTCTCTGCAAGACACCAAAAGAATGCGTTTTGGCGCCAATGAATTTTATTTCAAATCTCAAAAGCAAATGGAAGAAATTTTTAAAGACATACCCGAAGCATTAATGAATACATTAAAAATTTCAGGTAGATGCTGCGTAGAATTAAATTTAAACGAAATGCACTTACCCAAGTTTTTACCGAAAAAAGATTCTAGTTGTTATAAACCAGGTATCACGAATTCACAATTTCTGAGAGAACTTTGTAGACACGGCGCATTAAAAATATATAAAAATGTTGATAAGACAATTGATGAGAGAATTGGACATGAACTTGAGGTGATAGAGGAAACTAATTTTGTTGACTATTTTCTAATCGTCTGGGATTTTATTGATTTTGCAAGAAAAAACAATATACCGGCTGTTGCACGTGGTTCGGGTGCAGGTAGTTTAGTTGCCTATGTGCTTGGAATTACAAATATCGATCCTATAAAATATGATTTACTGTTTGAAAGATTCCTCAATTCCGAAAGACTTTCAATGCCTGATCTGGATATTGATTTCTGTGCCGAGGGAAGAGATAGGGTAATTCAATATGTGCGAAATAGATATGGAGGTGACAAAAATGTAGCTCAGATTGTCACCTTTGGCACTATGAAGGCTAAAGCAGTTGTTAGAGATGTAGGCAGAGTAATGGACATACCATTGCCTGTTGTTGATAAAGTAGCAAAATTAATCCCACCCACTCTAGGTATTACATTACAGGAAGCTCTTGAGCAAGAGCCAGAATTAAGATCCATGCATGAAAATGAGAAACATATTCAAGAACTGTTCAATATTTCTTCAAAGCTTGAAGGATTACGCAGGCATGCTTCTACACATGCAGCAGGTGTGGTCATTTCCGATGAACCATTAACCAACTACATTCCTCTGGCTAAAAATCGTGACGTAGTAATAACACAATTTGATGACGTTACCCTGGTGGAGAAGATTGGCCTGTTAAAGGCAGATTTTCTTGGGGTGAGAAAACTCACTGTTATTGATAAAACAATAAAACTGATAAAAAGTACGAAAGGCAATGAGCTAAATATCGACGATATTCCGCTGAATGATAAGAATACCTACAAACTACTGTCTCGAGGAGATGTTAAAGGTGTTTTTCAAGTGGAAACAAGTAGAGGCTTTAGAGATTTATTAAAGAGGCTTAAGCCTGAAAAGTTTGAGGACATATTACCTCTTGTTGCGTTATACAGGCCCGGACCACTGCAAAGTGGAATGGTTGATTCATTTATAAATTGCCGACATGGAAAAGAGGAAATTACTTACCTTCATCCGAAGCTTGAACCATTACTCAAAGAGACATACGGTTTAATTGTATATCAAGAACAAGTAATGCGTATTGCAAACAAGCTGGGAGGTTTTACCTTAAATGAGGCTGACAATTTGAGGAAAGCGATGGGGAAAAAGAAACCTGAAGTTATGGCAAGGTTTAAAAATCAATTTATCAATGGAGCGGTGCAAGGTAATATACCAAAAGCAATTGCTGAGAGAATTTTCGAGTTAATGGAGTATTTTGCAGGATATGGATTTAATAAATCGCATTCTGCTGCTTATGCCTTGATTTGCTATCAAACAGCTTATTTAAAAGCAAACTATCCAACACAGTATATGTCTGCTCAGATGACCTGCGAGAAACAAAATAATGACAAAATAGTGGGTTATATGAATGAATGCCGTCGGATGGGCATTGAATTATTGTCACCATGCGTAAATGAAAGCTATTCTGATTTCACAATAGTTTCAGATAAACAGATAAGGTTTGGTCTGGGGGCAATAAAGAATGTTGGCGAGAAGGCAATAGAATCAATTATTTCTACAAGGAAAAGGGAGGGTAAATTCTCTTCGATATCTGATTTTTGTAAGCGCGTGGACTTGCGGCTGGTAAATAAGCAAGTAATCGAAAGCCTCATTAAGTCAGGCTGCTTTGATGCGCTGCCAGGACACAGAGCTCAACTCTTTGAGGGAATAGATGTATTGTTACAAGTAGGCGCTCAGGCGAATAAAGATCGTCGTATGGGGCAGATGGGCCTTTTCAAAACGCAGGAAAAGATAGCATCAAAATTACCTGATGCTGAAAGATGGTCGGAAAAACAGGTACTTAAGGCAGAAAAGGAGGCATTGGGCCTCTATGTTAGTTCTCATCCATTAAAAAGGTTTAAGGAAGTAATAGAAAAATATTCAAATACTTCAACCGGAAATCTACCGGAAGCATCTGAAGGTGCTGGGGTCTTGATAGGAGGGATAATTGATAGTATTAATCGTACAACCACTAAAAAAGGTAAACCGATTGCATATTTTACAATTGAAGACATGGAAGGAATAATGAAGTGCGTATTATTCCAGAAGGAATTGGCCACCCTCAATAATCTACTTCATTCTGATGAGGTAGTTTTTATTAAAGGAAAAGTCGGTTTTAGAGATACCGAACCCTCTATCAGAGTTACAGAAATAATTGCTCTGGAAGATATAGAAAAAATAATAGAGAACAAATCACCTAAGAATGCTATAATAAAATTAAAATATTCACAAATTAACGATGACCTTCTCTTTCATTTAAGAGAAATCTTATTAGCAAATAAAGGGCATTGTCCTGTATTTATAGAATTCGAGATGCCCAGTGAAAAATCTGTAAAGATAAAAACATCTGAAGAGTATTCTGTTTCTTTAAACGAAAAGGTATTTAATGGAATAGGAAATCTTATTGGAGAAGGATGTCTGACATCTCGACAGTTGTGATAATTGGATATGGGAAAAGAATTAACTTATGCACTCATAACATCGTATAGCTTACTGAAGAGCAGAACGGGCGGTATAATTAGCCGCCTCCTGTCGTTGTCTGATTTAGAGCTTGTCGGCGCGAGAATGTACACACCGAGTGATGAATTTATAGATGAGTATTGTAAAAGCATAGAAGCTCAGTCAATAAATCCAATATGGAAAAGAGCGCTGATAGAATATGTAAATGATAAACTTAGAAAAAACAATAAGCTTGGAATATCTAACAGGACTATGCTTCTGCTTTTAGAAGGTGAGGATGCCGTTAGTGTTCTTCACAATAATGTAATCGGGCCGATATCAGAACATTTAAAGAGTGCGGATACGATTAGGGGCACATATGGTGATTGTATTAAATTTGATGATGGAAAAATTGAATACTTTGAGCCTGCAGTCCTTACTTCTACGGATCCAACTACTAATATTAAACAGCTTGATTTATTTGCAAAATATGCCTTGAGCGATGGTGGTGTGTTGGAAAATGTTATAGATTTTGGTAAGGACAAAAAGCCTGAAACATCACTCGTAATTCTCAAACCTTTTGAGAAACAAGACCCACGTCCAGGAAATATAATAGATGTGATTTCAAGACTAGGTTTCTCTATGGTCGGAATAAAGCTTATCAAAATGAGCGCCGAACAGGCAGAAGAATTTTACAGACCGGTAAAAGAAATGTTTTATGAGAAATTTGATGATAAATTTAGGCCAAATTTAGTCGATAAACTAAAGTTGGCATTAAACAAACAGAATTTCCCTTTTGTTCTGAATGATAACGTTATGCAAAAACTAGTTGATCAACTTAAGGAACCTTTTATAACGGGTGAGTGTAACAACATATTAAGATACATGACGGGTAGTGATGTTTCTATTTCTGGAGATACAGAGGGAGCGAAAAAGGAGAAAAAAACTATTTGTCTCGCATTACTATATCAAGGTATAAATACAATCAGTAAGATTAGAGAGCTTTTGGGTGTTACAGATCCCAAGAAAGCAGATTGTTCCAGTATTCGCAGGTTTTATGGAGTGGACATACTAAGGAATGCAGTGCATGCGTCTGATTCTATTGAAAATGCGGAAAGGGAAAGGAAAATCATAGGTTTGTGGAAAGAAGAGAAATCCTGCGATGTTAAGGAAATAATAGAAAGATATATTAAAGAATCGAATTTAGCTTTAAAATGTTAGATATTCAAAAATTAGAAATTGGGCCTTTGGATGCTTGTTGCTACATAGTTTCTTCAAGGCGTTCAGAGGCCTTGATTATAGATCCAGGTGGAGATGTTGAAAAAGTAATTAACTATTTAGATAAAAAAAGCCTAAATCCGACTCTTTTAATAAATACCCATGGACATGGTGACCACATAGGTGGCAACAAAGAATTAAAGGAAAAATATCCAGGTATTCAAATATGTATTCATAACGACGATGCAGAGATGCTAACAGATCCATTTAAAAACCTTTCGCTTCTAGGCGGAAAAAGATACGCATCCCCACCAGCAGACAGGATTTTAAACAGCAACGATAAAATTACTTTTGATGACTATACATTTGAGATTTTTCACCTTCCTGGTCATACACCTGGAGGAATAGGAATATATACTGATTCAGCAAGCAATGGTGACGTTCCAATACTGTTTTCAGGCGATACTCTTTTTGCCGGAGGCTATGGTAGAACCGATTTACCAGGCGGTAATCATGACCTTCTTGTCCAATCAATAAAACATTGCATTTTTACCCTTGATGAAAAGACAATTGTGCACCCCGGTCATGGCGCATCTACAACTGTTAAAGTAGAAAAAGAGAGATTCAATTTGTGATAGATAAAGTAAGCCCCGTTGGAATTTCCCAACCGGCCAAGCCATTCGCCAGCCCGACCCGTCCCTGCCAGAACGGATTTGTCGGGCTGGCGAAAGACGATGCCGTGCGGGCAAGCATTCTGGCGGGAACGGACACATACAGCATTCCTACGGGGTAAATAGGGATTGAAATGATAGAAAATAAGGAAAACATAAAGGATGTCCTCATTGAAGAGGAAATGAAGGATTCATATTTAACCTTTGCAATGAGCGTAATAATGAGCAGGGCATTACCAGATGTGAGAGATGGTTTGAAACCATCACAAAGGAGGATACTCGTTGCAATGAATGATCTTGGCCTTGGTCCTACGTCCAAATTTAGGAAATGTGCAAAGATTTGTGGAGATACAACGGGAAATTATCACCCGCATGGTGAGCAGGTAGTATATCCTACACTTGTACGCATGGCACAAGACTTCAATTGTAGATATACTCTTGTAAACGGTCAAGGTAACTTTGGGTCAATGGATGGCGACCCTCCTGCCGCAATGCGATATACTGAAGCCAGGATGGCTTATGCTTCCATGACAATGATGGAAGGCCTTAAACAGAATGCAGTTGATTACATCCCAAATTATGATGAAACCCGCATGGAACCAATGGTGCTTCCCTCGAAATTTCCAAATATTCTATGCAATGGTAGCTCAGGAATTGCTGTGGGAATGGCTACAAGCATACCACCGCATAATGTGAATGAGATATGTGATGGAATAGTAAAAGTTATTGACAATCCAGATGTAACTATAGATGAACTTATGGAGATAATAAGAGGGCCGGATTTCCCCACAGGTGCGCTAATATGTGGTACAAGAGGTGTGAAAGATGGGTATAAGACTGGCCGTGGCACCATAACCGTCAGGGCAAGGTCATATATTGAAACATCAAAGGGTGGTAAAAAGAGTATAGTTGTAACTGAAATACCTTATCAACTTAATAGAGATAGAATAATAGAAAGAATAGCAGAATTGGTCAAAAATGATCAGATAAAGGGTATAACAGATGTCCGGAATGAAAGTGACAGAGAAGGAAGCAGGATTGTAATAGATGTGAAAAAAGGTATGGAAGAGGAAGTGGTGCTTAATCAGCTCTATAAACACACAAAACTGCAGGACTCTTACAGTATAATTATGATAGCCTTAATAAACAATCGTCCCGAGACGTTGAATCTAAAACAGTTGCTCGTCGCTTATATTGACCATAGAAAGGAAGTAATTCGGCGTAGAACACGTTTCCTGTTAGACCGTGCAGAAGAAAGGGCTCATGTCCTTGAAGGCTTGAGGATTGCACTTAAAAACATTGATAAGGTTATTAAGCTGATCAAATATTCCAGAAATACTGAAGAGGCGAGGAACTCATTAGTATCTAAATTTTCCCTAACTGAAGTGCAGGCAAATGCAATCCTTGATATGAAACTTCAAAGATTGACAAACCTTGAACAAACTAAGATTGAAGAGGAATATAAGAAAATCTGTGAAAGCATTAGCGAATACAAGGCTATTCTGGCTGATGAAAAGCTTGTTTTAGATATAATTCGAAAAGACCTGAATGAAATAAAGGAAAAATTTGGAGACCCACGAAAAACAGAAATCACAGGTGAAATCGGTGTGTTTGAGATGGAGGACCTGATTACCGAAGAAGCTGTAACGGTTATAATTACTCATGACGGGTATACAAAAAGATTGCCATTAGACGCTTATCGGCAACAACGCAGAGGTGGAAAAGGTGTCACCGGCGCCGATATGAAGGAAGGTGATTTTGTTGAACACCTTTTCGTTGCCTCAACACACGATTACATACTTTTCTTTACGGATCAGGGTAAAGTGTACTGGCAAAAGGTGTACGATATCCCACAGATGGGGCGCACATCCAGAGGACGTGCAATAGTTAATATTTTAAATTTAAGAAAGGGTGAAAATATTACATCAATGATCCCGGTTCGCAGGTTTGATGATAGGCAACTGATTATGGCAACTAAAAAAGGAATAATAAAAAAGAATGCTCTTAGTGCCTTCGGCCGCCCTAAAAAGGGTGGAATAGTTGCTATACTTCTTGATAGTGGTGATGAACTTATAGGTGTGAAATTGACAAATGGAAAAGAGGAAATTGTACTGGGAACAGAAAAAGGAAAGGCTATAAGATTTTCAGAAGGTGACGTGCGACGTATGGGACGCGCAACCCGTGGGGTGAAAGGTATTGAGTTACACGCAGGCGATAACGTTAAAGACATCGTTATTGTTGATGAAAATGCAACACTCCTAACAGTTTGTGAAAATGGATATGGAAAAAGAACAGGGTACAATGAATACCCTGTACAACGAAGGGGAGGACTGGGGGTTATTAATATAAAGACGACGGAGAGAAATGGTAATGTCGTTGCCTTGAAAAATGTGAGAAAAGAGGATGAGCTTATGATGATGACTGCAAATGGAATGATAATTCGCACTGCTATCAATTCTATAAGATCTATCGGGCGTAGTACTCAGGGCGTGAGGCTTATTTCATTAAAAGAAAGGGATAAATTAGTATCCGTTGCGTCACTCGTGGGTGAAGGCAAAGAAGAAATATTGGTAGAACAAACCAAAGAAATTGAATGAAATGAGAAAGAATCTAATTATAGCGCTGAAGGAAAGTAGGAATTGTTTCATACCGCTATAGGGGCCACAGTTTGTTTAATACCCACCCCATCTAGAACAATCATACCTTTATTCACTCCTGTACATGCTTAAAATGATGAATATGGATATTGAAGGCATGATTGGAGTAAAGATATTGCAAGAAAAGGGATGCGATATTTTACGTTGATTATTTATCTAATTTATATTACATTAATGCACTAAGTGATTTATAGGGTATAAATTAATGAGATGGTGAGATATGTTTGAATCAATCACTGGAAGTCTTGAAACTATATTTAATAAACTGCGCGGGAGAGGTAGATTAACAGAGGAAAACATAAAGGACGGCCTGCGTGAGGTGAGAATTGCGCTTCTTGAAGCAGATACTAATTATAAGGTGGTAAAGGATTTTATTCAAAGGGTTACGGAGCGAGCGGTAGGGGAGGAGGTCGTTAAAAGTGTTACACCGGGCCAGCAGATAGTAAAGATAGTACAGGACGAGATGGAACATCTTATGGGCCCTGTTGATTCTAATATACCGTTCTTGGATGGCGGCGCCACGATTATAATGCTTGTCGGATTGCAGGGGAGTGGAAAAACTACTACATCTGGTAAGTTAGCAAACATGATTATGTCAAAGGGAAGGAAACCGATGCTCGTTGCTGCTGATGTACAGAGGCCAGCAGCAATTGAACAATTAAGAATACTTGGTAAACAGCTTAATATTCCGGTCTATTCAGAAAAAGGCCTTAAACCTGTTAAGATATGCAAAGGGGCTGTTAAATTTGCAAAAGCTGAAAACCATGACGTTGTTATACTTGATACTGCAGGCAGGTTACACGTTGATGAAGAGTTAATGTTAGAGCTAAAAGAAATTAAGGGTAAAATAAAACCGACTCAGATTTTCTTTGTTTGTGATTCGATGACTGGTCAGGATGCCGTTAACAGCGCTAAAGAATTTGATACACAATTGGATTTTGATGGTGTGATTTTAACGAAATTAGATGGTGATGCCAGAGGAGGTGCGGCTTTATCAATCAAGGCTGTTACTGGAAAGCCTATAAAATTTGTTGGTGTAGGTGAAAAACTTGATAAGCTCGAAGAATTTCATCCAGACCGTATGGCTTCGAAAATCCTGGGAATGGGAGACGTTGTTTCACTAGTCGAAAAGGCTCAAGAGGTTATTGATGCCGAGGAAGCTGAGAAATTAGAAAAAAAACTTAGAAACGACTCTTTAACCCTGGATGATTTTCTTAACCAATTACAACAGGTGAAGAGAATGGGGCCGTTGAAGGATATAATTGGTATGATTCCGGGAATTGGGAAAAAAATGGAAGGGATGGATGTCGACGAAAACCAACTAAAAAAGGTTGAAGCCATTATTCGTTCAATGACTCTTGAAGAGCGAATGCATCCAGAAGCTATCGAAGGTAGTAGAAGGCATAGAATAGCCAATGGCAGCGGTACAAAAGCCCAGGATGTTAGTCAATTACAAAAACAGTTTAAACAAATGAAAAAGATGTTCAGGCAATTTAGTGGAAAAGATGGAAAATACTTGCCAACAGATGGAATGCCAGCATATGATATGAAAATTCATAGGAAGCTTAGAAGTAAGCGAAAGAAGGTAAAGAAAAATAAGAAGAGAAGGTAAACCCCGTTAGAGAAAGTTCTCTAACGGGGTAAACAAAAAATAATTAATCTAAGATGTTTGAATTTAATAAATTATAAGGAGAACATGTATGGCAGTTAGAATAAGACTTAAGAGAATGGGCAGAAAGAATAGACCTTTTTTCAGAATATGTGCATTCGATGCTCGGGAGGAACGTGACGGTAGAAGCATCGAACAATTGGGTACGTATGATCCAATGGAGAAAGAAGAGTCAAAAAAAGTAGTATTGAAAAAGGAAAGAATCGAATATTGGCTTAGCGTGGGCGCTAAACCATCGGAAACTGTGGGAAGCATTCTAAAAAAAAACAAGATACCATTCAAGAAGTAAATTAGCGGCGTAGGTGAAGTAAGTTACAAGTAAAAACACCTTAATCATATATGTTGTGTTTTATAATAGGTAACCTTATGCGAATAGATATATTGACTTTATTTCCTGAAATGTTTCATAATGTATTAGAGAATAGTATCTTGAGGATTGCTCAGGAAAAAAAACTCGTGAGCTTTCATTTACATAATATAAGAGATTTCTCAACCGATAAGCATAAATGTGTCGATGATAAACCATACGGCGGTGGTGCGGGTATGGTTATAAAACCCGAACCAGTATTCAATGCAGTCGAGGCTGTGGAAGCAAAAGAGGATTTGGCATCGAAAAAGATATTATTAACTCCTCAAGGAAAAACTTTTGACCAGAATATTGCCGATGACCTATCAAAAGAAGCCCGTCTAATGATAATTTGTGGACACTATGAAGGGTTTGACGAAAGGATAAGGTCTGGAATGGATGTGCAGGAGATTTCCATAGGAGATTATGTGCTTACTGGCGGAGAAATACCTGCAATGGCTATTATAGATGCAGTTGTGAGATTAGTTCCAGATGTCTTAGGAGGAAATGGATCATTGCAAAATGAGTCATTTACGAATGGAACTCTGGAATATCCTCAGTATACAAGACCTGCAGAATATAGGGGAATGAGAGTTCCTGAAATACTTAAGTCTGGTAATCATAGAAAGGTCGAAGAATGGAGAATGAAAGAAGCAATTATGAGAACTCAGGAGAGAAGGCCTGATTTGTTAGATAAAAAAACGAAAGAATAGAATAATATTTGTATAAAGGAGCCTAATCATGAACATGGTAGAATTGATAGAAAAAGAAAACATGAAAAAAAAGATACCAACATTTCAGGTCGGCGATGTAGTTGATGTTCACGTCAAAATCGTTGAAGGTGACAAGGAACGCATTCAAATATTTAATGGTATTGTTATTGCAAAAAAAGGTAGTGGTGTCAGAGAGACATTTACTGTTAGAAGAATAGTACAGGGAGGAGGTGTTGAGAGAGTATTTCCCATACATTCGCCAAACGTGAAAGACATAAAAGTAAAGAAATCCTATAAGATAAGACGTGCTAAATTATACTACTTGCGTGAGAAGAGTGGAAAAGGGGCACGGCTTAAAGAAAAATTCACAGGAAAGAAAAAAGACAAAAAAACAACAGGCAAAAAGAAAAAAGCTACATAGCATATATTTTGTTCATATTAAATTATAATGCTAAAGATAAAAAGCAAGCAAGACATTCAAGCAGATCCTAAGAAGCTTTGGATAAAAGGAGAAAGCTTAGCGAAAAAGTTCTTGAAAAGAAATGGATATAAGATACTTAAACGAAATTATGTAAGCAAAAATGGAGAGATTGATATAGTTGCATACGATAGGGGGACTATTGCCTTCGTAGAAGTAAAGACTCGCCTATCCGAAAGTTTTGGCCCACCAGAAATGGCCATAACGAATGAAAAAAGAAGTAAAATTATCCGGACAGCATTAAATTATCTAATAACAAATAAAATTGAAGAAAGGGATTACCGTTTTGATGTGGTTTCGATTTTATTTAAAAAAGATTCCAACAATCCGAATGTAGAGCTACTCAAGGATGCGTTTACGGCAGACGGCACCTTAATTAAGTAAAGTCTTAATCACACCGGGAGTTTCAATTATGATAGTTGATACACACGCACACCTGGATTTTCCTGATTATCAAGACGACGTTAATGAAGTAATAAAACGTGCTGAAGAAGCTGGCGTTGAATATTTTATCAACGTTGGGGTAAATGTTAAATCGAGCATAAAGTCTGTTGAACTGGCAAAACGATATAGCCGGATTTATGCAAGTGTTGCCATACACCCTCATGATGCATCAAACGTTTCTAAAGAAGATTGGTCACAATTGGAAGCGTTGTCCAGGCAAGATAAGATTGTTGCAATTGGTGAGACAGGGCTTGATTATTATCGTAATCGCAGCAAGAAAGACGACCAAAAACGCTTGTTTCGTCAGCATATAGAGTTGGCAATGAAAGAAGACCTGCCCGTTATAATTCATAATCGAGATGCAAGTAGTGATTGCCTGGAAATCGTTCGTTCCTATAACGGCAAAATAAAAGGAGTCGTTCACTGTTTCAGCGGTAGTAAAGAGGTTGCAAAGGAATTTTTGAAGCTTGGTTTTTATATTTCCTTTGCGGGACCTGTTACGTTCCCAAAAGCTAATTCCTTAAGAGAAGTCGTTAAATCCGTTCCGGTGGAAAGGTTGGTTTTGGAAACAGATTGTCCTTTTCTGGCACCTCAGCCAAAAAGGGGCAAACGAAACGAACCATCTTATCTTAAATATATGATACCTGTTTTTGCAGCGTTGCATAAACTATCTATTGAAGATATTAAGAGAATAACAACTTATAATGCCGGGGAGCTTTTTGGGATTGGACAGGTTGATAGTAAAGGTAAGATTGCGTATGTTATTAGGAACTCTCTTTATCTAAATATAACAAATCGTTGTCCTAATCGATGTGTCTTTTGTTCAAGAGAAACAAACCCATATGTGAAGGGACATTATCTAAGGCTGGAAAAAGAACCGACGTCTGAAGAACTGATTAAGGCTATTGGCGACCCTTCAAGATACGATGAAGTTGTTTTTTGTGGTTTTGGTGAACCTACTGAACGTCTGGATGAATTGAAAACAGTTGCTAAATATTTAAAAGAGAATGACGTAGTTGTAAGGCTTGATACAAATGGTCTTGGTGATTTGATTAATGGCAGATCAATATGTGAAGAGCTTAAGGGCTTGATAGATACAATATGTATTAGCCTGAACACGAATTTTGAGAAAGAATATCAAGAACTATGTAACTCATCATTTAATGGTAAATCCTATCCATCTCTACTTTCCTTCATAAAAAAGGCAAAGGAAAATATACCTGATGTTATGGTGTCTGTAGTAGGTATACCGGAAGTTGACATTGAAAGCTGCAGAAAGATAGCAGAAGAATTAGGCGTCCGTTTTCGTGTAAGAGAATATAATAATGTTGGATAAATTTGGTTTGAACCTGATTTATTATTCCTCAAATCCTCTTTTTATGAATGTCCACTAGATTTTTTTAGGAAATTTGCTATCTTTTCCTTTACAGATTCACTAATCTCATTAAAATAAATTGCCATAATATATATATCACCCACATCGGCTTTTGATGAAGCTTTGTCAACTCTTACAACCACCCCATTGCATTCTACATATTCAACTTCGCTCTCTTGATCACGACTGGGTAAAGCAAGAATTATCTTAAGATTGGTCATAACGTGGATGTACTTGTTTACTCGACAATTTACCCCAATACAACTTAAATCTATCGACTCCGCCATAATAGTGGAACCATCTGTCTTTATTTCAAAGTTTATGCATTTTTTTATTCGAGGTTGCCTTCTTTTTTCTACATATTTATTTTTCTTCTTCTTCATAATTTACATCCAATCAAAGGATAACCTAAAAATTTAATAGTGATTTTATTTTTAAGTGTAAATGATATTATACTCATAAATTTTAGTAAAAAAACACCTGATTCTCAGTATATGATACTGGCAATAATAATGGGGTGATTAATATACAAACAAAACGTAAAGAAATCAAGTGAAAGTTATCGATTAGCTTGATGAGGTTGTCAAGTCATAGGGCGATTTTATGAATGTTTATACATATAATACAATAGGTTGGATTTACCACTACGGTTTGTTTCTGTAACTTCTTAAATGTTTTATCAATAGATTAAGTCTGGCTAAGAACTATTTTTTTATTACCTAAATTGAACGATTTTTTTAAAATTAATTTGACCTCCCTTTTGTCCCCTCCTTAGAGGCGGTGTTACAATAGAGAAAACACATAATATGTCATTCTGAACTTGCTTCAGAATCTAATGATTTCAACAACTTAGCAACCTAAGAGATCCCGCCCCCACTGCTCGCCCTGTAGGCTACCAGAAGTAGGCCCCTTTAGGGGGGGAACGCCGTACGGGGCGAGCAGTGGGGGCGGGATGACAATTGTGACACAGCCTTTTAACAAGGAGGGGAAGAGCGTTGCGAAGGGGCGGTTTTTGTGCCACTTACTAAATGATATAAATTTACAAGTAACTACTGTATCAAGTAAATCTTAGCAGTATTGAGCTTTTAAAATCGCTTAAATCAGGTATTATAATGATTGAGCTATTACAATCAGGAGTTACATGCTGGACAAGCTATTGCTCCATCTCGTGTAGCGTGTTCCCTGGATACAAATTCTATTATACCTTCAGATTTATTAATTAGTTCCCCACAATCAGGGCGATGAAATAAACGAGAATACTTTGTAGCGTATACGGGCCCGCTCCAAGTTTTATCTATTTGTGGTGCTTTTTTCCGAGTAGTTAAAGAATTTGGTTCTTGTTCAAGAGTTTTTCCCAAAATCGACTGTGACCGTTCATAAAAGTACTTGGCCTTAGCGTATTTACCCTGGGCATTGTAAAGCATCGCCAGATTGTTCAGCAATGTAGCCACATCGGGATGGTCAGAACCAAATGTCTCCTCTGCAACTTTTAATGCTTCTTTAGCTGTATTCACCGCCTCTGAATATTGTCCTTGTTTATGAAGCATAAGAGCCTTTGTCTCAAGCTCGTTAAACAATTTTACCTGAGCACAAGCAGGTAAGGCAAATGATACGAGCAGCATTATCAATAAGACAATTTTTATCACTTGAGTGACCAGGTAGATTCTGTGGCTTTCTAATGTTGTAATCGGTTTAACCATTAATTTAATTCGTATCTGGAGGGAATTCCGAAATAATATTAACTACATTATACAATTGAGCGATTTGTTTTTCATTTTATTGTTATTCCGTTGAAATTATTAGATATAGCATACTCATTATCTTCATTCATTAGGTGAAAATACTCGTTCCAGTCTGTCATTTCGAGTGTAGCGAGAAATCTTTTACAACAGCGAGCGTTAAGATTTCTCCCTTTGGTCGAAATGACAAGTGGAGATATACAAATCGCTCAATTTAGGTAATGTATAAACAATTTGATAATTATGAGTAAATAGATTAGGATTCAAC
>JBHHYH010000037.1:0-31896 GCA_046757465.1 Candidatus Scalinduaceae bacterium | reverse complement strand
ATGATTCTAACAAGCAAGGAAAGGGGTTGTAGCATATGACTTTGCTAGTTCATTACTTATAAGAGTGCTACCATTAACAGGTGATTAAGGATGCAGGCATGGTACTGATTGAATCAAAGGGAAAACGTAAAAGGCAAACAGGTTGTGGTTCTTACAACGGCTTGAAAGCTCTTTGTTCTTGATGGTAGGGAATTTTAAAGGCTTGCTTCGTTGTTTGTGATGATGGTTATTCTCCTTATAACCTCTCCAATGATGAAAATAGGGCAGGTTGGTGGAGTTCCCGGCTTTTTGACTGGCCCCGTCTAGACACGAGTTGTTTTTTTGGGAAAAAGCTCATAATACTTCGTCTTTACAGCAGACGGAGTTAATCCTTTTCCCTTTGGGTCAATTTTTTTGGTCTTTCTTGATACTTCTGCGAACAAATGTCCTAAGTTAAACATTTTTGATGGACTTTTTTTTCTTACTTCAGTAAAAAGACGTTTCAATTCCTTATCAGGTATCTTATCTGAATGATCCTTCTGTGTTGATGGGCCTATTTCTTCATATTTGCCCCGAAATTCCTCTTCAAATTCACAGGGAACCTTTCCACGAAAATTTATAACAACCATTGAACGTCTTTTCTTATCTTTCATTTTGCCTTTTAGTTTATCCAGCTTCGCCGCTATAGCATTGTCAGAACGTTCTGAATTTTCTTTATAGGCACGACTACTTAAGTCCTTAATATGGAGAGTGTGGAAGGTATTGTAATAATGAAATAATTCTGATTTTTCACTTTCTGTTTTTGAATCAAGAGACATTGTCCACTTACCAGTATTTATGTATTTATCAAGCTCATTTGTAATTTCTTTTTCTTCTTTACCTTGATAATCGACAGTTCTTGAACGGGCGAAATTTTTGACATCCCGATCGTCTAATAAATCTCCAGGATCAACTATGTGTTTTGTTATTGAATTAATCAACTCTTTTTTCTGTTTCTCATCCTTCAACAGCACGAACTTCCCATCTTTGACTGCTCTTTCTATAATTTCTCTAGGGATAGTGACTGTAGTAGTATTGGCTTGATTACCAGTTTTTTCTTTTGTGGTCATAACGTTGCATCTCCCAGCATCTCCGACGATGAAAATAGGACAGGCTGGTGGAGATTCCAGCCTTTCGGCGAGCTCTTGCCTGGCCCTAATTTAATGAAAAGACAATAAAAAAGGAGGAAACGAAAAGATGCAAGTATTGGAAACCATCTCTCCCTGCCCCTGTAGGGTATCATGGGATGTGTTGCTTTGCCCTGGTATTTCTTCTTTGGTATCAATAGCTTTGTCATAATTATCATAAGTATCTAAAAAGAACAACTGTTATTCCTACAACGACAAGAACCGCTACAAAGAAATATTCAATAACGTTAATATCACCTCTAGCTTCCAAAAATGTTAACACTTTCTTCATCTTGTGTTCCTCTTTTATATATATATGAAAGGCAGAATTTAACAACCTTTCATTCACACTTTATACAACATTATTAGGCAGTACAGCATCCCCGCCAGAATTACTATCATGCTGGGGCTGTGTTAAATTTGATTTTTACCTCTAAGTAAATACCTGTCACAGGCAGCCATAATTCCTATGGCAATAGCAACTGTTATCAGACCACATAGAGACGCTATATTCGAAAAGAATTCTGATGATTTCTCCACTCTGATCTCCTTCCTTAGTTTGGACTTACAAGGATAGGTAGTATCGTATCTTTTAATTCTCAAAATAAAAAATCATCCACATCATGAATACGGCAAATATTATACCAATGTATTTACTTAAACTTAAAGAACCCATAACAGACTGATATGCAAACAGATACAAATTACAGTGTAAGTCTGGCTACTCGTATCTTATATATATTCTGTCTAATAAATAAACGACCTGGTTAAAAATAGTATCGCTTAACTCATCAGAAACTTTTTTACCCCACTATAAAGGGAATAGGTCCATTGATACGTTCCCAACTCATTGTACACCAGACCATGTACAAGCCGTCACATGAGAACTATCACTTAAAGTCATGCCTGCCGTATTCAGTCCCTGGTTTTTTTAAAATCTCATTGGTGATTATTGTTAGAGACATGTATCTGGAATTGAAGAATCAATACAGGTGGAAAAATAGCTGCAGTTCAACTTAAACAGTAACAGTCTTAGTCCTTGAGTAAAATCTAAGAATGTCTTTCCATGTCACGATTCCCTCAACAACACCCTGAGATGAGAGAACCGGAAGACAAGATATGTTCCACTCCAATAATTGACTGACAGCATCTTCTATGCCGGATTCTGTATTTACAGTGACAATCTCTTTACTCATAATTTCATGAGCCTTCTTATCCAGGGTACTTTTATCACATTTCTTTTCAGAAAGTGTGCCTAAAAATGGACTTAGTGCTCTTAGAAGATCACGATCAGATATTACGCCAACGAGCCTTCGGCCATCTTCAACCAAGATATGATGAAATGCATCAAACCCAAAGATATCACGGATTGTCTTGAGAGAATCATCAATATCTACCGTATACACGTTACGGGTCATAATCGAGGCAATCTTCATTCGTACTCTCCATAAATGATTTAAAACATTTTTAGTTATCCTTATTATCGTCATATTCTCAAAAATCTTAAGGCGTTGCACACCTATTACATACAGACCCGTCATTGCCCCCATCCTGTATTGATTTGGATAATTAATTTGTCAATAATCTATATCCTTGACAAGCCTAATCAAAGATCAGGGTGAATCTTCGATCATGCCTGATTATGTCTAACCCTAGGTTAGAGGAAAGTTTTCAATCAGGGTTATTCTTGATCTTTTTATTTAACAGACAATCTTTATTAAACCCCCTTCTTTCTTTTCCATTCCCCAGATTTTTTCCGAACTATACCATTTTTGATACTGTTTGTTCCTTTATTAGACAGTAAATGCATATCAATCTGAATCGCCGGGATAACACCATAATTTGTATCTACCGTTATATTCATATCTTATGAGGCCTTAGACTTAATAAAATACATTGGCATAATGTTTGCTCTTTCTTGAATCTCTTTTTTACCCTCGAAGAATAGATATCTTCTCTCTCTTCTTCACTTGAGAGTTATTTGTATGTTATCTGCATACACACAGGATACCTTTCTATTATATGTATGCACTACCTTATTAAGCCGGGAAACTATATTCTTGCCAGAATTATGAAAATCTACTTACACAAAATAAAGAATTTCTTATCCGTGCCGATAATATATAAATTAGTTTCTTTAGATTAGTTAATCTATGCTTGTTTCTGTGACAAACACAAAAATGATGAAAACCATTATAAAGGAAATGATAAAAATTGAGTAAGACTATAATGATAGTTGAGGATGAAAAGGTTTTGCATAACCTTTATAAGATTATGCTAGAAGACACAGGATATGGAATCATTCATACCTATGATGGATATGAAGCAATGGAAAAATTGCAGGAAATGAAGCCTGATTTAATAATCCTGGATGTGCTTATGAATATGGTTACTGGAGATACATTTTTCTTAAATATAAAAAACATACCAGAATATGTAGACATTCCCGTAATAATAATAACTGCTTATTCTGAAAAACAATACACGAACCTTAAAGAGACAGACCCAAATCTTACATTCATTGAGAAGCCGCACTTAACCAAGGAAAGACTACTTTATGAAGTAGAGAAAAAAATGGACTTTTCGTGCTCCTTAAATTAACACTTTTGGGTCAGGAAAAGGCACATTTCAAAAATATTTTATCAAGGATGATAAAATATCCCATCAAAAGCTTGCAGTATATCAATCGGCTTAGAGTTTAGCAGCGGCAAACTACCACCCTGCTATAAAGAAAAGGCCCGTCGGTATCACAAGCTATACCCCCCATTTTTAAACTCACCAAGCGATTTATCAATATCACAATCAGAATACCTTACAAAGAAACTTGTACAAGGATTGAAACTTTAAGAACCTATTGAACATTTTTAGGAAAGGAGATATTATTGTAAAGATAAAAGGAATCATTCTTAAAAAGCGCGAGAATAAGCATAGGAGACTTAATGACAAAATTCGTATTTTATTTACTGCTGATATTTTTAATTATCTACATCATAAGCCCCTGGGATATACACCCGCATTATTTTGATGATCTCGGTGCATTTGGTATATTATACTATTTGTGGCGCAAGTACAAAAAATATAAAAGGCCAAGTAACTATTACTATTCTAGAAATAAATCACAGGAAAATAAAAAGAAAGAGCCTAATGGTGATTTAGACTTGGAAGAGGCATACGGTTTATTGGGCCTTAATCCTGATGCCTCATGGGAAGAAGTACAAAAAGCATATAAGGAAAAGATTGCCAAATCCCATCCGGATAAGGTTGCTCATCTGGGTAAGGAGTTACAGGATAAGGCCGAAGAACTTACACTTAAACTTAACAACGCCATTGATATTATCAGGCGTTATAAAAAGGTTTGATCACCAACGCCGTATTTAATGCATTTTATTATTTCTTACAAACTGCTGGTCTCAGATCTGGGAATTTGCAACCTTACTACCCAGAGCACTAAATAGACTACCTTATTTCTAAAAACTATTATTTTATGATTATAAGCTAATCCCCCTTGATCCCCCTTTAGCAAAGGGGGAATGGGGGATTTGAATTGCCCTGTAGGCTACCAGAAGTAGACCCCTTTAGGGGGAGCGCCGTACAGGGCTTAAATGCAATCTATTTCATGCTCTCATTAATAAATTATTAAAGATACAGAAAATCGTATAGGCAATCATTGAAGATTTTTCCCTTGAGATGATATATTTAATAAAGTATTGTAGCAATAAGCCAGAATCCCGTTTGCAAAGTCTTATCATTTGTATTTAGGCACTCCTGGATAACATTACAATAATCATCTTATAGAGTTAGGCAATTATAAATATGCTTGAAATTTATTAAATATTTCAAAAAATTCGTTACTATACAGAAACTATACAATAACTTGTTATACGTAAGGAGAGACTGTGCCAACAGCAACGTTAAAGATATTTCTTGCATATGGAGATCCAAAACGATTAAGAACTGCCGAGCTTTCCAACTGGACTGGCAAAGCTGTAGCTGGGCCTAGAAGCGAGTTTGAAAAAGTTTTGGAACGTGAAGAATCTCTGAACTTAGGCGTCTATTTCCTTACGGGCATAGATCCTGATACCAACAAGAGAGCAATCTACATTGGTGAAGCTGAATGTATTAGAGATCGAATAAAAGGCCATTTATCAAAAGATTTCTGGAACAATATCGTTTTTTTCATAACGAAAGATGAAAATCTTACCAAGGGGCATATTCGATATATTGAGGGTCGTCTAATTGAAATAGCAAAATCAGCTGATAGATCAATTGTCATGAACAGCCAAGGTAGTGGTGCAAAACTTCCAGAATCAGATAGAGAGGATATGGAAATATTTCTGGAAAAAATACAGCAGGTTCTGCCGGTGCTTGGAATCGAGGCGCTTGTTCAGGCAGCTTCGAAAGTTGAAAGTGAAGCGAAGAGAGAAATGCTCACATGCAAAATTAAAAACGTTGTTGCCTCTGGCTACCTCACGCCAAATGGAATTGTAGTCTTAGCAAGGTCAGAAGCAATTCTCGAGGAACGTAGCTCTGCAAAGAAATGGCCAAGTGTCATGACTCAAAGGAATAAGCTAATCGAAGAAGGAGGGCTTGTTCAAGATGGTGACAAATACGTTTTTGCAAAAGACACGGAATTCTCTAGCCCCAGTTCTGCAGCAGCAGTGATTCACGGCGGCAGCGCAAACGGCCTCACAGCTTGGGTAAATGCGAATGGTAAATCTCTCAAAGAATTACAAAGCGTATAACAAATCGTTGAGGTTCAGTTGCCAATGCCTCCACAGACGGGGCGAACAAGCTGTTTGAACAGACAACATTCTCAATGTTGCTCCTCAACTCTGCATTAAAGCCTTAAATTTATAAAGTCCGGTATTCAGGTAGGTATCGGCAACCTACAGTCAACAAAAAAACTAATCATTTGCCGTGCTGGACATTTTCCACCATAAGCTTCGCAATAGACTTTGCAAACACAGCTGAGTCTCTTGGTTTTGAACCTTCCAGCAGGAGAGCTTGGTCATAAAGAAGCTCTGTATATTCCTCTAGAATCTTATTCCTTCTGTCCTCCTCAAATATCTTGTTCATGGATTCAAAGATTGGATGCGATGGATTGATCTCAAGAATTCTTTTCCTCTTCGGAACGTCCTGACCCATAGATTTTAAGAGTTTCTCCATCTGGGGATCCATTTCACCTTCATCTGCCACAAGACAACATGCAGAATCTTTTAGTCTACCTGAAAACCTGACTTCTTTCACATCATCGTCCAGAAGATCCCTGATAAGGTCCAGGAGCTTTGCATATTTTTTCCTTGCCTTTTCCTTTTCGTCTTTTTCTGATTTATCCAGAGTAATATCACCCTTAATAACAGACTTGAACTTCTTCCCCTTGAATTCGAACTGGCTCATAATAATATCATCGATATCATCCAGCATAATGAGGACTTCGTAGTCTTTGTCCCTAAATGCCTCGAGGTAGGGTGATTTTAATGCTTCATCCAGTGATGTTCCGGTAATATAATATATCTCTTCCTGCCCCTCTTTCATGTCATCAACGTAATCTTGAATCGTTCTGAACTTACCCTGATCTGTTTTTGTAGAAGGGAAAAGGAGAAGTTCGCCAATGGCTTCTCTTCTCGAGAAATCAAAATGAATACCCTCTTTCAAAACCCTGCCGAATTCACCATAGAATTTCAGGTATTTGTCGTATTCCTTCTTTTTCATGTCACTGAGCGTATCGAGCACTTTTTTTGTGATGCTATTTTTTATAGTCTCAACCTGTCTATTATTTTGAAGAATCTCCCTTGAAACATTTAATGGCAGATCTGAAGAATCCACCATTCCCTTTATAAACCTCAGGTATGGCGGTATCAACTCCTCGCAATGGTCCATGATTTTGACCCTTTTAACATAAAGGGTCAGTCCGATCTTGTATTCCTTATAGAAGATGTCCATTGGCCTGATCGATGGAATGTAGAGAAGAGACGTAAACTCTGAAACACCTTCAACTTTATAGTGAACTATCTTTGCAGGGTCTGAAAAATCATGAGAGATGTGTTTGTAGAATTCATTGTACTCTGTCTCGGTTATGTCCGATTTATTCTTAAGCCAGATGGCCTTTCTGGAGTTTAAGGTCTCTTCTTCCTTTAATTTCACCTTTTTGGTTTTATCTAATTTACTTTCCTTTTCCCGTTCAATGTCCATTACAATGGGGTGTTCGATAAAGTCAGAATATTTCTTGACTGTATTCCGTATTTCCCATTCCTCAAGATACTTCTTTTCTTCATCCTTGAGATGCAGGATAACATCAGTACCCTTGCCTTCTTTTTCTACATCTTCCACAGTAAAGGAACCGTCAGCACTGGACTCCCACTTAACGCCTTTTTTACCATTAATACCAGCTTTTTTAGTAATTACGGTAATCCTGTCCGCAACCATGAATGACGAATAAAACCCAACACCAAACTGGCCAATCAGTTCCGGGTTGTTCTGTACCTCCTTCTTCTGCAGCGCCGTAAGAAATTCCTTCGTCCCCGAATGAGCAATAGTCCCAAGTTCCTTAATTGCTTCATCCTTAGTCATGCCGATGCCATTGTCACTAACTATCAGGGTTCCAGCATCTTTATCTACTGCAATCTTAATCTTCCAGTCCTTCTCATCTTCAAGGATTTCTTTGTTTGTCAGGGACTCGTGATGCGCCTTATCAATGGCATCAGAGGCATTGGAAATGAGTTCTCTAAGGAATATCTCTTTATGAGAATAAAGAGAATGCACCATTAAATCGAGGATCTGTTTTGTTTCCGTCTTAAATTTTAATTTCTTTACAGTCATTATAATTCTCCGTCCTTTACTTAATTATTTTCCAGATACGAATTAATCCCATATTTAATATAAAAACGTAAGAAAAGTCAATCAATACTAGCAAATACCTTTGGTAAATGGAATGTCCGCCTGCCAGTCCCTGAGACTGTGTCATAATAAAGGAAATGCCTATTTTGTCATTCTGAATCCTGTGCTGAACTTGTTTCAGTATTGATTCAGAATCTAATGATTTTAATAGGTTAGCAACCTTAGAGATCCCGAAACAAGTTCGGGATGACATTATAACACAGCCTCGACGGGCCGGCAACTTACAGTTGAATATTTAACCTGATAAAACAAAGATTGAAATTTGTCACGTTTTCAAATATATTTAGTTAAAAGTGAAAGTCTGATATGTTTCTTTTCTCAGTGGATACACAAGATCGCCTCGAACATAATCTAAGGAGAAACCAATGATTCTTGCCGGCGATGTAGGCGGCACAAAAACACGACTGGCGCTTTATCAGTTGGAAGATGGAAAATTGATTCGACAGCAAACAGATACGTTTGTCAGCCGTGACTATGCGTGTCTCGAAGACGTTGTGCAAATTTTCCTTAATAAATACAAAATTTCAGTAACGAAGTCATGTTTTGGAGTGCCAGGGCCAATTGTCAATGGCGAAGCTCGAGCAACTAAACTGCCATGGCATTTTAAGGAAGAACAAATTGGTCAGAAGCTAAATATTCCGGCAGTCAAGTTGGTGAATGACCTTGTTGCTACTGCTGCCGCTATACCCCATCTAATGCCTGATGATTTATTTACATTACATGAAGGTGAGGCGATTGACTCTACGAAAAAGAACTTACAGCACAATTGGGGCAAAGAATCAGAAATAAAAGAAGCGACTATTGGTGTAATGGCGCCTGGTACCGGGCTTGGCCAGGCCTTTTTACATTTCAATTCCGGCCGACAGTACTTAATGGCTTCGGAAGGAGGACATGTCGACTTCGCACCCACAACCAAGATAGAAGTTGAGCTTTTTCAATATTTGAAATCAAAGCATGATCACGTTAGTTATGATCGTATTCTTTCAGGACCTGGGTTGGTTAATATTTACACATTTCTGAAAGATAAAGGCGTTGCTCCAGAACCCCCTGAGTTAAGCAAGCGGCTACGCGAAGAAGATCCTGGAAAGGTAATCACAAGCACGGGGAAAACAGGTGAGTACGAACTTTGTGTTAAAGCCCTTGACATTTTCGCTTCTATATTAGGTGCACAGGCTGGTAACATGGTACTTACTTTGACGGCTACTGATGGTATTTACCTCGGCGGTGGTATTCCAGCAGGTATCTATAAGAAGTTGGCAGAAGGGGCAACAGTTGCTTCATTTTTAAATAAAGGAAGATTATCATATTTGGTAAAAAATACGCCTTTATATGTTATCCTGGACGATCATGCAGCTCTGTTAGGGGCCGCCCACTTGGCCTCCACGCTTTGATCAAAAGTGTATGAACGTCGAAATTTATAATTCAAAATATAGGGAGTATAATAGTGGATAAAACTTTAAACAAAAAACAAACCCTCGACCAGCTATGCATAAATACCATACGCACATTATCTATGGATGCGGTGCAGAAAGCTAATTCAGGGCACCCGGGCACACCCATGGCGCTTGCGCCTGTAGCATTTGTACTCTGGGACAAATTTATGCGTCACACCCCTCAAAATCCTGATTGGCCTAACCGAGACCGTTTCGTGCTTTCTGCAGGCCATGCGTCTATGCTCTTATACAGCACATTACACATCCTTGGATATGATATCAGCCTGGATAACATTAAGCGTTTCCGACAATTGCACAGTAAGTGCGCCGGCCATCCTGAATACGGATTAGCGCCGGGCCTGGAAGCAACCACAGGCCCCCTTGGACAGGGTGTTGCCAACAGTGTAGGTATGGCTATTGCAGAAAGATGGCTTGAAAATTATTTCAATCGTGCTGGACATGAGATAATCAATTATAATATCTTTGCTATTGCCAGTGATGGATGCATGATGGAGGGCATTTCAAGCGAAGCTGCCTCTTTGGCAGCCCACCTCGGTTTGAGCAATCTGGTATGGATTTATGATAATAATCATATTACTATCGAAGGCGGTACAGATCTAGCCTTTAGTGAAGATGTGGCCGCACGCTTTAAGGCTTATGGTTGGAACGTTCAGCATGTCGATGATGTCAACGATTTAGAAATGTTAGAAAGAACGCTTCAAGCTGCCGTAAAGGAAACTGAACGCCCATCCTTAGTCATTGTAGATAGTCATATTGCCTATGGCAGCCCAAATAAACAAGACACAGCAGACGCGCATGGAGCGCCTCTTGGCGAAGATGAAATTAGAGCAACAAAGATCAATTATGGATGGGATCCGGACAAGACATTCTACGTTCCCGATGAAGTCAAAGAGTATAAGGATCAGATAACCACAAAGTGCATGAAATTAGAAGAAGATTGGAATAAAAAGTTTAAGGCTTACGCAGAGGCATACCCTGATTTGGCAAAGCAATTTAAAATGATGCAAGACCGTGAATTACCAGAAAATTGGGATGATTGTCTGCCAGACTTTCCTGCTGATGTTAAAGGTATCGCCAGTCGTGCTGCAAATAATAAGATTTTAAATCCAATAGCCTCAAAGATTCCATGGTTCATGGGAGGGTCTGCTGATTTAGCTCCTTCTACAAAGACCTATATAAAAGAGACCACGAGTTTCAACAGAGAAGACCATGGGGGCAGGAATTTCCATTTCGGCATTCGCGAACACGCTATGGGGGCTATAATAAACGGTATGTCTTTGAGCAAGATTCGACCTTATGGAGCAACGTTCCTTATCTTTTCAGACTACGCACGACCTGCAATTCGCCTTTCTTCTTTGATGAAACAACCAGCAATTTATATTTTTACCCACGACAGTATTGGTCTTGGAGAGGATGGGCCGACTCATCAGCCAGTTGAACACCTTGCTTCGCTGCGCGCAATACCTGGTTTGGATGTTATCAGACCATCAGATGCCAATGAATTATCCGTAATGTGGAAATATATCATGGAGCTGAAAGACCGTCCTGTGGCGCTTATTTTAACTCGTCAGTCAATACCAACTGTTGACCGTTCAATATATGCCTCTGCAGATGGTGCAATGAAAGGCGCTTATGTCCTTGCCGATAGTAATGGTATACCAGATGTTATTTTGATAGGAACGGGTTCTGAAGTTCAAATATGTCTTAATGCATATGAGCAATTGACAAATGAAGGAATCATAGCAAGGGTAGTAAGCATGCCGTGTCGTAGCCTTTACGAATCCCAAGACAAAGCTTACCAGGAAAAAGTTTTACCTGGTTCAGTTCAAGCTCGCGTTATAATTGAAGCAGGATCGACTTTCGGTTGGCACAGGTATACCGGAAGACATGATGATTGTGGTATATTCGGTCTTAAGAGCTTTGGCGCTTCTGCACCTTCCAAGGATTTGTTCAAAGAATATGGTTTCACTGCGGAGCGAGTAATACAAGTAGTAAAAAACGTTATAAAAAAGAGTAAAGGGTAAATAATTAAATAGTACACAGGTTTCTATTTTATGTTGATAAAATGTAGCGGAGGTCTTTAGACCTCCACTTGACATGGGGTGAATGCCAATGCTCATGTAACCGTTTATACTAGCTAACCCATGGACGTGGAACCTAAAGTCGTGCCGAAGGACAGACCTGCCTCCCGCCAGAAAGTCGGGTCTGGAATCTGCCGCAAGGGTCGCCTCAGGCAACAGGCATGGGTTTCCGTTACAGTGGGCATATGTAATTTTAAGTATGGAAAAAAGGATTCATGTCTATCCAAATAAAGAAAAACTCGTAGCCGCAACTGCAGAACGGGTTATCAATTTAATTGGACAAGCGATACAGGAAAATGGTTTGTGCAATATAGCTTTGGCTGGTGGCAATACTCCTCGTGAAGTATATTCAATGTTAGCTGCGAACTCTTACCGGGACCGTGTGGATTGGAACGGTCTTCATCTTTTCTGGGGTGATGAACGGATGGTTCCCCCGGAGCACCAGGATAGTAATTTTAGAATGGTTCAGCAAACGCTTCTTGAACATATTAAGATACCAGATGGTAATGTTCATCGAATTAGAGGAGAAATTACACCGGAACAATCTGCTGCAGAATATGCTGAGTTGTTGCATGACCATTTTAGAGAAGATTCACCACGCTTTGATTTAATATTGCTTGGAATAGGAGATGACGGTCATACCGCTTCACTTTTTCCTGATACAGATGCGATTGAAGAATGTGAACGACATGCGGTTGCTGTCTTTGTTCCCAGATTAAATACCTGGCGGGTGACGTTGACATTGCCTGTACTTAATGCAGCCAGAGAAGTTATCTTTTTGGTTTCAGGAAGCTCTAAATCTAACATAATTCAGCGTATAATGAGTGTTAAACAACCTACTAAAGACCTTCCTGCAACCATGGTTAATCCAGAAAACGGCACACTTCGTTGGATGCTGGATTCTGATGCTGTGGCTTTAATTAATAAAAACATAAAAGAGGTAATGTTTCCTTAAACCCATAGGTGTTAGGTTAAGTAGCCTTTTTTAATAGGGTTAGAGCCTGATCGTTATTGTAAGGCCAATGATTTCAACCCTGTGGAATAAATTCAATTTGTCCTATTCCACAGGGTGAAATAGCAGTAAAACCAGTTACCGTAGCGGAAACCCATGCCTGTCGCCTGAGGCGACCCTTGCGGCAGACTCCAGACCCGACTTTCTGGCGGGAGGCAGGTCTGTCCTTCGGCACGACTTTAGGTTTCCATGTCCATGGTATGGAGAGCAAAGATGATTATATGAATGTTTAAATTGGGTTTAATCTCGTAGTGTGTGGAGGCCTGAAGGCCTCCGCTACGGATTCTTTTTATTGCAGGTTCAATCTAAAAGATTGAACCGAATCGTTTTAGGTTTCATTCTTAACCTAACACATATAGCCTTAATCCACGGTGCGCCTGCCCGACCGGCACGGGTGGGAGATTCCAACGGGTTTTACTTCTCATGAGATATTAAACAATTATCTCAAAAGTTTGATCCGAAAATAGATTCAAGATCCCTGACCGACGCCCGCCTGTCGGACGGACAGGGCAGGCAGGGAATCTGATCCTGACTTTAGTCAATGCCTGTCCTGAGCTTGATTCAGGAACATATTTTCATCCTTCGTGGCATGAAGGTTTAATAAGAAAGAGATATGAAATTATGAATAAACAAGTATTTGGTTTGATTGGCCTGGGAGTTATGGGTCAGAGCTTTGTACTGAATGTCGAACGCACCGGCTTTGGAGTCACCGTTTACAATCGAACTGCCGAAACAACAAAAAAATATATCGAAGGCGCTGCCACTGGCAAAAACATCAAGCCTGCGTATACATTAGAAGAATTTGTTGACGCTTTAGAAAGGCCTCGCAGAATCATGTTACTGGTCAAAGCCGGTGCTCCTGTTGATGCAATCATCCAACAACTCGTTCCTTTATTAGATAAGAAAGACCTGTTGATTGATGGAGGAAACTCTTATTTTCTTGATACGGAACGGCGTGCCAGAGAACTGGAAGTTCAGGGTATCAATTTTTTGGGTATGGGAGTTTCTGGTGGAGAAGAAGGCGCTTTGTGGGGGCCAAGTCTGATGCCAGGAGGTTCTATTAATGCTTATAGAGAAGTTGAATCTATCATGAGTGCAGTAGCCGCAAAGGCAGAGGAAGATGGGGAACCTTGTGTAACCTACATAGGTCCCGGCGGTTCCGGACATTACGTAAAAATGGTCCATAATGGTATTGAGTATGGTGATATGCAGCTTATTGCAGAAGCTTATGACATACTCAAGCGTACTCTTAACCTTTCAGCTCAAGAATTCCATGATACTTTTACTGAATGGAATAAAGCAGAACTTTCCTCATTCCTAATCGAAATAACGGCAAAGGTTTTTAAAAAAATAGATGAAGAAACCGGAAAGCCATTAGTAGATGTTATATTAGATAAAGCGGGTCAAAAGGGAACGGGTAAATGGATGAGTGAAAACGCCCTGCATTTAGGAGCCGCTATCCCCACAATTACGGCTGCTGTTGACGGACGAATTTTATCTGCACAAAAGGATGAACGCATGCATGCAGCAAATGTTTTATCAGGTCCAACGAAAAAATACAATGGTAATTCCTCACAAGAGTTGATCGATGCAGTACGAGATGCGCTTTATGCATCTAAGATTTGTTCCTATGCCCAGGGTATGAGTTTACTTAAAAAGGCCTCTGAGGAATATCAGTATAATTTGGACTTAGGGGCAATTGCAAAGATCTGGCGGGCAGGGTGTATTATTAGGGCCAGATTCCTTAATGATATAACAAATGCTTATAATCGAGATAAGGATCTATCTAATTTGCTTGTAGATGAGGGATTTCAAAAAGCATTAAATAGCCGCCAGGAATCATGGCGTCTTGTCATTCAGCTCGCCACAGGATCAGGTATCCCCATGCCAGCCATGAGTGCTTCACTGGCTTATTATGATGCCTACCGTAGCGAACGTTTACCTGCTAACCTGATTCAAGCACAAAGAGATCTCTTTGGCGCCCATACCTTTGAGCGCATTGATAAACCAGGTACTTTCCATGCCGATTGGGAGGAGGAGTAATTCAAAACATGATAAAAATAAAACATAAACCCCTATTTACTGAACAAGGAGTGAGAAATGAAAAAATCTGACCCAGTTACCATCGTTTTTTTTGGTGCATCGGGTGATTTAGCCAAACGCAAATTGATACCGGCTTTGTTTCAACTAGAGCAAGACGCCTTACTGCCAAAACAAACTCGGATCGTTGGATTTGCCAGACGAGCAAAATCACACGAGCAGTTTCGTACTGAAATGGAAAAAGCCATAATTGAATTTGGTAGATCCGAAACTAAGACCGGATCCAGGGAATTAAACACCTTCACTTCTCTTTTATACTATCACACAGGAAAATACGATAATAGTAAAAACTTTAAAGATTTAAAAATATTCCTGGGCAAACTCGATGAGGAGCGTGGAATACCTCCCGGTAAAGGTAATCGTCTATTCTATCTATCCACCCCTCCCACCGTCTTTTCTGACGTTATCGCTATGCTCGGTCAAACCGGGCAAATAGCAAACCATAAAGATAAAAAACGTTGGACTCGTGTCATTATAGAAAAACCTTTTGGACGAGATCTGAAAACCGCCCGCACCTTAAATAAAAACATCTTATCCATACTAGATGAGAGTCAGGTGTACCGCATTGACCATTATCTAGGTAAGGAAACCGTACAGAATATCATGGCATTTCGTTTTGGCAACAGTATATTTGAACCGCTCTGGGATCGCCGCTATATAAGTCATGTTCATATCACCGTAGCTGAAGCCATAAGCGTGGAGGGCCGTAGCAGCTATTTTGATAATACTGGCGCCCTTCGCGATATGGTTCAAAATCACATATTACAACTATTGGCGCTGGTTGCTATGGAACCGCCCGCTTCTTTTGCACCCAACGCTGTTAGGAACGAAAAAGTAAAGGTGCTAAACGCTATTCCTACTATTGGGATAGATGAAGTGGGCCAGTACGCCGTACGTGGACAGTATGCAGCTGGAACTATAAATGGACGATCTATTCCAGATTATTTAAGAGAACCTGATGTAAAACCTAAGTCCATTACTGAGACTTTTGTTGCACTGAAGTTGCATGTGGACAACTGGCGCTGGGCGGGTGTGCCATTTTATATCCGTACAGGAAAGGCCCTGACTAAGCGTCTTACTGAAATAAATATTGAATTTCGGCAACCACCCCTGGCTCTTTTCCGGCATGCTAAGAATAATGAACCTAAAGAAATAGAACGCATGAAACCCAACATGCTATCCTTACGTGTTCAACCAAATGAGGGTATTCGATTGTCCATTGGTATGAAAGTTCCCGGCCCAAAAATGATTTTACAACCCACAGATATGGAGTTTTACTACAGCAATATCTTTGATGTAGAACCACCAAAAGCATACGAACGCTTGATTTTGGATGCTATATCAGGCGATAGCACCCTCTTTATCCGACAGGATGAGGTTGAAACAGCCTGGGCCTTAATTGATAGTGTGCTTGATGGCTGGGCTGACGAAAAATCACCCCACATTCATCTTTATCGGGCTGGTACCTGGGGGCCATATGCTGCTGATGAGTTTATTACAAATGATATAAAAAAATTGGCAACGTTCTAGTTGAAACTAATGCCGGTATTGCAGGATTAGGCCCGCCCCCGCCAGTATGCGGTCGGGCTGTCCCGCCTGAACTGAACGATACCTGCCGAAAAACATTGCCGCCCGGTCTTGCCGTTCGGACGGGTCAGGCGGGCGTTCGGGCAGGTATCGTTCGGGCATAATCGCTCAACAACTAGCGCAAAGGTAAGAATTTATTGGTCAATGTAGCCTACATCAGCATGATATTCAGTTTCGAGCAACTTCCCCCAATAAGGACTATAAGGGTGAACCTTTTGAACCTTGTTTCCATTCTGTTCTAGTGGCCTTTCCTCATTGGCCCATTTGAAAATCGATCCTTCAAGGTTGTACACTCTGGTGAACCCTAAGCCTTGCAACTTCTTAACCAGGATAGAAGAACGATAACCTACAGAACAATAAACAACAATAAGGCTGTCCTGGTTGAGTTTCACCAAAGAATTCAAGGGATTTTCGTTATAAGGTATATGAAGTGCTCCTGGAATATGGCTTACCTGAAATTCTTCCTTGTCTCTGGCATCTACCAGGATAACAGATCCACCTTTTGAATCTGCCAGCCATGAATATAACTCATCTGTCGACGTATGTCTAACATCTGGGAACTCATTACGGATATTCTCAATCACTTCCTGCCATGTTATGCCTTGCTGATTGTCCTGGCAACCTACCAGGAACCCCAATCCTATTAAGACCACCACTCCTGCCAGAATGAAGAGTGTTTTCCTTTTCATATATTAATACTTTTTCTTTTATATAAGGGTGATTTTTCTATACATTTTATGACATTTTTCATCATTTTTACAGATTCAACCGGATATTCCCCTATAGCTGTTTCTGCAGAAAGCATTACAAAATCTGTTCCATCCAGAATGGCATTGGCAATGTCAGAAACCTCTGCCCTTGTTGGTCTGTGATTATGTACCATGCTTTCCAGCATCTGAGTGGCCGTGATAACAACCTTTTTCTCTTTATTACATTTCCTTATAATCATTTTTTGTATAAGTGGAACTTCCTGTATGGGTATGGAAACGCCCATATCACCACGAGCAATCATGATTCCATCTGCTTGATCGACAATACCATCAATATTTGTTATTCCCTCCCTTGTTTCTACTTTTGCTATCAGACGACAATTTGAGTTTTCTCTTTCCAGGATACTTCTAATTGTTTTTACATCCCTCTTACTTCTAACAAAAGACTGGGCAACATAATCCACTCCCTGCTCCATACCAAAAAGAATATCTTCCCGGTCTTTTTTACTGAGTCCGGCATACTTCAATTTGGCCTCCGGTATATTGATTCCTTTATGTTCATTTAAATAGCCGCCTATTACGACAACGGCCTTCAACCGATTCTTATTAACAAGCTGTTTGATTTTCAAGGCAATCATCCCGTCATCAATAAAAATCATCTGGCCTGATGCAAGAGTGTCCAATGTGCCTTTGTAATCAAACGGGATAATATTTTTTTCACTTATACGAATATTAGTATCAAGAAAAACAATCTGCCCTTTTTCGAGAAGTACAGGTCTCTTTCCATATAATCGTCCAATGCGTATCCTGAAACCTTCCAGATCCTGTATTATCTTTATACGTCGATGGTACTTTTGGTTAATTCTCCGAATTAATTCTATAACCTTCCGATGGGCAAGATGACTTCCATGAGAAAAATTCAAACGAACCATATCCATCCCGGCCAGCATCATCTTTCGAAGGACAGCCTCCGTATTACTCGCTGGACCTATGGTGCAAATAATCTTTGCTTTAACACGCATATTTTATGAATTATCAAGACAAATGGAGCACTACCCCCAGGTTTACTGTGGAGTTATATTTATACACAGCGTCACAAACGCTTTCACATTCTAATGTGTCACCCTGAACCCTTCGCTTATGGTTGATTTCGAAATATACGGCATGGAAATTTCAAAGGGCATATGCTGATTAGTATCTGTTGCGGTAGACTGAAATACCCAAAAATGTCATTCTGAACTTGTTTCAGAATCTATATATATCAATATGTTAGGAGACCCTGAAACGAGTTCAGGGTGACAAAATAGCGTTTCCGCAATAGATACTAATCAGCAAAGAAATGACAAAGATGAATGGCAAAGCTTACGGTTTAACAAATTGAACATATTGCGAAGGTTCACTCTAATGAGTCATTTCAGTAGATACCCATGGGGATGCCCATGGAACTTTCTAACACCCCCTCACACTTCCCTATCCCCCATAGGGGGAGAGGGAAGTGTGAGGGGGATACTCTATGGGTAAATTTACATTCACCCATGGGCAAGCCTGCGGAACTCTGCACTTTGGATTATTAGATAACATTAAAGGGGATTATTTTATTCTCTTATATGTCGTAGCTGTTCCATCTGGTTCGTCTGTTAACATAATCTCATTTTCAGAAATGGAAATCTTAAAGTGCATGGGTGGCATTAAGCTAGCATAAAGGCCCCCTTTAAAATCTACCCTTAAACGACCTTCATCTACAAACTTATAATAACCCCTTAATTTTGGATTAACACCTCTTTTATCAATGATTACTATGGTCCCATCATTAAGAAATTCAATAGATTCCGTTTCCTTAAGATTCAACCACTTACCAACTACATTTTTCTCTAACTCTACAAAAGGGCCTTTTTCTATCTCTTCAGATTGTCCAGTTGTTGTCGTTTCTTCCGCTGTTGAGCTACCCTGAGGCATCCCTCCATGTCCCAAAAGATTAGACCACCTGCTGATCAAATTTTTCTGCAGCTCTGCTGAAGATCTCTTTTCTATCTCTTCAGATTTTCCAGTTATCTTATTGGTTGACTTTTCCGTTGTCGGTGTTTCCTTCTCCACCGGACTAGTTTGAGGTGTCCTATGTTCCGTATTAACTTGTGAGGAATCCGATTGAAGATTTGCAACGGTAGGTTCGGGCGTAATAGTATTGTTTGCAGTTTGACATCCATAATTCGCAATTAACAAGACCAGCATAAAGGAAAACTGATATAGCATAATTCTTCGAATGATACTCATCTTATGATTTTCTCCTTGCAGTAATAGCATTGCCGTAATAGTAAACCCCGTTGGAATTGAGGCTGTGTCATAATGTCATCCCGAACTTGTTTCGGGATCTCTAAGGTTGCTAACCTATTGAAATCATTAGATTCTGAATCGAGTTCAGAATGACAAAATAGGCATTTCCTTTATTATGACACAGCCTCATTTGCACATGGCATTAAATCCCGTGCAAAAAAGCGGAAGTAGTCTGATTTTGTCATACCCGAGCGCAAAAGGGGATTCCTGCGGGGTAAACTGTTTAATCTAAATTAGAGAAATATGTTACTATTTTCAAGAGGGAGAGTAAAGAAATAAAAAAAATGCTCAAGCAAGTGTGTTGCCAGTTTTGAGGGATAAATAATATAAACACACATAATCTCAAAACAACCAGTGGAAATTTTTTCAAAATTAAATATGGTTACTCGAAACCAAGCCGGTTGCTAATCCAACAACAATATTCACAATTGTTATTACGTTCAGGCATAGGCCCTCTAAGCAATTCCACTGCGTCACAAAATGTATTCTTAGCTCTCTTTAAGTCTGTCCCAATTTTGACTGGTTTAATGTCGAATTTTACCAGGCCGTTTTCTCCTACCTCAGTTGGATAGTAGTAAACCAGGTAAGCAAAATTTCTGGTTTTGTAGTCATTAGTACTTAGGAGTAAACTGTAAGCATCTAGCTGAGCCTGATAATACCTTTCAGAATCGCCATATTTAGGAGCGCTGCCACGTGTTTTATAATCAAGTGGAATATAATAAACTTGTCCTGAGCTGGCCGAAGGATCCTCGTCAATCAAACAATCATCCAGCGCACCAAACAAAACAGCATCAAGCTCTTTATCATAGTATTCCAAACCAGACCGCCAATTACGCCACTTGTCCATAAGTTTTATATCTGGCATCAGACTACCTTCTACCTTTCCTTTAATTTCCGGCGGTAAAGCGCCACGATACCGGTCAAAGTATTTCTTAATCACCAAATCCATTCCTCCCGGCAATGAAGGGAAAATACCTCTTGGCCGTTGTACTTTCTTATTGTAATGCAGCCAAAAACACCTGGGACACTCTCGAAAGAGATTGAGGCCTGTTGTTGGAGATAGTCGTATCATTTTTAGACGGGATTGCGGGATAGCAGGAATCTTGTATATCTTTTCGTAAAGTCTGCTGTGCGGTTATGCGTATTTGTGAACCGTTTCACAAACGCTGACCTCTTTATTAATTCGCTTTGCAATTTTATCTTCTTCGATATCAAGGTCATAATCCATTTGCAAACCAAGCCAAAATTGCGGAGACATCTTGAAGTAACGTGCTAAACGAAGTGCTGTATCCGCTGTAATCCTACGTTTACCATGAACAATTTCATTAATTCTACGTACAGGAACTCCAATGTCATTAGCTAATCTATTTTGACTTAAGTCCATTGGTTTGAGAAATTCTTCTAGAAGTATTTCTCCTGGATGCATGGGTTGTATTTTTTTTGTGCTCATATGGAAACTCCCAATGATAATTTTACCAGAAACTATCCATTAATCAAGAAAATGCGATTTTATATGAAAATTGCAATCAGTTTCAAACAATCTTAAGTGCAAACATTTAAAGTATTTATCTTCGGAATATACCCGCTCCACGACACTGGATTGTTGGAAGTCTCTTTTTTCTGATTTCTAGCTTCTAGTATCAAGCATCCAGCCCATGAATTTATATTGCAAAACTTAAGCACACATTTATAATAACTATCGGCAAAGGAGATTCAAGATCCTCTTTCATCACATTCTAAATATCTCAAGAGCAAATTAACTTATTATACAAGTAAGTCTTTCATATACATTCGCATTTTAGTAAAAGATTATCTTTAGCAATACCGTTATCTGTAATATCTTGTAAAAAACTGACACTAGATTTTATGAAGATTGAGAAAACATCGGACGGATCAGATAATACAGTTTTTTACAAGAAGTGTATGTGTTTAGTGAAAGTGAACTACTTACACTTTTCACTTACACTAACACTTATTTCTGATGTCCGTCTTTTAACACCTATACTTAGTTCTAAATACAATGGCTGGAAAGCTTGCCTACGAAAGATATTGTTGGTTTCACAATCAGGTCAAGAATAACAAACACCCCAATTCAAGACATCTTGCCATCAAATTTGAAACATCCCAAAAAACTGCCCAAAGAGACATAGAATTTATAAGAGACAGGATTAGCGCACCACTTGAATATTCCTATGATAACAGAGGTTATTATTATACCGATAAAAGCTATGAATTGCCACCAATCTGGTTAAGTGAAAATGAGCTTGTGGCATTTATCCTTGCCAAAAGACTGGCCGCAGCCATTCCAGATAAGAATATAAAGAATTCATTAAGTGCGTTTATAAACAAATTTTCCTCACTGGTTTCAGAAAAAGCTTGTGGTGAGCGGAGCGAATCCATAGGATTTAATCTGGACGACCTTCAAGACAAAATATCTCTGAAAAACATAGAATATTATTCTGTCGATGAAAACTTATTTAGGAAGGTTGTGAATGCACTATTTACTGGTAAACCTTTAGAAATACAATATTACTCACCATATAAAAATGAAAGGACAAGAAGGAGAATCTTACCTCTTCATCTATTAGACTATATGGGCAACTGGCATTTAGCGGCCTTTTGTGCATTAAAAAATGAAATAAGGAACTTCTCACTTTCAAGGATAAGCGAATGTAATTACACTAATGACAAAATCTCCCTCCCACCTAACCTGCCTCAAATCAAAAACTACATCCGCAAAAATTTTGGGATATTCTATGGTGGAAAGAATTATGATGTATCACTCAAGTTCTCTCCCAAAGCATCCAGAACCGTAAAAGAGCAGATATGGCATAAGAAGCAGAAAATAAAAGAACTGAAAGATGGGAGTATTATATTAAAAGTTCCAGTTGCGGATATTACTGAAATCAAAAGAGAAACTCTGAAATATGGAGCGGAAGTAGAAGTACTTAAACCATTGAGATTGAGGAAGGAAATATTGGAAGAGATAAAAAAAATGAAGAAAATTTATCAGTAGGACACTCTATTTGGGGGAGTGGATATGGGATAAAATAGAGAATTGTTCAATCTGTTTAAGCTGTTTGAACAGTTCAAACTGCTTAAACTATTTTAAAGGAGGGGGAAAAGATGAGTGCAAGATATTTTGAAGATTTAGAGGTCTGGATACTCTCAAGAGAATTAACGAATAAAATCTACAATGTAAGCAGCAACGGCAGATTCGCAAAAGACTTCGGACTCCGTGATCAGATAAGAAGGGCAGCCGTTTCAATTATGTCTAACATTGCAGAGGGATATGAAAGGGGCGGCAACCAGGAATTTATTCAGTTCCTGTCAATAGCCAAAGCATCTTGTGGTGAAGTGCGCTCACAGTTATATGTCGCCATGGATCAAAATTACATTAACAAAAAAGAGTGCTCCCAATTAATAGATGAATTTAAAAAACTCTCAATCATGATTAACAACTTTATAGAATATCTAAAAGGAAGCAGATACAAAGGAACAAAATATAAAAACAAAACGGTTTAAACAGTCTAAACCGCTTGAACTGTTTAAACGGCTCGAACGGTTCAAACCAGTCTTTTGTTTTGAACGGCTTGAACGGTTTAAACTGCTGAAACGGAGTGTAAGTGTTTGTGATTAGTGAAGAAATCCCCCATTTTCTTTATTTTACTTACACTTACACTTAATAATCACACTGTCACTTACACTATATAACTATCATACAACTATGGTTTAAGACAATGGAAACTTTACCTTCTGATACACATCCTGAAGCAGAAAAGTTTCATATAGAATTGATTCGCAAAGCTAATATCTCTCAACGCTTGCAAATGGTTGCCTCATTAGTTAAAACTACTCGTCAGCTATCCTGGCAGGGAATTTGTGAACGTTATCCAAACGAAAGGGAAGACGCACGAATCCAAAGATTTATTCACCTTTTGTATGGGAATGAATCCCTGGCAAAACAGGTTAAAGACCTTGTTATGCTCAGAAAAGCGAGAGCCAGTTTGACAACAAAAGAGGAGGGATGATGAAACCACCTGATATTATTGCGGTAACCAGCGAGGTTGTGAATGTGTTTGAGAAACTCGATATTGCTTATCATATAGGCGGCTCTCTAGCGAGTTCTGCCTTTGGTATTGCACGCGCAACGCTGGATGTGGACATTGTGGCTGATATTAAGCCTGAACACGCATCTGATATTTTTGAATCCCTGAAGGAAGAATTTTACGTAGATACCGATAGAATCATTGATGCTATTCAACGTAGATCATCGTTCAACCTGATCCATCTTGAGACGATGTTTAAGGTTGATATATTTATTCTTAAAGAGAGACCGTTTGATCGACAGGCTTTCTTGCGCCGATTTCAGAAGGCCGTTTCAGAAGATGAATCTCAAAAAATATTCTTTGCAACGCCTGAAGATATCATCATTAATAAACTGGAATGGTATAAGGCCGGTGGAGAGATTTCAGACCGTCAATGGAGTGATGTTCTGGGTGTTTTGAAGGTACAGGGAACAGGGTTGGATATGTCATATCTCAAACGATGGTCAGAGGAACTTAGCGTCTCCAATCTGCTAAAAAAGGCCATAGACGAGGCGGGGATATATTAACCTGGCAGAGATAGAGAACAGATGACAGATGACAGATATCAGAAGACAGAGAACAGACATAATCTGTTTTCCACAGAGTGTAAGTGTTTGTGATTAGTGAAAGAGTAGGGTGGGCACTGCCCACAAAAAAGATATTTATGTTCACAAATTAACAATAGGTATTCGCACTTCCACCTGTCACTGACACTATAAACTTACACCTGTTTTTATGATGTACGAACCCCCAATGCTTCCTTGCGCGTTAAGTCCCCGAATGGGGAGAAGCAAGGAATGGGGGTGGATTTTTTAGTGATGTGAATAAGAATAGAAAAGTGTTTATGGGCATAAGGAGGGTATTAATGAAGACCCACTTAAATTATTCCTTTGACAAATGATCAGAATTTGGGAGGAGATTGAAAAGTGGGTAAAGGAGACTTTGACGGCCTTAGCAAATATGGAAAATGGCTGATTGTAATGTATCATGTCCAGACCTGACACTATCCTACGCCCAATTTGCTTTTTAGGGGAAGGGATTGAATAAAAGATATTATGCACACAGCCTGGAAGATAAACCAACTGATAAATGGCATCTGCTTGATGAGCATTTAAAGAATACTGCGGAACTCGCAAAATCATTTGCCGACGCATTCGGCTCCGGTGAATGGGCATATCTTGCGGGGCTGTGGCATGATCTGGTGAAGTATTCGGAAGGGAAGCCATTGTGAATGAACTATATGCTCACACTCCTAATGATAAAGGCGAATTGCACTATCTCGATGCCCATATGAAAGAAGTCGCTGAGCTTGCTGAAAAGTTTGCAGATAAATTTGGCGCCAGTAAATTAGCCAACTGGATAGGATTATGGCATGATCTTGGTAAAAGCAATCCTGCATTCCAAGATTATCTCAATTCATGTCAGCGAGGAGAACGGCACGAAAAAGTTCCTCATGCAATATGGGGTGCGGTTTTGGCATATCAACTTATCAGTCGAAACATTGAAGATGATTGCTGGAAAGAGATAGCTCTAACTATCGCAGGACACCATGTCGGTATTGACCAGCCGGGTTCACTTTCTCAGAAACTTGAGGAATGTATGCAAAAAAATCATGAACTATTCCAACTTATTGCTGAGCATGCAAAGATACTACCTTCTCCGCCACAAGTAAATCTTCCTGAAATGACTCGTACACAGCGAGAATTGTTTATTCGAATGGTTTTTTCTGCACTTGTTGATGCTGATTATCTGAATACAGAGAAACATTTCAATGAGAAGCAATATGTTTTGAGGCAAAAACAATATCTAATAGAAAGTCTTTGGAGTAGATTTGATGCGAATCAAAAACAATTTGTTAAAGCTTCCGATACTGAAACTACTGTCAATAAGATTCGTAATGAAGTTTACGAATTATGCGATAGAGCGGCGTCGGGAAAAACAGGTATCTATCGTATGACGGTTCCTACTGGTGGTGGAAAGACCAGAAGCAGTCTGGCATTTGCACTAAGACATGCGGATAAAAACGAGATGGATAGGGTTATTGTTGTGATACCTTATACAAGCATCATTGATCAGACAGCTAAAGAATACAGGAAAATTCTTGGATCCGATGCGGTGCTTGAACATCACAGTCAGGTTAGTATCACCTCTGATGAAAATCAGGATGCTGCGTATGTTTCGTTAAGACTTGCCACTGAAAATTGGGATGCAACTCTCATTGTGACTACAACTGTACAGTTTTTTGAAAGTCTATTTTCAAACAAGCCGGGAAAGGTACGCAAACTTCACAATCTTTCCAGAAGTGTTATTGTTATAGACGAGGTACAAGCACTGCCACTGGAATTACTGACCCCAACTCTTGATGTGTTGAGGGCACTTGTTGAGGGATATGGCGTTTCCGTTATTCTATGTACGGCGACTCAACCTGCATTTGAAGAAAGTCATTATCTGAAACCATTTCAAGGTTTACAAGTACACGAGATTATTCCAAAAGAAATATACCAAGAGCATTTTAGAAAGCTTGAAAGGGTCAAATACTATCGTAAGGACAACCCGATTTCCTGGCAGGAATTGGCAAATGAAATTTCGGAAGAAAAACAGGTAATGGTTGTGTTAAACACTCGCAAGGATACATTATCTCTTATTGATAAACTTCGTGATAAGGAAGATGTTTTTCATCTTTCAACTCTCCTTTGCGGAATACATCGAAGGTTGATTTTTAGAAAAGTAAAAAGAAGGCTTAAAAACAAGTTGCCTGTTAAGCTTATCAGCACTCAGGTTGTTGAAGCTGGTGTTGATATTGATTTCCCAGTAGTTTATAGGGCAATAGGCCCTTTAGACAGAATTGTACAGGCAGCAGGAAGGTGCAATAGGGAAGATAAGCTTCAAAACGGGCGGTGTGGGAGTGTTATCATTTTTGAACCTGCTGAAGGACGGACACCGAGGGGTCCGTATAAAACGGGGCTTGAAAAGGCAAAACTTTTGTTAATGCAATATGATATTTCTGAACTTCATAATCCGGAACTCTATCAGGTATATTTTGAGAAACTATTTACCGATGTTGATACAGACAAGAAAAAGATACAAACCTATAGGGAGGTTCTTGATTATCCAAAGGTAAATGATAAATACAGATTAATTGAGCAAAACACAGTTCCTGTTTTGATTAGTAACGAGTCGGCGACAAGAAGACTGAATGAGTGGAAACGCCAACCATGCAGAAGAACTTGGCAGCGTTTGCAACCTTTAATCGTTAACATGTTTGACTATGAAGTTCAAAAGCTGAAGGCAGACGGCTGGCTTGAACAGATATCTGATGGGTTTTATCATTCATTTGGTATGTACGATAGATTGAAAGGTTTGGTTCCGGCAATTTATGATCCAAGCGATCTTATACAGTAGGAGGTGAAATATGAACAGTGCGGCATTTTTGATTAAAGTAGGTGGGGATTATGCCTGCTTTACAAATCCAGGATTAAAGGTGGAACGGTGTACCTATCCTGTCATGACTCCAGCGGCTGCCAGAGGAGTTTTGGAAGCAATATATTGGAAACCTCAGTTCAGATGGGAAATTAGGAAAATCACTGTACTGAGATCTATCAAACAGATCAGTATAATGAGAAATGAAATAGAGGAGCGTCAGGATAAAACACCGATTGTCATAGAGCGAAAACGACAGCAACGAACGAGTTTGATCCTGAAGGATGTTGAGTATGTTATTGCTGCGGAAATTGTACTTAAGGATGGAATCAACAATATTAAAGGTTACAGTGAACAGTTTAAAAGGAAGCTTGAGCGTGGACAATGCCATCATACTCCATATTTAGGCACACGTGAGTTTGCTGCATGGTTTGAGACTGCGACAGGTAAGGAAGAACCAAATGAGTTTATAAAGGAACTACCATTGGGACAGATGCTTTTTGATATTGCTTACAGAGAAAATAGTGAACGCAAGGAAATTGATTTTCATCGACATAAAGGAGAAGAAAAGTGGGTTTCAAGAGGATATGCCCATGCATTATTTTTTGATGCAGTCATAAAAGACAATGTACTAAATGTTCCGCATGAAAAATATTCTGAACTGTATGAACTGGAGGGAGTGCATGTTTAAGGAAATAATTGAACTCGGAAGAAAACTTGAAACAGACAAAAAATTACCTCCACCGGGATTTTATTATTACGGACAGCCGATCAAATGGGTCGTACATCTGTGCTTTAATGATTTAAACAAGCCCTATATAGAAAATACTGAAATTGACAAAGCTAGACCGTTTTGTGGAAGAACAAGCGGAACAGATGCGCATCCGTGTATTGATGAGGCAAGTTATGTTTTTGGTATCGTTAAACAAAAAGGAGGTGGAACTGACAAGAAAGCAAAAGATAAGCATAAAAAATTTCTGGAGCTTTTACAAAAGGCATGTCAAAGTCCATTGGTTAAGGACGAGAATTTGAAGTCAGCTATATGGATAGTTTGTTCAAAACTACGTAGTAAAGAAATTGAAAAGATTAATGACTTCAATAATATCCTGAATAAAGATTGGGTTTCGTTTGTTTTTGATGACGGACCGTTTGCGGACAAACATCTGTTTGAACATCCGGAAATACAACAAATATGGCAGGAAGAGCTTAAAGAACGAACAAGGCAGGATACAGATACAGGAAATGCAAAAGTGGGTGTGTGTTCTATTTGTGGGCAAGATCAGCAAATGTCTAAAAAGATACCCGTTTGGATTAAGCTCTTTAAACCAGCGCCCCTTCATTCGTATAACAAAGATGCATTTGTGTCTTATATTGAGGGAGTTCAAATATTTGAAGGAAAAGCTCACCTTGGCCAATGTGTGATTTGTGGTGATACTATTGCCAGAACATTGAATTATCTTAGAGGAGACGAACTGCATTACAAAATCATTGTGCAGGATCGCAGGGATGGCAAACTCAATACAGATTCTGCACGCAATCAGTTTGCTTTATTTTGGTTAAAGGAAGAGCAGCCTCTAAGAATTGGGGAAACAACAATTAACCCTTCCGACCTGTTAAAAAATGTAAGTTTTCTCATGAGCAAACCTGATTCAGTCGACAAAAATGTACCACCGTCAGACTTGATTCAATTGGAAAATATGCTGAACACACCGTGGACAGGGCGGGATGCATCTGTCAATATTGCAGGGAATGAATTCTATCTTCTTGTAGTATCTCCAAACAAAGGTCGTATTGCGGTCAGAGATTGGCTGAATATTTCACTCGATAAATTACAGCAGAACCTCAAGGCATTTCTTGATGCACAGAGGATTGTTAATCATTCAGGAACAGAAAAGAGATGTTTCGGAATACCTGAGATTCTGAAAGCAGTGGAGGCTTCGAATATATCCAAAGAGCCTTATAAAGCTGTAGAGATAGGAAATCCCAATTTAAGCCGTCAATTATTACGGACTGCATATTTGGGTGAGCGGCCTCCATCTGTTCTTCTTGAAGCGGCGGTAATGTGCATGAGAAATATGAAAATATTTGATGTAAAGAAAATGACAACACAACATGTTTTAATGGCAACGTTAAAAATGCTTATAACTTATAGAAAGGAGGGAATGAAAGAAATGGAAACGCTTGATCCGAATCGACACATAATAGGGTATTTGTGTGGTAGACTTCTATCAATCCTTGAGGAAGCACAATTGCGGCCGGTGCTATGGAAAATCAATACTACACTCGTAGATCGATTTTATGGTTCAGCATCATCTGCGCCAGCTTCAGTGTTTGGAACACTTGTAAGGAGAGCGACAACTGATCACTTTCCGAAAATACGCAAAAGGCAACTTGGATATAAGGCTCTTGAGGAGTTAATGGAATCCGTTCAATCTGAGATTGATCATGCTGGTGGATATCCTAAAACGCTTTCATTGGAAGGACAGGCTGAATTCTCACTCGGATTTTATCATCAACGCGCTAAATTCAGTGCAAATAGACCTAGCAATAAATAGAAAGAAAAAAAGGAGGAAAACAATGAGCAAAGATATTCATACTGATCCAACAAGAAGACATGATTTCGTACTTTTGTTTGATGTTGAAAATGGAAATCCAAATGGTGACCCTGATGCTGGGAATCTACCACGCATAGACCCTGAAACCATGCACGGAATTATTACAGATGTATGTCTTAAAAGGAAAGTAAGGGATTATTTACAAATGACAGAAAACATGCCTATCTTCATCCAGAGCGAGACAGCATTAAATAGGCTTATTTCTGACGCTGCAAAAGAAGTTGGAGTAGAACCGCCTCAATGCACTCTTGAAGATGAGCAGATTATTGAATGGTTTCAATCAGATACACTGGAAAATTTCGATCTCGATAACAACACATTGACTTATACAGGAGAATCTCGTAAGAAAGCGCAGATAAGAAAAGCTTTTGCTGGGGTTGAAGATAGAGATCTCAAGACAAAACTCAATAAAGTTGCTGACGATTTAGCAGAAAGTGTCAAGAAAGATACACTAACTAATGAAGATAGAATGAAAACTCAAAAAGCGATGATCAAGAAATACTATGATATACGGATGTTTGGTGCTGTGCTATCAACAGGTCTAAACGCTGGACAAGTACGAGGTCCTGTTCAGTTTACTTTTGCGAGGTCAGTTGATCCTATTTTCAGGCTTGATAATGCGATAACACGTAAAGCTGTTACCAAAGAGGAAGACAAGAAAAGGAAGGAAACCGAGATGGCACGTAAGCCAATTATCCCGTATGCCTTATATGTGGCACATGGCTTTTACAATCCGTACTTTGCATTAGAACCTAAAACAGAGAAAGATGATCAAAATAAATACAAAGTATCTGAAGAAGACTTATCTAATTTATGGGAGTCATTGGAATGGATGTTCAATAATGATACGGCAGCAGCCCGAGGTAAGATGGCAACAAGAGGATTGTATGTATTCTCACATGATAACATGAGAGGCAACGCACCTTCACACAAATTATTTCGCAGAATTAAAGTCGAAAAGAATGACGATAAGAAAAAGAAGGGCGATCCCGCAAGAAATTTCTATGACTATAAAGTCATTATTGATGAAAGTAAATTAAAAGAGTTGAGCATTAATTTAGAAAAATTAGTGCATGAGGAAGAAGACAATGAGGTAACTCCAAATGACCAATCCAAATGATTCCCAACTAATCCCGCCGCACGGCGGTTATCAGGTGTTGCAGTCTTACCAGATGTCGGAGATTGTTTATGATGCCACAGTTGTATTTTGCAACCGTTTTATCAATATGCACTCCCGCACCCATGACCAGATGGTGCAGGCGGCGCGCAGTGGCAAACAGAACATCGCTGAAGGCAGCATGGCGTCGGGAACTTCGAAGAAGTTCGAGCTGAAGCTCGTCGGTGTGGCTCGTGCGAGCCTTGAAGAGCTGCTTCTGGATTATCAGGATTATATCCGGCAGAAAGGGCTTAATCTCTGGACAAAGGACTTTCCAAGGGCCAAAGAAGTCAGAAATCTCTGTTATCAGAAGAATAGGTCTTATATGACTTATAAGTCCTATATTGAAGCTTCTCCTCCGGAAGTTGCCGCAAACACCATGGTATGCTTGATTCATCAGACAAACTACCTGCTTGATCAATTGTTGAGGGTGCTTGAAAAGGATTTTATGAAAGAAGGCGGGTTTACGGAAAGACTCTATCGTACACGATCACAGAGAAGAAAGAAATAGGTAGTATATGACAAATAAGACTTATAATGAAGACGATCTCATTCAGCTATCGGCATTGCAGCATATCATATTCTGCGAGAGACAGTGTGCGTTGATACACATTGAACAGTTGTGGAGTGAAAACCTGTTTACTGCCGAAGGCAGAATCATGCACGACAAGGTTGATACGGCAGACAGGGAATCGAGAGGAAACATACGCATTGAGTATGGAGTGCCGCTCAGGTCGCTACGGCTAGGCCTGATCGGGAAGGCAGATGTAGTGGAATTTCACTGGCAGGGGGATAACTGGCATCCATTCCCTGTGGAATATAAGAGGGGCAAGCCCAAAGGGGACAACTGCGATAAAGTTCAGCTTTGCGCTCAGGCAATATGTCTTGAGGAGATGCTCAATTGCACGATTACTGAAGGTGCTCTGTTCTACGGGACAACCAGACGAAGACATGATGTTGTGTTTAATACGGCCTTGAGAACAGAGACGGAGGAGACTGCAAAGAGAGTGCACGAACTTGCCAGTTCGGGAGTTACTCCGAAACCGGAGTACTCAAAGAAGTGTAAAAGCTGTTCTCTGGAGCAATTATGCATGCCAAAATTATGCGGCAAAAAGGGAAAGGCAAGCGCTTATCTTTTGAAGATGATGGAGTATAGAAAAGAATAACATTTAAAAAAGTGATCACACTAAGACACGAAGAACACAAAGGGAAAAGCTATACATGAAAAGACATCTTAATACTCTGTTTGTTACAACACAGGGAGCATATCTCGCAAAAGAGGGCGAGACTGTTATCGTTA
>JBHHYH010000036.1:0-32288 GCA_046757465.1 Candidatus Scalinduaceae bacterium | reverse complement strand
CTGGCAAAACACTTATGTAAAATGGGACATAGCGTTACTGTCTTGACCTCTGCATTTCGAGGACTTCCAAGCGAAGGACGAATACAAAGGGTGAATATTTTCCGTATTCCGGTTATTCGTAAGAGGGTTGACCGGTGTAATGTATTTGAGATGTTGACATTCATGGTGAGCGCCTTGTTCCATTGTGATGCAGTGGTGAAGAAATTTAAGCCTGAAAGGGTAATAGCCTTTTTTGGTTTGCCGTGTGGAGTCGTCGCATTATGGATTAAAAAACGGTTTAAAATACCTTATATACTTTCATTACGTGGAGGAGATGTACCTGGATTTTTGTCTGAGAGATTGTATATCTATCACCTTCTTACAAAGCCTCTTATTAGACTTATATGGAAACATGCAGGACAAGTTGTAACAAACAGTGCCAGGTTAAGAAAACTAGCGAGATGTTTTTCTCCTAACCTGGAAATACCAACTATTCCTAATGGTGTGGACATTGAACAATACAAGCCAGAAATTACCAAAAGTAATGGGAATAAAGTAAAAATATTAACTGTTGGAAGATTATCGCGACAGAAAGGGATAGAGTATCTTCTGGGAGCCTTGTCTATATTGAAGAAGAATGGCTTTAAGGGAAACTATTCTCTTGAAATAGTTGGAGATGGTCCCTTACGTAAGTCCATGGAACAAATGGCAAAAGAGCTTTCTATAGATGAAAATGTTATTTTTTCCGGTTGGGTATCCAGGAGAGATATGCCTAAGAAATATCAATCTGCAGACCTCTTTGTACTTCCTTCATTGGATGAGGGAATGCCTAATGCAATTTTAGAGGCAATGGCATCAAAGTTACCCGTAATTACGACCTCTATTCTTAGGGATGAAGCACTAATAAAGGATGGGTATAACGGTTTCTTTGTCCCCCCCAAAAGTACAAGTATATTATTTGAAAAGATAAATCTTTTATTAAGAAACAAACAACTGAGAGAAGATATGGGGGAGAGGAGTATTCAGCTCGTGAAAAGGAAGTATTTATGGAAAGATGTAGCATGTGAATACAGTAAAAATCTTTTAGCTATCTGATTTATTTTCCGTCATATACATAACGTTATATATTTACAGAATGTTTAATGTCTTTGGCAATTAGTTGTTCCTGTTAATAATGATCAATTGTTATCAGATGCGTTGAAACAATTGATATTAGACAAATATTTAGTGGAAGAAATGGGACGGAAGGGGCATGGTGATTGCTGAAAAATATTCATCGGAAAATGTCGCTCAAGCTTATGAAGCCTTATGTAAAACACATAGTTACGATAGCTAAAGCTTATTGTGAGATCAACCATAAAATGATTTAAAGTTCCCTCTCAGGACAAGACGGAATACAGAATAAGTGTTTATTTTTTAGACAACTGACTCAGTCTGGATGTTAAATGTTTACATAATTATAATTTTTTGAGTACGAAGGAATACTACGTATGTCACTTTCACTTTTCGTAAGCTCAATTAATAAGGAAATCACCTTAAACGCTAACAAAAACGATTTTTCTTACTCAATTGAGATTGATGAAGACACAAACTTTGGTCTCTGGTGTTTCTGTGATCATGATGGCAGGCTGATCCGTATAAATAAGTTTCCCAACACACCAATTTTGTTTCGACGTATAGATGGTGAAATAAAACTATATTCGGAAGGTGTTCAGCTACTTATGGAACAGGGTATTATTGGTACCAGAAGTATTGAGGGAGGAGCGGAAGAGTTTAGAGACTCTATAATTGAAAGAGAAATAATTTCATATTTTTATGATACCATAAATTCTATTAAAAAGGCCGTAATTAATAGTGGCCAATCCCAAAAACGCTGGCCGTTATCCTTCAGGAATACTGGGGCATATAAGATTCTCAAGGGACGTCATCTACGTGAGAAAAGATTAACAAATGATTATGTCGACATGATAAGAATAATCTCAAATTATTCCTTTGAGCGCCTGGATGAGGAAAGAAACATAATTGAGAAATTACTTGGCCCTCGCAACATTATTCCAAAATATATAACTGACGAAAATGCGTTATTACTAGATTTTCGTATGGGTTGTTCACGTTCTTTTAAGCAACGTTGTAAGTTTTGTTATTATGATATGGATAGAACAAAGAAAAAGATGTCGACGGAAGAGTGCATTCACCATGTCAGAGAGGTTGCTGAGTTTTTCAAAAATAGCAGTCTTTTTGCAAAATACATTTTTCCAATCGATGGTGATTTCCTAAACCACTCAAACAAGGAACTTGTAGAAATATGTGGCACGATAATGGAGAAATTTCCTAATGCGCGCATAGCGTGTTTCGCTTACGCTGACACAATTAGAAGAAAAGGAGTAGAGTTCCTTAGACATTTACATGAAGAATATAGAATAGATGAAATAATGAACGGTATTGAAACGGGAGATCCTGAAACTTTAGATGATGTAAAGAAAGGATTGACGGTAGAAGAAATTGTAACGGCAAACAAGATAATAAAAGAAGCGGGAATGAAATTCCAGGGAATAATCCAATATGGTTTGCCAATACGTAAAGGCTTACTTGCTGTTAAGGATGTTGTGTCTTATTTGAAGATGCGTGCTCAAAAAACGGCAGAACTCCTTAATCAGATCAGTCTCGACAATTTGTTTTTTTCTGAATTTACCGTAAAGAAAGGAATCCCTTTTCTGGAAGAGAAAGATGAATATATATTTTTAGAAGATGATCAAAAAATAATGGAATACAACTTTATTATAGAAAAGCTGGATTCCAAAGTAAGGAGAGCAGCGGAAACATATTAAATTTATTGAGAGGAGAAACAATGAAAGTTGTCTTAGTTAATCCACCTGAGAGTACTTATCAGGATCATTTTTCGAGAACACATCCTTACGCTCCACTTGGCCTCGCATATTTAGCTGCATATATCCGTGAAATGGGCGTGGATGTCGAGATCATTGATGCGCATATTGAAAAGCTAAAATTAAATATATTATTAAAGAGAATTGATAGGGCACAACCAAACCTTATAGGGATGTCGATATTCACTCAGGGTCGTTTTCCAGCTATGGAATTTGCAAGGGGAATCAAGAGATACTTTCCAAAGATTCCTCTTGTCGTTGGCGGTCCTCATGCTACTTTGTGTACAGAGGATTTGCTTCAAAACGTACCGGAGATCGACTACATAATTCAGTCTGAAGGCGAAGTCACTTTAATGAAACTCTGCCAGTTTATAGAGCGTGGGGATGATCCTCATGACATTGATGGTATTTCATTTATAGATGGGGGTACTGTTATACAGAGAAGAAAAAGACCTGCAATTGAGAATTTGGATTCATTACCATTTCCTGCAAGAGACTTACTTCCGATGGGGCTTTATAAGAGTAATATACGCACTGCTGCTACAAAAATAAAAGGTGCTGCTGAAGGCCTCATAACCAGCCGTGGCTGTCCGATGAATTGTTACTACTGTGCGTCTACGAGGGTTGAGCCACGCTGGCGAGGCAGAAGTCCAGAGAACGTGATCGAAGAAATGAAATTAATAATAGACCAATACAAGAAAAGGAATTTCTTCATATGGGATGATGCCTTTACTTTTGATGTAGAGAGGGCAGAGAGGATACTTCAACTTATTATAACTGAAAGATTGGATGTAAAGTATATACTACACTCGCGGTTCAGAAACCTCAGTTTTGAACTAATAGAATTGCTCAAAGAAAGTGGATGTGCTGGACTGAGAATGGGCGCAGAATCAGGGTCGCCAGAAATACTCAAGCAAATTACAGCACCCAGAAAACAGACGGTTGAGGAGATATATCAAGCAGCGGATTGGTGTGAAAGAGCCGGCTTACAGGCGGACATTTCCTTTATTATAAGTCATCCTAACGAAACCGAAGATAATTTTGAACAAACTATGGACGTCATTAGGAGACTTGCCAAATTTAGAAACGTCGCCACCCATTTAAATGTCATGCACATTTACCCTGGTAGTAAGGTCGAAGAATATGCGAAAAAACACGGAATTCTTCCTGCAAATTTCTCATGGTCACAGAAAACAGATGATAAGAATCTTGAATCAATCACGGCTTTTGATGGTGAGATACCGGTTTTCATGGATAAGTTTGATATGCCTACAATTTACAAATACCTTGCCCAGTGGGCTAAGATTGCAAAAAGAAGCCCCCTTCAGGTATTAGGGCAAAGCATACGAAATATCCGATACAAGGAAGACATTTACAGATTATTATACATGGCAAAAGCCTACTTATTAAGAAACTTTACATGACAAAAGAAACGCTTTCCACATGCCTTTTGTGTGGACAGGACGAAAAATTCAAAATTGTACAACGATGCGCTGACTGGTCTCATCCGAAAGATGAATTATTTGAATATGTTATGTGCCCGAATTGTGGCTTGGTGTTCCAGAACCCCCGTCCAACAAGAGAATATATTAAACATTATTACTATGACGATGATATTTCATACTTGCCAGAAACCTATAATGCCATTTCTAAATTTTTTATCAAGATGCGGACAAGGAGGGAAATATCCGGCTACAATAATCTGTTAGGAAAGAAGACTGGTGTTAGGGTAATAGAGATTGGTTCATCATATGGAAGCTATCTAAAGCTCTTAAAGGACTATGGTGGTTATGAGGTTTTGGGAATAGAATTTAATGAACAGGCTGCTTTATTAGGAAGAAGACTTTATGACATAAAGATTCTCTCTAAACCGATTTATGATATAGAGATAGTTCCAGAATTCTTTGACATTGTAATTCTAAGACATGTGCTGGAACATTTTCATGACCCAGATTTTGTTCTAAAATTCGCCAATAAGGTTCTTAAAGATGGAGGCCTTCTTGTTATTGATGTCCCTGCCTTTAAGACCTGGGAAAGTAAGATGTTTTCCAGGTATTGGGTTGGCTGGGAGGCTCCCAGGCACCTTTTTGCTTATACGCAGGATACACTTTCAATGTTTCTAAGAAAGCATCATTTTCAGATTAAGGATGTCAAGTATGGTGGAGTGCCCAACCAATTTATAATGTCAATACGCAATTACTTAAGTTCCCATACTTATCCAGATACTTTAAAGAATTTTTTCAACTTGAAAAACAATATGTTATTACTCTTGTTTACCCCCGTTGCAATAGCAATGTCGATACTTAATCAGAGCGGTAGATTCCGAATGATAGGTATAAAACAAGAGTTATAACAACATAAACTGAGTTCCTTATGATCAGAAGCACACTGAAAACCCTCGATTTTGCTTTAGGGTCACCTTTAATGATTCCGGGCATTGTAAAGGTAGGTATTGAAGTAACATATAAATGTAATAGCCGATGCCGGTCATGCCGATATTGGTGTGCTGATTCTCAGTCTAAAGAGGAAATGACGGTTGTTGAATATGAAAATATGTTTCGTGAAATTGTGGCTATGGGTGGCCGCCGTTTAGGTATTGTTGGTGGAGAACCGCTTCTTTATTCCGGTATTTTCGAGATAACTCGACGCGGCAAAAACCTGGGATTGGCAGTTACGATTGGTACAAATGGACTCCTCCTCGAAAGATATGCAAAGGACATTATCTCAAGCGGAGTGGATATCCTTGAGGTTTCTATTGATGGGAGAGAAGAAGTTCATGACAAAAATCGTGGTGTGCAAGGAGCCTTTAACCAGACCCTCAGAGGAATTTGTGAAGTACTTGATAATCGGAAAAGTAGACCTTTAATACAGTTCAACTTTACTCCGAATAAAATAAACGTTGGTGAACTACTGCATGTAGCGAGGATTGCAAGGGAGGAAGGTGCAGACATACTGTCTGTGGAACCGGCCCATGACCTTAATGAATACTTAACGATTGGGAGCGATCTTTCCATAAATCCTCGACAGATAAAGAAATTTCGTGAGGAGGTTAATATTTTATGTCAGGAATTTTCAGATTTGCTTGTTCCTCCAATGGAATATTACGAGTATATTCCAGATTTCTTTGAGAATCCCAAAAATCCACATAGGCTACCCAAACTATCATGTTGTGCAGGATCATTGCTGATCCACATTGACCCGTTTGGAAATGTTTATTCGTGTCCTGCTAAAGAAAAAAAAATTGGCAATGTCCGCGATAAGGGATTGAGTGTGATCTTAAGGAGTGAGGAGATGAAAGACGATATTAGGCGGATAAAGAGAGGAGACCATCAGCAATGTTGGCTGAATAGCACAGCACCAATAAATCTGGTCGTTGCGACATTACGGCAACCACATAAATGGCCAAGCTTGGCACGGCTTATGGCCGATGAGCTCAGTAAGAGGTTTTAAATGGGGGCGAAAAAAGTACTTATCACAGGTGTGACGGGTTTTATTGGGTGGGCTATAGCTAAAGGCCTTGTTGGTGGTGGATGGCAGGTAAGAGGACTATCCAGAACCCTCCCTGAAGAGATTCCGCCTAAGAGTATAAATTATATCAAAGGAGATATCCGTAAACCTGAAGATGTTGAGCGGGCGGCAGAAGGATGCGAGATTATCATAAATACAGCCACACTTTATCAGAGCGGAGCGAACAGCTCTGAAGATCTTAAATCCACAAATGCGGAAGGACCAGTTAATGTAATAAAAGCAGCGATAAAATGTGGCATACTAAAAGTAGTTCATTTAAGCACATGTGGAATATTTTCTAGAAATACTACTTTTCCATTGTGTGAAGATTCAGCGGTTGATCCTGAGTCCCGTGATATATACGAACGATCCAAGTGTTTAGGGGAAGAGGCAATAATACGTTGCGCAGAAAAGTCAGATATAACTCTTGTAGTACTTAGGCCGACAACTGTATATGGGCGAGGAGATGAGAGACTCTTGAAGTTGTTCCAATTGATATCTAAAAGAAGGTTTTTCTATATAGGTGGAGGGGATAATCTTCTCCAGCCTCTTTTCATTACTGATTTAGTTGAGTGTGTCAAACGTGTGTTAGATGTTACTTGTAAAAGCAGCTTGTACTTAATTGCAGGTCCTCAAACTGTGTCACTCAAAGAATGGGTTGAAATTATATCATATTATCTTAACGTAAAGCCCCCTGGTTTACATATTCCTGCGTTTCCTGTAGCTATGATGACAGGGCTCTTGGAAATGGTGTCAAATAAGATAGGGGTCTCTTCTCCTATTTACAAAGGTAGGCTAGATTTTTTTCTAAGAAGCATGACATGTAATACGTCCTTAATAAGGAAGGAAGTAGGGTGGCAGCCTTGTATAGATATTCGTGAGGGAACTTACAAAACCATTGAAAGCTACAAAGAAGCTAAATTAATTTGATATATATTTGAGACTGTCAATTTTATGAAGATTTTATTTTTTATTACAAACACAAATCGAGAATATTTTGGGCCAGGCTATCTTTCAGCCATTCTGAAAAAGGCTGGGCATGAGGTAAGTTTGGCGAGGACTCTCCGTAAAGGCTTTTTTGAGTCCGTGCAGGCTTTTGATCCAGATATCCTTGCATTTTCTACGTTTACAGGTTTACACAGACATTTTCTCGATATCAATAAAAAGATTAAAAAGATATTACCTCATGTATTTTCTATATTTGGTGGTCCACACGCAACATTCTTTCCTGAGACGGTTAGAGAGGAAGGAGTAGATGCTATATGCATTGGGGAAGCGGAAGATGCGTTGCTAGAATTAGTGGAGCGTATGGAACATAGGGAGGATTATTCTGACGTGAAAAACTTCTGGTTCAAACAGGACGGGCAGATCAAAAAGAATGGTCTAAGGCCATTACCTCATGACCTTGATAAAATTCCGTTTCCTGACCGTGAACTATTTTATGAAGGTGATCAAAATTTACGATTCATTCCTATAAGAAGTATATTAACTGGAAGAGGTTGTCCACACTCATGTAGTTATTGCTTCAATCATGCTATGAGAGGGTTATACGAAATTGGTAACAAGGAGTATTGCCGAAAGAGAAGTGTTGAGAATGTAATTGAGGAAATCCAACAGCTTACTCGAAACTATCGAACTAAATTTCTCATGTTTTCAGACGACCTGTTTGTTGTTAGCCAAAAGTGGTTAGAGGAATTTACAATTGCTTATCGCAAAAACTTATCCATACCGTTTACGTGCAACATCAGGCCTCTTTCAGCAAAAGACTCAATGTTTAAGTTGCTTAAAGAAGCAGGCTGTATATCTGTACAAATGGCAATCGAATCAGGAAATGATGAGATTCGTCATGATTTACTTAATCGGCGGGAAAGTCGTGAGAAGATAATTAAAACCGCAGAAATGGTTCGTCGGAATGGCATGAAATTGTATACGCAGAATATAATAGGGCTTCCTGGGGAAACTCTTGCAAACATGCTGGAGACAATTGAGTTAAATCGTAAATGCAGACCTCATCATCCTGAAGTAACCATATTTCAACCATATCCCAAGACAACGTTGGGGGAACATTGCGGCAAGTTGGGATTGCCTGTAAATCTTGATGAGATGTCTGCAACTTATCACAGGAATGCAAATCTTAGTGAGGTCTCAGACAATGTTGTTGAAAATCTGCATCATTTTTTTGCAATCCTTGTAAAAATGCCAAAGTTGAAGCCTTTTATATTAGGGATGTTAAAATTTCCACGAAACACATTATTCTGGTTGTTTTATAGGATATGGTATGGTTTGGAGATACGGTATTTTCTTGCTCCCGGTATGACTATCATTGAGAAGATGAGAGCCATACGACAATATTTTGTTCAAACATTTTAGTAAGAGGAATCTTTGGATTCAATGACAAATGAGTATTTGTTTCTTGGAATAATAGTTCTCCTTGTCGTAAACGGGCTGGCACATTATAGACTTTATGCCCTTCCACTCCACCCCGATACGGGACATTCTATTTACTGGGTTCTTCTAGGACGCCTCGGGCATCGTTTTCGACAATCTCAATTTAGGATTGTGGATGGGGTTCCAATATGGTTTGGTGGTTGGACCCCTTTTGTAGCGAAATGCGGTGTACGTGTACTTGTCCGCTTGGGTTATTTTTTCTTCGGGAATAATGTCAGGTCTTTCCGGCTTGCATATTTCTTACCTTCGTGTATTAGCCTTGGATTGATTATAACTTGGGTATGGTTGATGTGGGGGCCCTTTCCGGCGCTATTGGCCGGATTTGCCTACTTAATTATGTCTTTGTCTCCATATCTTGATTCCTGTCAGACCCATACAGAACAATTAACCGTCCCGTTACTTCTAGCTGCAATTATGTGTATTAGTATGGGGGTCAAGACCGACAGTATAGCGTTGTCATTTTTGGGAGGGCTATTATTGCCTATCACAGTGTTTTCCATGAAGATTACTCATTTGGTTGATACTTTTGTCATCCTGATAAGCCCTTTCTTTTTTATTTCTGATTTAAAATTGCAGATATTGCATTTCCTTACGGGATGTACAGGTTTTGCGCTGGGTGCAGGTTTGTATCTACTTGTTGCCTATGCAAAGGTTAGGGACTATAAACTTCTTATGAGTTATTTTAATCCGTTTTATTTAATGGGATGCTACCGCAAAAAAATGTTAGGCGATTTTAACATAGAAGAGGGAATATCTGGCCTGAATATCAAAAAATTATTTCAAATGGGCACTTTCTTTATGGGGCCTGGAGTATCATTCGCTTTCTTCTTTATTTACTGCTTAATCGGAGGATGGTCACGGCTTAATTTATTTATATTCATAATGCTTGTTTCAAATTTCCTGACGCTTATTATACAGAAAAAATTCTATATGTCGCATTTCTTCATGTTATTGCCTGCGATAAGTATTGGTGCGGGAGTAGGTCTCGGTCAGTTACTTTATTATAATAGTCTGGAGCCCGCGTGGTATATATTGTGTGGAATTGTACTATGCATAGTCGCTTATACTATCTCCACTTTAGATTTCTTCAGATATTATGTACTCTTTGACTCCCTTAAGTACCATCTACACAGATTTTCAGTTATGCGTCACAAGCTAACTCTCGGATTTTTGGCGGTAGAATTGATTGCAAAGTACATAAAGGATAACACTAAACCAGACGACCGAATCCTCATGTGGGGATATCATCATGAGTTATATGTTTACGCACAACGTCGTTCTGCTCTGGGGCCTCGCCTGGAACAGGCTCTACATACTGACTATCGCATAAACGATAGTTATTACGGCCCTGTCTGGAGACGGTGGATACTGGAAGATATAGATTATTACAGTCCCGTTTATATTGTGGATATGGATGGAACATTTAATCCTAGTTTCGTTAAGAAAACGATAGGCCTTAATTATGAAATAGACAGGGTATTTTATGACATTTATCCGTTGTACAAGTTAAAGGGAAAAGAAAAGGAAGTTTATTCAGAAGACAACGAAGCTCTTATAGGAGGAAATCCTGAATTGAATGTGAAGTTCAATGGAGGTTTATTATCAAGAGAGGATTATATCGTTTGTATCAACCGGATTGTAAACGAGAACAGAATAGATAAGTTGTCAGAATCTGCCCAAGAGAAGCTTCATTTCTTGACAAATGATTGGAAGAAAATAGCGCATCCAGTTTAAATATTTGAATTAAATTAGCCGGTTAATATTTTCGTAAAATACTTTCACAATCTCAGAGATAAGGTTGTCCAAATGTTTGTTTAATATTCTTTGAAAGAGTAAAACATGATGGTTGATTTAAAGAAAATAAGTTTAGTAAGTTCCGGTATTAATGTTTTGTTAAAAACGAACAAAGTTTTTGGTATGCCTAGACATATACTTACGGAATTTACTAATCAATGTAACTTAAATTGTAAAATTTGTCCGAGAGTTAATAATATACCTCAGCAAATCAAGTACTTTGACTCAGAGAAATTTAAATATATTATCGATCAAATAAACCCTCTCGTTGTTGGTATTGGTGGCCTAGGTGAGCCGTTACTTGCGCCTAATGCCTATGAAATGATTGAATATTGCGTTCAGAAAAAAATACATACTTATTTAACAACTAATGGCACACTCCTAAAAAAGGAATATGATAATATCATAGATTCATCTCTAAGGCAACTGAGTGTATCAATTGATGGGTATGATAGAGACACTTATAAGCTAATTAGAAGGGCCGATGTGTTTGATCAAATCCTGGAGGGTATTGAACTTGTGAATCACGCCAAGAATGGACGCAAAAGGAAACATCCTGTTCTTGCAATACACGTAGTGGTTCAGGAGGATAATTATCGGAAACTTTCAAAATTTATTGAAATAGCGCATGATTTGAATGTTGGCAAAATATTTTTCTTACAGTTGGAGCAGGAGGCTCATAATAATAATGAAGAATTTTCAGTTAATGTTGACGAAAGGCTGTTAAAAAAGGAACTTTCGAGAGCAAAAAGGTTGGCACAAAAGTACCAAATTAATACTAACATCAGTTTTTGGGAAAACAATTTTTTAGACCTGTGTAAGAAATATCAGAATAGATATGTATATCCTCTTTCCGATAAAATTTGCATGGAACCATGGACAACTGTCTTTATTACCTTAGATGGTGATGTTCTTCCTTGCTGTGCGTTACACAGCCAAAAGTCTGCTATAGGAAATATTTATGCCCAGGATTTTAAAACCATCTGGAATGGTAAGAGAATATCTGCTTTTAGAAAAGAAATCAAACATAATATTAAAAAATACTATCGTTGTAAAGAATGTATTCCAAGAAGTGTATATGATATATTTAATGATTTTAAGAGACGGGATTTTATGAACTAAGGAGCAATATGGCTAAAACTTTGAGATATAAATTAATCTACAATCCATTTATGCAAAGTTTGTTAAGTGGGTGGGAATGGGCACGTGCCTTTGTAACTTACTCAAGGCGGGCAAGATACCATTTGATAAACTATAGACGTTGTTTAAAGTTGTTAGAAAAAGTTGCAAAGAAGCCGTGTGAGGGGAAGGAGGTATTAGAGATAGGGTTTGGAAAGGACCTTGGCCTGCTTTATCTTGCTTACCGTGCGGGAGCTACTAGGTGCTTCGGGGTTGATGTCGAATCTCTCCATCCTTCCAATCGTAAAGTATTACAATCAATTGACAAACTTCTTAAGAAGAAAGAGTGGAGTGATCTCTCCGAGTCTTTGGTTCGCGCACCATGCGTAGATGAGTTTCTGAATTCTGTTATTTTTCATACCCCTGTAGGTTGCGAAAAACTACCATTTCAAGATAATTCTGTGGATGTTATCTATTCTATTGCGTGCTTTGAACATTTAAGGTCTCCAGAAAAAGCCATATCTGAGATGGCAAGGGTTTTGAGACAGGGAGGGCTTACTTTTCACATCATAGATTTTATGGATCATGCTTACCATGGAACGCTCAATTTTCTGGAGTTTGACGATATTATGACGGAAAAGATTTTTAGTGGGCATCGTAAATCACACTACGTTAATCGTTGGCGTACAGTAGATTTTTTAAAAGCCTTTCAAGGAAATGGAATAAACCTGGCTAATCGAATCAATACTTGGGTATGTGATTTGAGGCAAAATGAAATAATGAAATTCGACAAACGATTCCGGGGTATGCCTGTTGATGAGTTGGAAATGATGTGTGTGGACTTTGCTGCTTTTAAGTTATAGGCAGTTACATTTAAGGGCTAACCTATGTTTTAAGTACATATCCAACTCAAGAAAATTACAATGAATAGTACTATTGTTTGTTTTCTTCCTGTATACCTTTACTCGGGAGTCTACAAATGCATTTAGGTTAGACCTTCTTATGTATTGTCTGTCAAAAATGAATAAAAAAATATTCTTGGTTATTAATAATGATTATTTTGCTGAGCCAATGGGTGTCATGCAATTAAGCGCCGTCTTGAAAAAGCATGATTATGAGGTCGGTTTTGGCATTAACATGAGAGAGGATGTATTCGGCGCTATAAAAGAATTTAAACCTGATGTTGTAGGCTTCAGCTCTATGACTTCGGACATCAAGGATTTACTTCCACTGATAGATCGAGTAAAAAATAAACTCGGTATTTTTACTTTGCTGGGAGGCCCGCATCCAACCTTCTTCAAAGAAGTTATTAACCACCCCACTTTAGACGCTATCTGTGTCGGTGAAGGAGAAATTGCCATAATGGATCTGCTGGAGAGATTGGCACAACACGGTTCGATTGATAATATCAAAAATATAGTCACTAAAACGTCAGGTAAATTGGAATTAAACCCCTTGATCACAGACCTGGATAATTTACCATTCATCGACCGCAATATCGTTTCTAATAGAAAGGAATTTAGAATTCTAAAAGTATTATCCTTCTATACCAGCCGGGGATGTTTATATAACTGTACTTATTGTTTCAATTCGAAATATAATAATGTATATCGCGGAAATCAAACTTTCAGGAGAAGGAGTGTTGATAACGTTATTGAAGAAATAAAAATCGTCAGGGGAAATTATCCTATACAGTTTATTAGATTTAGCGATGATACTTTTTTATACAAAGTGGATGACTGGTTTCTGGAATTTGTTGAGAAATATCGCAAGGAGGTTCATATTCCTTTTTATGCTTTGCTTAGAGCGGATAATGTGTCAGAAGAGATGGCCAAGCTGTTAAAAAGAGCGGGATGCCATTCTCTCGGCATGTCCATTGAATCCGGAAATGAAGAGATTCGGAGAAGCATGCTCCGCAGGAATATTTCAAATGAAAAACTTCTTAAGAATTTTTCCATTATTAAGGATGCTGGGATTAATATTTTGAGTGCCTGCATTGTTGCTTTGCCCAACTCAACATTAGAAGACGAAAAAAAGACCATTGAGATTGCCATTCGATCGAAATGCGATAATCCGGGTTTTTGCATTTTTATCCCTTTTCCGGGAACGCCGCTGGGAGAAAAAGTAAAAAGAGAAAATATGCTTAGTAATGGAGTTAATTCTCTCTTTTCGTTCAGCCAATATTCTGCCCTTAATTGTTTTTCTAAAGAGGAGAAAAAGATTCAATATAATCTTATGCTGTTGGGTACATTTTGTGTAAAGCTTCCTATTTTCAGGAATATAATTCTAAATCACTTAATCTTTTTCAGACCCAACAAGTTATTTGAATTGATACATTTCCTGTCTCAAGGTTATTGCTTAAGCAGTAAAATATTTCCTGTTAAATATTCCTTAAAAGAATATATTGAAGTCCTTAAAGAATATGTAAGGGAATGGTTATATTCTGTAAAACACAATCTGAAAACACCGGAATAATCTATTTCTTTATAAATACAAACTCATTACAGCCTGTAGGAACCTTCGCCGGGATTGTTTTTAATATTTTGAACCCATGCGTCTGCACTAAACCTTTTATTTCCTGAATTGTTGCATATTCATAAGGATACCCGCCTACCCAGTCTATCACATCATAAAAGAAATCCATACCGCGCTCCATTTTAAACGGGTTCTTCCCGGTAACTGAAGATTTGGCAATCAGGATAATTACCCAGAACATGCAGATCATTATGGTTTTTGCAAAACCGGGTACTACATTATAAAACCATTTAATAAATTTCCAGACAGGTGATGTGAAGTGTCTGTTATAAATTGCAAGTATAAGTTTGCCGTTTTGTTTAACATGTTCACCAGAGTTTCTTATAGCAACATCCATATTTCCGGTATGGTGCAACGAACCCCAGGCGTAGACAATATCAAAACTGCCGAGATTTTCAAGAGCCTCTGAATCCAAAGCCGAGGCAACTCTAAATTCTGGTTGCGAGTTTGTTTCAAGGTAGTATTTGCTGTTCTTTTGGGCCACTTCAATACATTTTGGATTAATGTCAACACCCACAACCCTGTAGGCTCCCAGTTTCCGAGCCGCAATGGAAAAAATACCCGTACCGCAGCCTATGTCCAGAAAAGACTTTGCCTTGATTTCCTCTTCAGTAAGCAGGTCTAAAATGGAATTCATCGCTTGTTCCAGCCGTACATGGTCAAGCTTTTTAAGTGAATATTCTTCCCAGTTTTTACCAAAATTGAACATAATTATTAGATGAATAACAATATCTTACATGATTTTCTATAAAAATAATTTTAAACAGCTTCAAACAATTCCCACACTACATAAAATCTCAAGGAATTCTTTCCTTGGCAATATATCTATGATCTCTCAGTTTTTCTCAGTGCTCTTTTATTTCCACAAAAATCCCGTTCAGCGAATTTTTGAAGTATCTTCATCTGCTAAAAAAGCGCAAGATATACTTGTTTGAAATATTCGTTTTTACGCCTTGCATTTGTTATTCAGAAACACAACTTTCATCAGCTTATTTCTGTAGGAACAATTATATTTTGGCACGTAATATGCGCAATACCCTTTATGTCCACTCTTTTGGTCCTTTTTGTGGATTTAATAAACGATTTTGAATTCCTTCTATTATAAAAACACATAGTGAAATATTCAAACGAGGAATCATACCAAAAGAAAATAATAATTTAGGGATTTGAAGTTGGAATATGTAAAAAAAGGTCTTTTTTTGGGAGTAGTACAGTCGAATAAGATATGCGCTGATTGGTGCGGTTGCAATGGAACCACTTGATCTTATTGTCTAATCCAAAGATTGTGGATTCTTGAACGATTCCCAGAATTTACCATTTAAAGGAAGGAATATTGTTTTAAGATGACTCATCTAATAGCGATAGGAATATTATTTTTTTTAAGTTTAATATTGAGCTTCCCATTAACAAGCAAACCTCTATCGGAAGATGAAGGAACGTGGTATTATTTAGCCGTATTTTGGAAAAGAGGTGTGAGATTATACAAAAACTTTTTTTTTACATACGGTTATTTTGGTATCCCAATAATTGCAGGAGCTATATATAATTATTTAGGTAATAAAAAACTTAAGTCATTGCAATATTTCAAAACTGTCTGGTACTGCTTAACAGTAATATCCATTTACTGGCTAACTTACTGCTTTTTACATAACTTTACCCTCTCATTTATTGCGGCCTTAATCTTTGCTATAATAATTGCAATTCCCAATACACTCTTTGCACTGACCTATGGTGAACACTTTTTCATTCTTCCGATAAACCTTAGTATCATTTTTACGTATTACGGGTTCGCCACTGGGAACTTTTGGTATTTTATGCTTTCAGGCTTGATGTCCGCATGGGCTGTTCAGATGAAATCTCCGGCTTTACTATTTGGTATTCTTTTGCCAGCAACTTTTGTTTTTGCAACTGATATATATATGTCATTAGGCAGTTATTTAATAGCTTTTATAGGATTTAACTTGCTGCCTTTAGTTATCCTTAAAAAATATGGTAAAATAAAATACTTACTATTAACTTTTGCACCAGTTATTAGTCTTCTCATCAATATTTTAGGTAAATTGAAACTGGAATTTCTGGTTAAACATGTACCTGAAAGTCTAAGATTATACGATCCTTACATAAAAAATCATCTTAACAAGAGCCTTCAGATTCAATGGTTAAGTTTTAAAAAGTTTATGTTGCCAGCAATTAAGGATTTATATCTAATTCTTATACTGGCAGCCGTACAAGTACCGTACTTGTTCATAAAGTTTGACTACTTTACTTTCTCAATTTTTCTACTTCTTATAGTTTTCGTATTAATGCAACAGGCCCAAAAGAACTACTATACTCCCCATATTAATCCTTGTTGGGCACCTGTCAGTATTCTCGCAGCAAAAACTATATGGGATATGTGGCCATACCTTTTAAATAGTGGTGTCTTGGGATGGACGATGATAGTGTTCCTGGGTATTGAATCAATTAAGATTGGAGATATCATTGTCAAATCGTTTTCAAAAAGCCAGAGGAATATCTTTGGTTACCTTGGGCCTATGCTTGGGATGTTGTTCCGTCTTCCTGAATCCATTGGCCAATATATTCAACAAAATTCCGAAGAAAGTGAAAAGCTCTTTGTATGGGGAGATCAACCTTCTATCTATTTATACGCAAAGCGTGAAGCCTTCAATACTGATTATCTCATTCTCTACGCACATCAAGGGCAAATTCTTAAAGAAAAAGAAATCCTTGACTCTATGAGAGAAAAGCCTCCAGAGTTGCTGCTCTTTTATAATTACAAGGTGAATGATGGTTGGAATATTAACAGACTTCAGGATACAATCGGCATTCCTTATAACTTCTTAAAAAGCTTTAAGATTACTGATAATCAGGGAAGAACTATCAAAGACCAGAGGGGTATTATTTATGAATTCCCACTTTACAGAAGGGATGATGATAAGTACAAGGAGATATTACTTGATCGGGCAATGATAGCAAAAAAAATTGGAGGCGCTGGTAGTGCACAAAAGTATCTAGAAGATATCCTTGAAGTCCTTCCAAAAAGCTTTGAGGCATCTATTAGATTGTCTATGATGAGGCATAATACATGTGATGTGAATTCTGCTCGAAGATACCTGGAAAACAAATTAGCAGAGAATCATAACGCCGTTGAAGCCGCTATTCTTTTAAGATTACTGGCAGAAATTGAGGTTTCGGCAGGAAATACGGATGGCGCTTTGAAGAATTATGAGAAGTCACATAATTCTAATCCAAGTGATTTCAGGATTCATAATGGCCTGGGTGGATTGTATTACTCTATGGGTAAGCTGGAAGAGGCCTTTAAATCTTTTCAAAAGGCACTTGAATTACACCCTTATTCATCCGACGTTTTAAACAACATTGGTGTGATATTATCACAGGCAGGTAAGCGAGAGGATGCTACTAAGTGTTTCCAAAGGGCTCTTTCATTGATGCCTTCCAATCCAGATGCTATTAAAAATTATGAAAGCATTAAGTCTTTATCAAAAGCCACGAAGTGATAACGTAGTCCAAGTAAGATCGTAAACATATCCAGAATCGTTCCGCACATATAGGTAAAATCTTGCTATAAAAAAGTTAGTGAGAAAATCTAAGGATTATTTGTACTCATTTCTTCCAGTACTCCTGATATGGCCAGTCCATGTGAAAAATTCCATACTTAATTGTATTCCTTCCCGTCAAATCCGTTGGAGGAAAAACCAAAAAGAGGGGAGAACTTAATGAGATACATTTTAGATGAGTAGCCTACAATTTTATATCCCTTAACTTATTGAATTTTTAATACCTCAAAAATTCTATGATTTTAGAAAAGTTTTCAAATTTTTTATATTTAACAATTAACTGAAAAAGTAGCTCTTCTACTTACAATATATCATAACCCCTTTTATTACAATATCTATGTATTCCAGTAGAATATTGCTTTTATATATTAATTATTGGTATGAACATTGCGTACAATTTTATCATGGCCATTGAAAAATATCCATATGTAGATTACAAACAGAATCAATATCGGTTATAATAAATTTAAAGGAGGGCAAGTAAAATGGCACGAAAATTAATGATTTATGTATCAGGCATCGCTTTTATTCTGTGTAATTTATTCTTTTTTGTTAATACATCATTTGCTTCAAATGATTACACTAGAGATGATTATTATGGCTTGAAATATGTAAAACTGGATACTTCCGAAAAAGCAGAATCTGAAGAACCCAAAAAAGACGAAACACCCGCTCAAGGGGGAGAAACTAAGGGGAAGATGAATGTTTACTTTTGTGGATGCTATGGTGATGAATGGAAACAACCCGTTGGTGAACCAGTTTATGAGAAATGTCCAATTTGCGGTATGGGCACAAAAGAAACAGGTTGTGGCAACCTTCTAAAAACTGAATAAATTATTTTATAAATAAGGTTTTCAAAAGGAGGTAATATAAATGAATACTCCAACGAAAGTAGCAGTAAGTATTTTTATTTTAATTTTTGCAGCGCGAATAATTTATGCAGATAAAATAGAAATTTCCATCCATAAAACTTCTCCAACAGGAAAAGGAGTACAGATTGGTTACGTTACTGTGGAGGATACTCCTTACGGACTACTATTGACTCCATCCATTGAAGGCCTTACTCCCGGCCCGCATGGTTTCCATATTCATCAGAATCCTGACTGTCGTGCAAAAGACAAAGGTGGAAAGATGGTACCGGGATTAGCTGCGGGTGGCCACTATGATCCAGCAAGTGCAGGAAAACACTTAGGACCGTATCAAGAAGGTCACCTGGGTGATTTGCCAATTTTGTGGGTAGATTCTGAAGGGAAGGCAAAAACTCCTGTTTTGGCTCCAAGGGTTAAGGTAAGCGATTTGAAGGGGCGTTCCTTGATGATACATGCAGGTGGAGATAACTATTCAGATATGCCCAGAAAGCTTGGCGGAGGGGGCGCTCGTGCTGCCTGTGGAATCGTTCCTTAGGTGAGATTGTTGATATAAAATAGCATTTAGTAATGGGTAAGGATATGTCCTTATGAAACATATGTAATCGTTGTTTTAATGAAGGAACCAGCGCCGCTCAGCTGGTAGCTATTGTAAGGATTGAAAATCCCCCACTCTTTACTAGCATCCAGTAAATGAGCTCCTACCTTATATTAATACAAATCGTAAGAATTGTTGATACTGTCAATGAACACGTTCTTAGCAGCATTTCTTCAGGATCTTTATCTTTTCAACAAAATCGTCATAAGTAGTAGGCTTGACAAAATAACCGTTAGCTCCATTCTTATATGCTTCATCAATCGTTTTTTGATCAGGACTTGTTGAGAGAATAATTACGGGAATCGAACAATACTTTGAATTCTTCTTTATAAATTTAAGGACGTCCATCCCATCAATCTTCGGTAAATTAAGATCTAAAATAACCAGGGCAATTTGAGGCTGTACTGCATCATCATCGCAATCAATACTTCCATTCTGAAAGTAATCCATGGCTTCCTGTCCGTCTTTTTTTAAGATAACTTCAATTTTAATGTCTGTTGCGTTATCTTCCTTAAGTACGTCGGTGATTAAGTCAGCATGGTCTTGATCGTCCTCAATAAGCAGAAATTTCTTTTCTTTCATTAACATATACCTCTTCACCTCAGGTAGTTTTAGAAGCAAAAGCTACAGTTTAGGAATATAAGTGCCCGTGAATGTAATCACTTATATATTTATCGGTGCCAAAGTGATTTTGTTTAAAAAGAAAGCTGTAATATATTGAAATAATAAAAGATGCGACATTCGAGGATTTCTGGAAGGGTATGAAGTATTTAGTTTAAATTGATGACCTGGAGTTTCCTGCCTTTTTCATTACTTCTTAGATGGGGGGGGAATTCCCCTGGGAAAGGGCTTTGACACATATATTTCATAACCTCATGTTACGTCAGTGGTTACTTAAATTCTTGTTGATTACTATTCGAATTGCCTGGAGTGTATTTCCCCATCTCACATACCTTTAATTCGATGGATCATGCCTCCCTAGAAAATTGGGCTAATTGGCGTAAAGCCATATATATCAGCAGGATACCAAGGCAAGGAGTTATTGTTTTGTGTAACCTGATGACTTTGGCATACCTTTTGAGATATACACAGCTGGTTTCATTTACGCAAGAACAGGCTTATAGGAAGGAGGTAAGAGATTATGAAGGAAGTTCTCGATCAGGAGTCAAAGTTGGTAAGGCAAAGCACCACAGAGACCACAACCGTAGAAGGTAATAATACACCTACTACCGCTCCAAAGCCACCAACAGCCAGCCAGAATACAGAAGATATTAAGCTCCTTGCGCCTCCCGGGCTATCAACAGAAAAGAAACGTAAAGACATCTTAAACTCACAAGGCCAATTGACCAAGGAGTTGAAAGATGATGCGGACAGCAGTACTGATCTGATCTGTCTCGATTCAATAGAAAGATTGAATAGAGAAGTTTTGCGTTTTAAGAATGTATTAGATAATATGTGGTTAAAAAACACCGATTTCGTTTACACAAAGGAAAATTTTAAAAGAAAGGAGTCATGAGATAATGGAAGTAAGTATAAACGCAGGAATCTCCAACCTAGGGTTCCAGAATATCGGCCAGAAAAGTGAGAAAGAGTCCGAATTCGGGCTTAAGAATGTAGGTCAGAAAGATGAGAAAGATTCCGACTTCGAACTCAAGGATGTAAGTCAGAAGGGTGGAACAATCAACGTTTTCGCCTAAGTCTCGAGACTGACGGTTCCATTAGAGAAGTGTCTTTTCGAAGGGATGGCAAACTGCTATCCCTTCTCTTTATATAGAGTAAGAAAAAAAAAGATACTTTCACACCTTAAAGAGAAGGCATTCGATTGAAGACTATCTGTCAAACTCGTTGAACATGTGCCACACTATGGATATGGATTCCAAGCCTTCGGACCTTTTCCCGGAATTGTTTTCTATCCATCTTAGCAAGTCTCGATGCTGCGGAGATATTTCCATTCGTCCTCTTGAGGATGTTCTGGAAATAGTTCATTTCAAATTCTTTCTTTGCCTCTGCAAAGGGCTTATCGGAAAGTCTGGTCTTACGAGGGTACTTATGCAGCTTTTCGATGAGTATAGGCATGTCTTTGGGTTCAACCAGAGGTGGGGTAGCTAGAATTACGGCAGAGGTTATCATATTTTCCAATTCTCGAACGTTTCCTGGCCAGGAGTAACGGAGCAATTTCTCTATTACTTCAGAAGAAAATCCCACTAAAGGTTTAAAAAATTCTGAGCATGCACTCTCCAGGAAATATTGACTCAGCAGAAGAAGATCATCCATCCGATCACGCAAAGGTGGAATAATGATGCGGAATTGATTGAGTCGGTAGTAAAGATCCTCACGAAAGGTTCCTTTGTTCACATTTTCCTCCAATACGATATTAGTGGCAGCAATTACTCGGATATCTGCGCTTAGGGTTTTTGAAGATCCCACTCGCTTAAATTCTCTCTCCTGCAAGACACGGAGTAGCTTTACCTGGAATTGGAGTGAGGTCTCTGCGATTTCATCCAGGAAGAGAGTGCCACCTTCGGCCTCTTCAATCAGCCCTCGTTTCTCTGTTAAAGCTCCGGTGAAGGCCCCTCGCTCATGACCGAAGAGTTCACTTTCAAGAAGGGTCTCCGTGAGTGCGCCACAGTTCACTGGAACAAATGGGCGTTTGGCCCTGCTACTCAGGGTATGAATAGGTTTAGCGATGAGTTCTTTTCCAGTCCCACTTTCTCCGGTAATGAGGACTGAGGAATTTGTTTTCGCTACAAGGCGTACAAGCTCCAGGACACTTTCAATCTCTTTAGAATTGCCTACGATCTCTGGAAAATCAGCTCGTTTCTTGTTACGTTTCGGGTGAGCAAACCCATTTTTTTCCTGAAACGACCCTTTGAGATTTGCAAGTGTATGTTCATTTTCTAATTTGATTTTTTCCAGCTCGAGGTTCTTTTTTGATAGTTCTTTAAGATGGTTTTGTTCCTTTCGGATACGTTCGACCTTTGCATGTAACTCTTGAAGGTTACATGGCTTAGCGATCCAATCTGATGCACCAGCCTTGACTGCCCCAAAAAAGTCGTAATCTTCGGAGTAACCGGTGCAAACTATCACTTCCAAGATGGGATGTGCCTTCTTTATCTCCGCTAAAAGATCAAGGCCGTTATAGTCAGGCAAACAAACATCCATGAGAGCTATGTCAAATTTGGCCTGGTCTATAAGAGACTTGGCTTCGGTTCCATCACGGGCCATTTTCACTTGGTAACCAAAATTTTCCAGGTAGCTTGCGAATGTGGAACGTATATGATCATCATCGTCGATAATAAGGATATAACCTTTCGTTTTTGGCTCTGATAACATAGTATCTTTGTGTGACATAGGAAAAAGTTCTCCTTTAAAGGACACCTTGGAGCAAAAAATAATGTTTCCTAACAGTTATTTTCGGCAGAAATGGTAAAAACTTAAGTATTTTTATAGACCGCACTTAATAAGAAGTGGAACTCCTAACATGCAACCCGTATTAAACTAATCTTTCTTGTTACGTGTTGAAAGTTGAAAAAAAATTCGCTTTAGAGATTATCGCATATTTCATGGCTTGAATTTGCTTTACAATAGCTAAAGACATTGTTTAATTAATAAGGAAGACAGGTTATTAACATTACAAAACTTCAATTGTGGTAAGGGAATAAGTGTATTCATCACTTAGGTGGTGAGTATTTCTCTTTTTTAAAGGATAAATAGTGGAGACCAGGAGTAAAGGCATGATTTGGGAAAACAAGGCATGGATATTTATATTGTTTTCGATGCTATTCATCGGATGCTATGCAACGATCGCTCAGGTACTCTTAATTCGAGAATTTCTGGTCGTCTTTTTTGGAAACGAACTTTGTATTGGAATAATCCTTGGTACCTGGTTTTTTGGTGTTGCATTTGGTGCAGTATTTGGTGGGAGGATTGTAAACAGGCTCAGAAACCATCTTTCTGCTTTCATATTAATATTAATTTCAATGTGTGTAATACTTCCGCTGGAGCTAATCTTGATCAGGGTATTAAGATACATCCTTGATGTGCCAACGGGGCAGTATATTCCAATTTTGTCATTATTGACTTCATCAATTTTTATTATTGCACCATTTAGTTTTACCATAGGTTTAATATTCCCCGTTGCATGTAAAGTGGTTCGTGGGGTTACACAAGATTCAGCTGCTGATATTGGTATTGTATATATACTGGAATCAATCGGTAGTCTTATAGGAGGTTTAGTATTTACGTTTGTACTTGTTTCTAGATTTCAACCCTTCATGATATTAATGATCTTTGGTTGCGTGTTATTGTTTAATATACTTTTGATGCTTTTGTTTTTGGAGAAGGAATTCTTCAGAAGAGGAAGGGCTTTCATATGTATGTTACTTTTTGCTGTAGCTTTCATTCTACTAATTTCAGGTATAGCGAATAATATTGATGATTATTTTATAAAGGCAAGGTGGAATTCTTCCAATCCGGAGATAGAACTTTTAGAATCAGTAGACTCAAGGTATGAGAATATTGTCGTTGGCGTGAGAGAAGATCAATACAGTGTATTCGGGAATGGACAGTATAACTTCGCTTTCCCAAATGATTATGAATATTCACAAATAGCACATCTGGTAATGTCTCAGCATCCGGCTCCAAGAACAGTCTTGCTTATTGGTGGAGGAATGGGGGGATTAATAAGGGAGATGCTAAAACATCCGGTTGAAGAAATACATTATGTTGAATTGGATCCTGTATTGATAGAATTAACAAAGAAATATTTATCACCAGATCAAATGAAGGCTTTGTCAGATAAAAGGGTAAAGTTGTTCCCTGTTGATGGTAGATATTTTGTTAAGAGGGCAAAAGGAAAAGCAAGTTATGACCTAATCTTTGTGAATATCCCTGATCCCTCTACGGCATATCTAAATAGATTTTATACCTTACAGTTTTTTCAGGAGATAGGTTATATACTTAAAAAACATGGTGTTTTTGCGATAGGGATATCGTCTGCAGTAAATTATCTGGGGGAGGAAGTAGGTAATTACACGGGTTCTATTTACCAGACTTTGCATAACGTCTTTTCTCACGTAATCGTTTCTCCGGGACAAACGAATTACTATTTTGCAAGTGACGATCCGGATACCGTCACATTCGATATACAGACATTAACAAAACGTTATGTCGAACGTAATATTAAATCTGAATATTTTTCTGAATATGTATTTAACACACTTTTACCACCAGAAAGGGTTAGGTTTATTGAGGATAAGATCAAGGATAGAAAGGACTTGAGGATAAATACGGATTCGAAACCTGTTACGTATTTTTTTAATCTCATGTTGTGGGATAAATTTTCTGGTGGTCAGCTGAGTAACATCCTACGGTGGTTTGAAAAAACTCATTTAAAGAAAATCATAATACCTATATTTTTATTCCTACTCTGCCGGATTATTTACATTATAGTCTTTAAGCGTAACCAGGAAACCCAACAAAAATTTAATAGTATAGCTGCTATTGCAACTACGGGTTTTGCCGGGATTGCATTAGAAATTATCTTAATATTCGCATTTCAAAATATATATGGATATGTGTATGAGAAGATAGGATTAATAATTGCTTTATTTATGTTTGGTTTGGCGGCAGGAAGTAGTATTAGTAATAGAATTATATTACAAGACACATCAGGGAATACACTCAGTCAGATAAACCCCATTAAAATATTCAGACGGTTTTTTGGATCCCACACGAACTACAGTTTAGAAAATCTGAATCCTCTCACCGGCATAAAGAATACTTCTAACGAGGTAAATAAGAAAAAAGAGATTTATTGGATAAAAATATTAATATTATTAGAGGCCATTATTATTTTTTACGCTTGTCTTATACCATTTATTTTAAGTCAGCTTTCATTTCAGTTTTTCGGTTCCGAATATCTATTTATGCTTTTGGTAGTGATAGCAGGTGTACTGACGGGTTTAGAATTTCCCATTTCAAGTAAGCTATATCTTATGTGTAAGGAAAATTTAGGGACAACTGCAGGAAAGATTGATAGTGCAGATCATGCAGGGGCATTTATTGGCGCCATACTTACGGGTGTACTATTCGTTCCTATCTTTGGAGTAGTAGGGTCTTGTTTAATAGTAGTAGCCTTGAATATGGTTAGTCTGCTATTTTTAGTATATCTTTTCTCTCAGAAGCGGAGAAAAGTAAATATTTAAATTAAAAGAAAACAATGAACTGTCCATTTTGTAACTTTAATCTTAGTGTTATTGATATAAAAAAAGTATGTGAAAGCTGTCTTACCATAAAGGGATGTACGATGATAAAATGCCCTAACTGTGGTTATGAAACTATCCCTGATCCAGACCTGTTAAGACTAATAAAAAAGATGAGGAAAAAGAAATAATATAGCTATCCATTATTATGTTACTCTAAGGTATTTTACAACTCTTTTTCTTTTCCATTATTGATTGTAACTTCTTTCTCTGCCGTCCTTTGTATAATATGCTCTATAGTCTTGTGTGTCCATAATACTTCAGGTACTAATGCCTCATTAGCTCCCAGATCCAATAATTCCTGCGCCTGCTTTTCATCACGTGCACGCGCTACTATAAAGATTTCAGGATTGTACACCCTGGCATATCTTATTGCTATCTTCTTTGTTTTTTCATCTGGGATTGCTAATACAAGGATTTTGGCTTTGGCAATGTTAGCCTTGATCAAGATATGGTGGTTGATTGCATCCCCAAAAAAGTAGTTTAAGCCAGCCTCTTTTATCTTATGAATCGCTCTGGGATCATGTTCTATTATGGTAATATCGTATTTGTCTTTTAAGTTCATTACTAGATGGGCGCCAGATCTGCCATATCCACAGAGTATTAGATGATTTGTAGGTTGAGGACCTTCATCTTTTTCCCTATACAAGTTTAGCCTAGGTATAAAGTTGAAAACCTTTTTTGACAATCTCCTTTTAGAAAAAATATTATACAACCTGTCAGATTGGCCCATAGTAAGGGGTGTTATTATGATTGTAATTAAGGCTGATGCGATTATGGATGATGTCAGGGCAGGTTGAAGGTATCCATGTTTTTGGCCTATGGTCAGCATGACAAAAGAAAATTCTCCAACCTGCATCATACCCATTCCAACCTTGAACGACGTCTTCCCATCATATCCAAAAATCCACGTTGGTAAAGAACACAGCACGAACTTTCCAATCAAAATTAGTAATATAATATAACCTACAAAAGCGATATTATCTAGAAGGATTCCTGGATTAATAAACATACCTACAGACACGAAAAATATAACAGTAAATATATCTCTAAGAGGCTTAATCATTACGGATATTTCGAGGTTATACTCAGCCTCGGAAAGTAAAAAACCCACGATAAAGGCGCCAAGGGCAATTGAAAGCCCCAATAAGTAGGTAGAAATTGCCCCTCCTATTGCCACAGCAAAAACAGAAAGTAAAAACATTTCTTTATTTCCGGTGCGGACAACAAGATGCATAACCTTAGGTAATAACCATCTACCAATCAGTATGATACCAGCCACCGTTCCCATGCCTAATCCCAGTACCTTTAAGATGTCCAGGATGTTCCCCATTGCCATTTCTTCAAAGTTTGAGATAAAGAAAATCATCATAATCACTGCCAAGTCCTGGACGACAAGCATACCTATCATTATCTTGCTTGAGATATGCTCAAGTTCGTCTCTTTCACCTAAAAGCTTCACCACAATCATGGTGCTACTTATTGCTACAATCATACCCAATATAACTGAAGAAAAGATAGGCCAATCAAATGCTCGCGAAAGTAGATAGCCCAGAAAAATCATTGTTAGTATTTGAATCATACCACCTATGACTGATACTTTCCAAATGTCACTTAGTGTAGAAAATTTGAATTCTAGACCAATTATAAACATTAGAAGGGCAACACCTATTTCTGCAAGGGATGTAACCTCTTCTATGTTGTTGATTAAGCCAAAGCCGTACGGGCCAATAAGTATTCCCACTAGGATATAAGCAAGGATTACTGATTGTCTTAATTTGTGTGCAAAGATACCAAACAATAGTGAGGCTACTATTATGATTACGATATCTACTATAAGTGTGATTGAATGAGTATCTTCCATTTTTCTTGAAATTTCATTTCATCCCTGCAGAATTGCGGAATTTTTTGAGCAAGATGACCTTAAGGTTTCGAGGTCGATAATAGAGGGATAAAATCTAAGGTAACTGTTTAAAAGTTCTTATTGTATAGATTATTAAAGTGCAGATATTAGACCAGTCTGGAAACGTTCTTGAGTGAATTTATTCTTATTAGTGCCATACTCCGGGTATCGGATGTTTACAGTTACTGCACTCATTGCTATTCAGGGAATACTGAAGAATTGTGTATCCTACTCTTTTTATAACTACTTCCTTGCAGCCTGGGCAGTAAGTGCTCTCACCTGGATGGCCTGGTACATTACCAGTATATGCGAAGTTCAGGCCTGATTCTATCGCTATGTTTCTTGCCTTTTCAAGTGTCTTGATTGGAGTGGGTGGCAGGTTCTTTATTTTGTACGTGGGATGGAAACGTGAAAAGTGAACGGGTACGTCAGGGCCAAGATTATCATTTATCCATGAGCACATATCCTTTATTTCTTTTCCACTGTCATTAAGTGTTGGTACTATAAGGACAACCATTTCAAACCATATACCAATCTCTTTTAATGTGAGAAGAGTTTCCAGAACGGGTTTTAATTCACCACTGCAGGTTTCTTTGTAGAATTTTTCTGTGAAGGCCTTAAAGTCTATCTTAACGGCATTTAATTCCTTGCATAGTTTAATTAAGGGCTCTTTCTTAATGTATCCGTTAGAAATCATGACACTTCCAATACCTTCTCGCTTTCCTACCTTTGCTGTATCGTACATATACTCATAAAAAACCACGGGCTCTGAATATGTATAAGCAATGGTCTCACATCTCTTTTCTTTTGCAAATCTAACTACTTCCTCAGGTGTGAGTTTAATATTATCTACCTGTTCAGGTCGAAACTGAGAAATTTGCCAATTCTGGCAAAATTTACATTCTATGTTACATCCAGCCGTTGCTATCGAATATGCCCTTGTACCTGGCATATAGTGGAATAAAGGTTTTTTCTCGATGGGATCGACATTTAGAGAGCATACACGGGAATGAACAAGTGTATGATATTTGCCACCACGATTTTCCCTTACACCACAATAACCTCTCTCTAAATCAGCAACCTTACACCCTCTTGGACACAGTTCACATTCAACACGAACATCAGGAAGCTGTTTATAATACATTGCCTCTTTAATTGGAAATTCATCCTCTTCGTATATCTCAGATACGCTTCTGTTAGAGGCCCTAATTGTTGACATGAAAGGTGCATAAGCAATACAAGATGCACATGTTCCAACAACACCAGTCTTTAAAAATTCCCTTCTTGAAATCATTTTATGCTCATTCAAAAAAATTAAATGTTTAAATAAATTTTATTGCATTTATTATGTATTGTCAAGCGACATATAGGAATTGTTTAATTATGTCCAAACAAAACTTAGGTTGACAGTATATTACCAAAGTGATACACTTGCCCTGACTTTTGTTTCCCCACAAACAAAGATTCTTTATCTTTTTATCCGAAAATAGATTCCCGATCGAGGTCGGGAATGACAACGTGTGGCGCGCTAACTTATACCACAATACAACTTATCTGTCATTCCCGAGGAATACCTACTTGGGAAGCCCGTCCGAAAGGATTCATCCGGGCGGGCAGACAGGGAATCTGTAATTTTCATGTTTCGTGGTGCCCTGAAAGGCCATGAAGGTTTAATAAAGAAAATTAATTTTGAAGGAGGGAAATAGATGTACATAAAAAAAAGTATTTTTACCTTGATACTTTTGTTGATTACGTATGTGATATTTACGGATACTTCACAGGGTATCGAGGTCAATCCAACAAAAGAACAGATAGATGAAGTAATTAAATATGGTGAAGCTAATACTGGAAAAATCTTTGAAACAGAACTTGTCGCACCAGCTACCTTTGGAAATTGGCCTGCTTTTGGCGGTGGATTAGTAAAGAGCAAACTTATTCATCTTGCCGTGATATCAGCAATGAAGATGAGGGCAAAAAAGAATGTAACGGAGGAAGAAGTAAAAGAAATAATGGGGACAAAGGACTTAACCATTAGTTATAGGGGTGGCGCTGATGTATATAAGATTAAGCTGAGACAGGGAGTGAACATAATAGAACCAAAAGAAATGATAAAACCTGATTTGAGAGGTAAAGACCCTACAAAACACGCAATCTTCATCGTAGCAAGCTTTCCATTTTCTAAGCTCGATCCAAATGCAAGAACTTCCATAGTTGTTGTAAAGGATTTTGGAACAGATAAGTATGAAGTCGATTTCTCAGACATTAAGTAAATGTATTGCAACGTTGAGACCAGGCATACAAAAAGCAGAAGGGCAAGGAGGTACGTGAATACTCATAAGCATGTATTAGTATTTATTTTGTTTTTATTACTTTTGGGTGGTTGTTCTAGTACCAATTTTGCGAGGATAACTATGAATAAGTATCCACCAAGGGGTGAAAGTGTGGATATACCGGTATTATCTGGAGATTCTGATTTAATCTACGAAAGAATTGGAGTAGTATTTACTTATGGAGATAAATCATTAACAAGAGAACTGATAAATGTTAAATTGAAAAAACAAGCAAAAGAAGTGGGCGCCGATGCTATAATTTTTACCAGGTACGGAGAGATAGAGTCTTCTAAATACTTTAAGTCTTATGGCAGCACTTATGTTGATTTTGAAATGGCTAAGAAACGGGGTAGTGGTAGCTGGATGATAAAAAGAAGGCCTGTTGGGGCAGGTCTTGCTATAAGGTACAAGACACAAAAAAAGCTACATTAAAAAACACTCAGAAAACCTTGCTTCTGGATTACTCATGGATTATGGGAAAGGTGTTTTGAGGTTAAGTGTATAAGAAAGGAGGATGCCTAAATGTCAATTGTAAAGCAATTAACGATTCTTCTCGAGAATAAACCCGGTGCCCTTGCCCAAGCATGTTCTGAGTTAGCTACTAAAGACATAAATATTTTAGCAATGTCAGTTCTTGATACAATTGATTCAGGATTAATACGTATGGTTGTTAGTGACCCTGCTCGTGCAAAAAAGGTATTGGAAGGATCAGGTCTTAATGTGATTGAAACCGATGTCTTAGCATTGGAAATGACTGATAAACCAGGCACCTTAGCCGAGATTGCCAGACAACTTTACAAGGCAAGGATAAATATCGAGTACGCATATGTTAGTGTACCTCCGGATAAGGGGAAGTCCCTGGGAATCTTCTGGGTATCAAATTTAAAAAAGGCATCAGAAATACTCGAAGCTAAAGTATAATAAAATGAAAAATAGGACAAATGTCCCTTTTTAGTTGATAAATCTTCTAGACATTCTTTAACCTTCCCGAAAAGTGGGCCTCGGGTCAGCTGTAGTCCGTTGTCAGACGTCGGGGCTCTTTCTCCACTCTTTCCTAACTGCAAGGAATCGATCAATTAGACTTTTTCCATACTGCGGGGGCAACCATGGTAACGCCGTACCTTTCAGGCGAAACCAGCTTATACTCCCTATGGTGCCGGCACACTCGTAAGTTGACTTTTCAGAGTAAAGCCACCTGGCAGCCTTCTTGGGGCCGGGAAGGTCGCTTAGGCTAGTGGAGTCATGGAGAACAATAAATCCACCTGGTTCCATGTGTGGTCCCCAGGCTAAAACATCGGCTACCACATTGCCCAGCTCATGATTTCCGTCCACAAAAAGCATACGCACTGGTTTCTTCCACGATAATGCTGCAGAGACTGAAGGTCCAACAACCACTTCTACGAGGCTGCATGCACCAAAAAGTTTGAGGTTCTCCAATAGCCCTTGCTCTGTCCCATGTACATGAGGGTCGATTGTGTAGAGCCTTCCTTCGCCCCTACGGCGAAGGCCGGCTGCCAGGCAGAGGGTTGACCTGCCACAAAAAGAACCGATTTCTACAACCTCACCCTTTCCCGGGGCCTTGCACGCCAACCAGAAGAGAAAAACAGCTTCATGTGGAGAAAGATGTCCCTTTACCTGAGCAAGCACACGGAAAAGGTAGCGGCCACCCGGGAAAAACAATGCCGTGAACGCAACTAATAATCTTCGAAAACCATCTTTCCACGCGTATATTTTTTGCACTGTCAGGTTGGTGCCCATTCCTATTTGAAATTAGCACAGAATTTATTAATCAATTAAGATGCGATCCCGGGCTTGTGCAGAGGTCTTTAGTTTCAAGACAAGTCCCTTAATTTCATTCTCCTATTTATTCCAGCAACATTTCTTATACTTTTTCCCGCTACCACAGGGGCAGGGACTGTTTCGCCCGACTTTTAGTTCTGAACGAATCGATTCTTCTTGCTGAAAAGCAGTATAACCATAATCATTCAACTCGCCATTGGCGACCTGTTCTTTTTCCTCCTCTTCTTCATTATAACCCGCCCAGGTGGTCAGAACATTCGTGTATCTATCATAAATATTAAACAATTCTTGTTTATTATAGTAATCCCTCTCCGGCCTGTTAATAGTGAATAAACAGGAATAAACAGGGTCAGACCTTGAAAGCAGAATACGCAATCTTCTCTATTCTCTCTCCAAGACCTTTTTGTTTTCTTCTTTGTATACTTACACGCAAAGCCGCTTTATTCACTGTGCTTAAACTTACTCCAAATATCTCTCCAATCGCTTTATTCTTCAACCCTGTATACATTCTTAATATATACATACCAACATCGCTGGCTTCAAACGATATATGCCTCTTTATTTGTAATAACGTTGACTTTTCCATTTTATAATTACGTATTACCTCTTCTATTCCCTGTCAAGCATGTTCTGCTTTCAAGGTCTGATAATATGAGAGATGATTCCTCACGTAAACTGTTAAA
>JBHHYH010000035.1:0-32337 GCA_046757465.1 Candidatus Scalinduaceae bacterium | reverse complement strand
CTGGTTGTCGGGCTGGTTGCCGGGCGGGCAAATGGCAGGCGGGCTTGCGCCCGCCAGAACGACTTGGTCGGGCAGGCCTCTCGGGAGGTCGTGCCTGAGGCAGATTCGCTGTGGCGAACGTCCTCGTCCACCCTGGCGGGATTCCATAGCTTATTTTTGTGTTAAAATCTTTTTCGTAATGTTTGATATAATTGTACATCTCAGTAAAAAAGAATTTTCGATATATCATTATTCCTTAATTTACTCAACAAATAATAACTAAGAGCAATATTTACTTGATTTTAATAGTATATAATTTTATGATTCTACCATTCGTTAATGTGACTCAGTTATGAAAACATCCCTAAAAACTCTGTCATTCATCTTTTTCGTTTCTTTTCTGCTTCTTATATCCCCTTTACATTCTCAGGCTGGAGAAGAATCTTCTACACAAACTAATAATATACAAATATTGATTACTGATGATAAAGAGATAATCAACGTATCTGTCGATGAAATAAAAGAGCGCATCCTCAAGGGTGAACCTGTTCATTTTGTAAAAGACCAAGAGGGAGATAAAAGGACGATTGAGTCCGAATGGATAATTGAATCGTTAAAAAAGAAGTATGATAAAAAGGTGGAAAAGATAGACATAGAAAACGCCATCATAACTGGTGACCTAGACTTTCATATAAGTGAGAATCTAGTCGATACAGATAATACCGGCATTGAAGCAGACGTAATAGAGGAGCTAAAAGATGAGGGGATAGAAAAAGCCTTTTTAGTTTCCACCCCAATAAATATAGAAAACTGTCAACTAGAAGGTAATCTAAAGGCAGGATATGATGATGATAATTTCAAATCATTTGTAATATTTGAGAGGTCTGTTAGTTTTGATTACTCAACGGTTATGAAGAAGGCAAGTTTCGGTAAGGTCAGGTTCAATGGTGAGGCGTACTTCTGGATTGTCACCTTCAATGGCGAGACGGACTTCAGGAGCGCCAGCTTTAATGGTGAGGCGTACTTCAGGAGTGCCAGTTTTAATGGTGAGGCAGCCTTCTTAGATGCCAGCTTCAAGGAGAGGGCGGACTTAGGAATTACAACCTTCAATGACAAGGGGGATTTCTGGAGCGCCACCTTCAATGGTGAAGCGGACTTCGAGGGCGCCAGCTTCAATAGTAACTCGGACTTCGGGAGGGCCGCCTTCAATGGTGAGGCGGACTTCGAGAGTGCCAGCTTCAATGGTGAGGCGGACTTCGAAGGTGCCAGATTCAAGGAGAAGGTGGACTTCGTGGATGCCAGCTTCAAGGAGAATGTGAACTTCGAGGGTGCCAGATTCAATGGTAAGGCTGACTTCGGGATTACAACCTTCAATGGCACGGCGGACTTCTGGGAGGCCACCTTCAATAGTGAGGCAGACTTCGTGATTGCCAGCTTCAACGGTGGAGTGGATTTCGTGGATGTTACCTTCAAAGAGAAGGCGGACTTCGGGAGCGCCATTTTCAATGGTGGGGCGGACTTCAAGAATACCAGCTTCAATGGTGGAGCGGACTTCTGGGAGACCACCTTTAATGGTGAGACCGACTTCAAAAGTGCCAGCTTCAATGGTGGGACGTACTTCAAGAATGCCAGCTTTAATGGTGTGGCTGACTTCAGGAATGCCAGTTTAAGGGAGGTTATTTTTAATAATGCTAGATTTTCTAAAATCGTAGATTTACGGTTAACCAGATACTCAGAATTACAAATCTCCTGGCCTCAGCTCGAAGGACGGCTTGATGACTCTTCATTGCAAGAGGATATTGACTCCTGGCGGGGAGTTTATTTTAGACTTATAAAGAATTTCAAGAACATTGGAGACAACAAATCGGCTGATGATACTTACTATCATTACCAATACACAAAGTATGTGCTCTGTAGTAGCTTGTGGGAAAAGACAAAATGGTGGTTCGGATATTTATTCATGGGACTTACTTGTGGCTATGGAGTAATGCCATGGCGTGCAATAGCTACTGCTGGTGGGCTGATTGCAATATTTACCCTTTGCGTTTACTTCCCTTTTTCAGGGCAGGGTTCTCTTCAACATCAGGGGAAAGAAAATATAACTAAACAAGAGTGGTACCGACGGTTGTACAACTGTTTTTACTTCAGTGTCATAATCTTTACGACGGTAGGTTTAGGAGACATTAAGCCGAAGGGTGGTTTTAAGGCATGGGCAACTATTGAGGGAATCCTTGGCTGGCTTACTATGGCACTTTTTCTTGTAACCCTGGCTAACGTTTGGATGAGATAGGGGTATGAAAAATAATAGGCAACAGTGACAGTTAAAAAAAAGATACTCGATACTAGATCCTCTTTATTACAATAATATGATTTAAAATCAACGCATTACCTTACCACCATCTACTATCAAACAATTACCTGTCACAAATTCAGACCAGTCAGAGGCATAGAAGAGGACGGCTTTGGCAATATCTATGGGTAATGTAAGGCGTTTAAGTGGTGTTTGTTGAGCTATTGCTTCCTGGACGTGAGGGGGGGCATGAGGCATTCTTCTTGACAGCGTAAATCCTGTATTTATTAAATTCACAGTTATTCCGTAAGCACCTAAATCAACCGCCAAGCTCCTTGTAAAACCAATCAATGCAGATTGGGCTGTTATGTAACTACTGTATCCTTTTACGGGTTCATTAACTATATTATCTAAAATATTTATGATCCTGCCCCATTTCTTGGTTTTCATTTTACCAACAACTGCATGACAGCAATTGTATGCCCCTTTTATTGTACCTTTTAAGTTTTCATCATATTCATTCCATTTGGTTTCTTCGAATGGCTTCCGTCCTATGGTGCCGTGCACGTTATTCACAAGGATATCTACACTACCAAATTTTTTCATAGTCTCCCTAACCATGTCATCCACACCTTCTTTTAAAGTCACATCAGTTTGCCTTATCATTGCCCTTCCACCACTGCTTTCAATCTTTTTCAGAACTAACTCCGCTTCGTCCTTCTTTTTCAAATAGTTTATGGTCACTGATGCACCTTCAGATGCGAGGAGTTCAGAGATAGCGCTCCCTTTATCGCCACTTGCGCCTGTTACTATTGCGACCTTGCCTTCCAGCTTCAAAAAATTACCTCACTTTTTTGAGACTCTTCACGGAGTTTACCCTGAACGTTATGTTTGGATTCTTTATTTAATTTACCATAGCGGTTCATATAGATTCTTCGCTCCCGTAGGTCACTCAGAATGACACAAAGCGAAGGGTTCAGAGTGACAAAGGATGTCATTCTGAGGAGAGAAGCGACGAAGAATCTCTGATAACCAACTTACTTTGTTATATTTGTGAAAACGTGTACTAAGTTCAATCTATCCCAGAGAAACCTTCTCTCTTACACCAAATCCCTTTTCGGTTTTTTCCACTTTAACAGCCTCTGTTAATGCGTCATGTTCAAAGAACAGCGTCCAGTCACCACTACAGGCATTTGACAGAAGCCTCTTCTTCTCTTCTATTGTCGTTAACGGGTGAATATCATATCCCATTATATATGGTATACGTATATGAGATACGGTAGGAATCAAATCCCCACAGTATACAAGTGTATTCCTTTCATCTGATATTTTTACAAGTTGCTGGCCTGTTGTATGGCCATCAGAAATGATAACCTCAATATTGGGCAATATCATAACTCGACCTTCTACCAGTCGAAGTTTTCCTTCCTCTGCCACTGGAACAAAGTCTTCCTTGTGATAACTTCCACTATCTTTCTCACTTGGATTCAAGGCCCACTCATAATTAGCTTTTTGCACATAATATGTGGCATTTGGAAACGTAAGCTTATATTTGCCATCTTCTACATAAGTAGAGCCTCCGGCATGGTCAAAATGAAGATGTGTTAGGATTACGTCAGTTATGTCCTTAGTTTCCAGGTTGAATCTCTTTAATGATGAATCCAGATTATATTTACTATGATCAATCTTATAGATTTCCTTGTATTTTTCAGAGAACTTATTACCGATGCCAGTGTCAACAAGAATATTACGTTTGTCACCCATAATTAATAATACCCTGAGAGCCATATCTATCCTGTTTTCATCATCCGGAGGGTTAAGTTTGCTCCATAATGGCTTTGGTACAATGCCGAACATTGCCCCCCCGTCCAATGCGAACCTCCCTGTTTCTATCTGATGTAATTCATACCTTCCAATCTTCATAAATTAGTTCCTTTCAGCCCGCCCGAAAGACGAAGTCGGGCAGGTCGCTTAACCCACCCTCCATTAATTAATTTGCGAAACGAATGTAATAGAGAATGTTCAAGATCATTCAAATCACCTCATTTATTGACTTAATCGTGGAGTAGAATCTGAGAGCGCAAAATTGCTCAAGACGCAGTTGTCAAATATTGTCTCAGGCATTTACTATATCCCGTAAAACTTCTTTCTTCTCCTGAGTCTTTAGAGGAATGCCTTTTTCTTTCAAATAAAGCCTCGCACTGACAGGATCAACTCCTAATATTTCAGAGAGCTTACCAATACTGATAAAACCTTCTTTGTAAGACTCAAGCGCAACAGATTTTCTGCGTGCAATCTTATCGAGGTCATATTTTGAATCGACTGCATCTCTTACAAGTTCGCCAAGAGTTTTTTTCTCCTTGTTTGCACATTTTTTTAACAACCTGTGTTGTTCATCCGTAAGCATTATGTTCGTTCTCTTCATACTTGATCTCCAAAATTTATATGTGTAATATTATGTGCAACATTATAATGGTTCTTTTATTAGTATGCAATGGTTTGCTTCTGTCTACCAGCAGCAGTGAAATCCCCCTTAAGAAGAGGGGGAAGATGGGAGATTAGTAATTTGGAAGACTGAAGTCTTCCGCTACAACATTCCCACGCGGGAGCGTGGGAATGAGATATTGTGTCGTAATGACTAAACATCAATCATAATAGGTTCTTTAAATTCTTTTATCTCACTTTTGCATAAGTCTAAGGTATTGGGATGGCAGGTAAACATAATGCACTGATTTTCTTTGAACACCTATTTAAGCAATTGTATTGAGGCGTGTTTGCTGTTCCCATCTTTTTTCTTATAAGTTCTTTAATTCTCCCAAACGCTTCAACCGGGGCAAAAACTCCATACCTGTCAAGCTCTTTACTGAAATCATTATACCGGAGCCGTTGCTTCCACTTTTCTACACATCATCAGTGGGTAACTCTAACATTTTAATAGTGGGCAATGAAGCACCTGCTATTTCTTGAAGATCACCGTGCAGGCCTGCAGTATTAGAAATTACTCTTTCTATTTGTTTTTCCCGTTTAGCCCATATTTTCTGCGTTGCACGCCTTTCAGCTTCCAAATCCTCTTTCATCGCAGTAAAAGATTCTACAATTGCCTCCACTCTATTTTTAAATTCCGGTCCAGTCAAATAATTGTAGGCAATTTCCATTTTTTCTTTTTTCCCAACCTGGACTGCTCGCTCTCTGGCAACCTGAATCAATACTACCCTTAAAGCTAATGCAAGGCTCACGGCTGAGAGTATGTCGGTTATCCATACACCAGATATTTGTCGAAAATGACGAAGGCCCTTCGGCAAAGATTCAGACGCTAAGATAGCCAAATCTGCTTTTGCCTCACGTTGATCATCTTTAAGTTTTTGAATCCAGGAATCACTCCAATTTTTTGTTCTTTTTGTTTCCCATAAGATTTTTCCACAAATACGTCCGGATTGTGTTTTCACCGTTTGTATAATATCACCCCCTCTTGCCCCCTTAGCGACTGGTTCAATATCATCAAAAGGGAATTCCTCCTTCAACGATTTCTCCAGCTCAAGCTCAAGCACCTCTCCTTGCATCTGCTGAGAACCCTGTTCGGCCTTTCTCTTAAGTTCATCTATTTGCTTTTTCATATCGTTAAGTTGTTTATCTTTCTCGGCATCTTTCAATTGATGCTTCTCTTCAAATTTTTTAGAAGCTTTTTCAATTATTTTCTGACGTTCAGCATCAATCTTACGACTAAGTTCTAACTCTAATTTCTCTTCCTTTTCCACTAGTTCCCGCTGTCTCTTACGAAGCTCAAGTTCCTGTTTTTGAGCTTCTTTTAAGTTCTTCGTTTTTTCTTCCAATTGTCCCTTTAAATCAGAGATTTCGAGACTTACTAACTCTTGAGCTTCTTTTTTTGCCTTTTCTTCAAAAGACTTCTGAATCTTTCCGAGCTCTTTTTCGCATCTTTCTTTCAGCCTTATTTCAATATCTTGTGAGATGGCCTCTGATAATTCAATTACTTCACCACATTTCGGGCACTTAATAGTTTCTTTTGTCACAAAAATTCCTCTTTTATAATAGATACATTAACTTTTAATAATGATATAGTTTACACGTTATTCTGGTTCCTTCGCAGTCTGTCGTTCTGAGCAAAGAAAAAGACCTTGACTTTGAAGTATTAGAGATCCCGAAACAAGTTCGGGATGACAATTGTGACACAGCCTGGAAGTGAAGAATCTAATACTTACGGCTCAGGATAAACTCCGTGAAGAATCTAATACTTTCAGCCAAAAATGACATTTATTGTAAACTACTTTATGCTCTCAGTAGTATGCGTATACATTATCAATTTGTACATACAGTGTAAACAGAAATTGCGATATGATAATGCAGTTTTGTCTGAGCATATTGGAATAGAAGTCAGGCCCTGAAAGGTACTGTCTAAGCGCAAGTCGGCGCAGTGCATGAATTTAATTCTTGCCGTCAATCTTGTTTTTCCCCTATCATCCAATTGATACGGTTTACAAAAGGTTATGGATTTTTGGAAGTTATCAGATTTTTACTGGTCATTTCTGAAGGTTGTTCTATTCCTAACAGATATAAAACTGTAGGTGCGATGTCTGAGAGGATGCCTTTTTCTCTTAACTTTACATTTTTATAGTCTTCCGCGACGTAGATAAATTCAACAGGGTTTTTCGTGTGTGAGGTCTTTGGTAGATTCGTTTTATAGTCTATCATTTCTTCTGCATTTCCGTGGTCAGCCGTAATCAAGGCAATTTTGTTCTTTGCCAAAACCCTCTCTACAATGGTACCAATACACTTATCTACAACCTCCGCTGCCTTTTTCGTTGCTTCATAGTTACCGGTGTGCCCAACCATGTCGCAATTTGCCAGGTTTATGACCATAAGACTAAATTCGCTTGAGTTGATTCTTTTGACGGTCTCATTTGTAACATCATACGCATTCATTTCAGGATGGTCAGCGAATGTGGCAGGGTCGTAAATACCGCTGATCTCTATCTGCTCTTCATTCGGAAATGGCTCTATGCGTTTACCATTAAAAAAAGATGTTACGTGTCTAAATTTCTGGGTCTCGGATATACGAATCTGCCTTAGACCATTTTGACTCAAGACTTGGCCTAACAGATTATCCATCCCTTCCCTATCATCCATTGCCTCTAACATGTTATAAGGAAACGCATCATAATATCTGGTAAGGCCGCAATAAACTATGTCAAACTTTTTCCATCTTTCCCCGGGATAGTCGTCTTCAACAAATGCCATTGTTAACTGAATAGCCCTGTCTTGCCTGTAGTTGAAGTGGATAACAGAATCGCCGTCTTTTATCCCGTGGAAATTTCCAACAATCAATGGTGGGATATATTCGTCAAACATTTCCTTATCGTTTAGAGTCCTGGTTTTGTATGCATCTTGTATCGCATTTTCTATGTTGTCTATTCTTGTACCTTGTGCCCTTGTTATGGCATTATATGCAGTTGTCGTAAGCTGCCATTTTTTGGCTCGATCCATAGCATAGTACCGCCCCATAACTGTAGCAATTTCACCGATTCCATATTCCTTTATCTTTTCTTCTACGGCACCAATATAACCTAATACACTTCTGGGTGCCGTGTCTCGTCCATCGGTGAAGAAATGAATGTATAGTTTTTTAACGCCGTGTTCTTTTGCGTATTTCATGATTGCAAATAAATGATCCTGATGTGCGTGTACACCCTCATCCTGTACGAGACCCATTACGTGGAGTGATGAGTTATTATTCAAGACGTTTTTAATGGCTTTCTGGAAGATGGGACTATTAAAAAAAGAACCTCCTTGAATGTCGTGCATTATCCTGGTCATCTCCTGCTCTACGATCCTTCCCGCACCCATGTTAAGATGCCCGACCTCCGAAGAACCCTGGTAGCCTTCCGGTAAACCGACTGCTTTGCCAGATGCTTGAAGTATTGTGTTGGGATATTTTTTCAGGAGTGAATCAATGTTTGGTGTAAGGGCATTCTTTACCGCGTTATGGTCTGTATTTGGGTTTATGCCCCATCCATCTCTGATTATGAGGACAACAGACTTTTGCATTTCTGAAATAGTTCAACTCAGTGTATACAGAGGTTTAGGTAAAAGGGAAATAACTCTTTATATTTTGAAGATTTTCTCTTTGAACTCTGGTGGTTAGATGAATATCTGCACATTTCTTAATCTCGATAAGTATAACCATATTTTATTGCGCGAGTATTTTCCTCCAGGAATCTCGAATGGAGTTCTGTTTCAAAATCTACCTTTTCGATCTTAATACCAATTATGCTAAGCAATCTTCCCAGGGCAATCATGTTCACAAATACAGGACTATGGAATTCTTCTGTCGATATTTTCGCAAAAGGGATTCTATCACTTACAGGACAAATAATGTCACAACCAGTGCATTCCTTATTACATGCAGCTTCATCGATAACTATTTCTTTGGCATTAATCAACGCTTTTTTGCTTCTTGATAAACAAAGTCCCACGTCAGCTTTATCGAAGAATGGGGTGTCAATCTTTTCATCAGAATAAATCAATTCAGCAATTATTTCTCCTCCACGTACTGCTGAATCGTAAATAAGGTTCAATGATACCTCTTTTCCTATTTTGGCCAAAATATTTGCAAGTGTATGTGCCATTAGTTTTATACCCTGGCCTGCTTCCCCGGCAAGTACTATTTTTTTTGCTATTTTTTTAATAGGTATTGGTGCTAATTTTTTTTCCATTAAGATTATGCCGATTCCAAAAAACTGCTCGTCGATGAATGATTTTTCTTTAAAACCAAAACTTTTGAACAGTTTGTGGGCACCTTTTTCTTTTGGATAAGAAAACACTCTTGCTTCATGGCATGATTTTTTTGTAAATTGTTTAATCGTTTCATCCATAAGTTTTCTTGCATATCCTTTTTTTCTATATTTTGGTTTAACCCCTAACCAGTAGATATTGCCAACACCATCGGAAGCCCAGGCAAACATAAAGCTAACGATTTCTTTTCCCAGTTTTCCAACAAGATAGACGTTATCTTTATTACTCAGACGTTCCTTAACCTCTTCAACGGGATAGGTTTCTTTATAGTGCGAACGTTCAGTAACAGGACTATCTGCGTGCAATTCGTCAACAATTGCATTAAACAGTTCGACTGCTTTTACAACTTCGCGCTCTTCAAGTTTCTTTATTTCATATTTCATCCTACAATCCCAATTTCATTGTGTTTTAACTCGTTTGAATTATTATTAATTTTGTAATTATCCTTATAGTACATTAACATTTCATAACCATTTTTAAAACCTCGCCTACGGCCGTCATTTGTAATACATTGGGTTTTTATCTCCGCGAAGGACAGCCCCTTATGTTTTAACGCCTCAACCATACACTTCATTGCGTGCTTTAAGTGATAGGTAGTAGAGCGCGCATAAAAACAATTATGTGCTTTAATTAATGCCTGGACATCAATAGGTGTGTCTGTGTTTCCATATGGTGTGGTGAGTGTCTTAGAACCCAATTCAGTAGTGGGGGAGTATTGCCCACCTGTCATACCGTATATAGCATTAGCAATGCAAATTATGCTAATATCAGTATTTCTTCTCGATGCATGTAGTAGATGATTTCCCCCTATTCCCAGAAGATCACCATCACCGCTTATAACAATCACATTTAATTTTTCGTTGGCCAGTTTGATTCCTTCGGCTACAGGGATTGCCCTCCCATGTGCCGTGTGTACTGAATCAAGATTAAAAAAACCTGCACTCCTCCCTGCACATCCAATACCAGACACAACAACTGTACCTTTTTTGGGAAAATTCAGCTTCTCCAGGGATTGACAGGCAAGTTTCAGAACAATTCCATTACCACAACCAGGACACCACTGTGTAGGCAACAAATCCTGTTTCAGGTAATTTAGATACGTAAGTTTTCTGGTCATTTTCCCCTCTTTAACCGTCTCAATCCACCCCAAATATCTTGTAAATCTATTTTACCACCCAGGCTTGGAACAAGTTTAACCTCTCGATGTAGCAGTTTTTCAACTTCGTTTGTATATTGCCCAGTATTCATTTCCATTACTATAATTTCTTTATATTTTTTGGCAATCTCTTTGATTTTTTCAACTATCGGGAAAATCCTTATAGGCCTAAAAATCGAATAGTCGTCTTTAAAGTTATATGATGCTCGAGACATCGCACCGTACGCTATTAAGAGGGTATCTGAAGAGTTATTTTCAATATACTCATAATCATTGTATTTCTTAGATACTTTTTTTTGTTTTGTCTCGAGATGCTTTATTAGTTTTTTATGGACCTCTGGATTAGACGTTGCTGGTTTTGAATCCTCGTGAGTGAGGCCTGTAAAGTGCCTATTAGACGTTCCCAATGGATTTATAGACCTTTCAGATACTGGATAGTCAGCCGTCTCAATGGTTTCGTAAAGGTGACCAACATAACCATCACTTAAAAGTATTACAGGACTAAGTGATTCTTCAGCAGCATTGAATGCAGTAATAGTATATTTATATAGTTCATTAACCGAGTTTGGATAAAAAACTATAGGGAAATAATCCCCATGACTTCCATATTTACATTGTAATATGTCTCCTTGTGCTGGAAATGTTGGCATACCCGTGCTCGGACCAACGCGTTGGACGTTTACAATCACTAGTGGAACTTCCATCATGTGGGCATAACCAATGCTTTCCTGCATCAGTGAAAATCCTGGTCCGGAGGTGGCCGTCATAGACTTTACACCTGCCAGAGACGCACCAATAATGGCATTAACCGAGGCAATTTCGTCTTCCATCTGAAGTACTTTTACTTCCTTTTTATTGGTCAATTCATGTAAGACCTCTGAGGCCGGTGTAATAGGGTATCCGGCAAAAAACTTCATACCTGCTTTTATGGCAGCCAGGGCTATTGCCTGGTTACCCTGTAGGAGTATCTTCGTCATCTTTAGTATCTATAATGAGTGCCATGTCTGGGCAGTACCTTTCACACTGCATGCATGCAATACATTTACCAAGTTCCTTCAATTTGTGTTGGTTTATTTTATAATTCTTTACAGGGCAAATACTAACGCAAATACCGCACACTTTGCACCTATTGTGATCTATGTGAACAATCCCCTTTTTCTTGGCCATTATCAATTCGCAATATAATTATAAATAAGTTTTTTGGAGATCAAATTTACCAAAACTTCTAAAATATATTTTACACCATTTTACTATAAATGTCTAATTTTACGTTACTGTTTAAATACATTTTGCAACCGTTTCCCCAATATCTGCTGGATTGTTTACTACGGTAACATTAGCATCTCGTAAGCAATATACTTTTTCCTCGACAGTACCTTTGCCACTGGCAATGATGGCTCCAGCATGGCCCATTCTTTTGCCTTCCGGGGCTGTAAGTCCAGCAATAAAGCTTATGACAGGTTTTGTCATCTCCTGCTTTATAAATTCTGCCGCTTCCTCTTCTGCACTTCCACCAATTTCACCAATTAAGACTATTGCTTTAGTGCCGTTATCTTCTTGAAAAAGTTTAAGAACATCTATGAATGATGTTCCAATAACAGGATCGCCGCCTATTCCGATGCATGTGGATTGGCCAATGTTTCTTTTTGTTAGTTGCCATACTGCTTCATAGGTTAGTGTACCACTTCTCGATACTACGCCGACGGCGCCCGGGGTATGAATATAACCTGGCATGATGCCAATCTTTGATTCTCCCGGGGTGATGATCCCCGGACAATTAGGCCCGATCAGGCGAGCTATTTTTGTGGTAAGATATGTCTTTACCCTCAGCATATCAATGGTGGGAATTCCTTCTGTAATACAAATGATTAATTTAATGCCAGCTTCTACAGCCTCGATAATTGCATCAGCAGCAAAAGGTGCCGGTACATAGATTATGGAAGTATCACATTCAGTTTTTTCTACAGCTTCTTTTACGGAGTCAAAGACCGGAATTCCATAAACCAAGGAACCACCTTTGCCGGGAGTAACGCCAGCGAGAATTTTTGTTCCATACTCCAGCATGTGCCTTGTATGAAACCTCCCTGAATTTCCCGTAATCCCTTGACAGATTACTTTTGTATTTTTATTTATTAGGATACTCATTTCTTATTTATTTACGGCCTTTACTATCTTTTCAGCCGCATCTTTCATACTTTCAGCAAAGGTTATGTTGAGCTTAGAATCATCAAGAATCTTTTTTGCAGTTTTGACATTTGTACCTTCTAATCTGACTACAAGTGGTACATTAATACCAACTTCTTTCACAGCTTGATTAATTCCTTCGGCAATAACGTCACATTTCATTATACCACCGAAGATATTTACCAATACTCCTTTAACTTTTGGATCTGTAAAGATTAGCTCGAATGCGTCTGTGACCTTGTCAACTGGCGCATCGCCACCCACATCTAAAAAGTTAGCAGGATTGCCACCATAGAGTTTAATAATATCCATTGTGGCCATTGCTAAACCAGCGCCATTAACTAAACAACCTATATTCCCTTCAAGTCCAATGTAGCTCAATCCTAACTCTGCAGCTTTTCTTTCGCTTCTACTAACCTCTGAAAAATCCCTCGTATTCAGTAATTCCTTGTGGCGAAAAAGAGCATTGTCATCGATATCCATTTTTACATCTAGGGCGAAAATCTCTTCTTTGCTGGTTAATACAAGAGGATTTATTTCAAGAAGTGAACAGTCATTTTCCACGAATGCTTTATATAGGTTTAAGACTAAGTTAGTTGCCTTTGTTAAAAGGAGTCCTGACAAGTTCAGTTTATGTGCTATTCGACGTGCCTGAAAACCATGAATGCCTAAGATTGGATTGATTCGTTCTTTAAATATTCTTTGAGGTGTCTTTGAAGATACCTCTTCTATTTCTACTCCTCCCTCTGTACTACCTATTATGATAGGTGTAGATGTGCTCCTATCTATTGAAATGGCTAAATACAGTTCCTCTTCTATATCAACAGCTTCTTCTATAAGGATTTTGTTTACCCTGGCCCCTTTTTTTCCTGTCTGAGCTGTTATCAAGAGTGAACCAATAATTTCAGAGGTATATCTATTTACTTCTTTTAATGTTTTAGCTACCTTTATACCGCCACCTTTTCCTCTACCGCCAGCAAGTATCTGAGCTTTTATAACACACCTGTTGGTCCTCAGGTGACTGTATGCTTGTGCTGCGGCTTTTGCATCCGTTACTACCTCACCGTTAGGAACTTCAATATCATACTTGTGCAGGATTTCCTTTGCTTGGTATTCGTAGAGTTTCAATGGTAATTATAATCTTTTATGTTCTAAATATGGGATTACTAGGTTTGTAGAGATGAGCAAATTAGTTGGGAGGTTCGGCCTATCCCCTTACAGATGTTTCTTTGCATGTAATATCCAGGTCCGGAATGTACTTTTTTGTTTGTTCCATCGTTTCATCATCTGATATGGAGGCGACTCTCCCTTTGGCGTATTCCTGGTCTATCCATTCTTTAATTTTATGACACCCGGATGTGATTTACAAGGATGGCCTTCTCTCTCAATATGGTAATGAGATTTTATCCAGTGTAATACACCAGTAGTTAACGATTTGCAATTCTACTTATCAAAAAATATATGTCAAGTGTTAAAGGAGATGGTCCTGCAGGTAATAAGTTTTAAAAACTGCTTGACAATACACTAATTTACAATAAACTAAATACAGTTCTAAATATATTTCATTTTTGTGAAAAAAATAAAGTCATCGTTTATCAAATGACATTAAGAATTCCAGAATATAAATTTGAACTAAAAGCACCGGATTTTCAAAAGGATGATGAAGAATTTATTGTTTGGTTTCTAGAAGGAGTACTTGAAAACTATCCAAACTATATTGAGTGCCTCATGTACCTAGGCAATGCATATACTGCCATGGGAAAGTATGAAGAAGGATTGCAAATAGATCTGAAATTAAGAAAGTTTAAACCTTACGACTCCATCGTTCATTATAATCTTGCGTGTAGTTACTCACTGCTGGGGAAAATTGATCTGTCGTTGGCAGCCTTAAGAAAAGCAATAGAATTAGGCTATGATGATATACAACATATAGAGAGCGATACAGATCTAGATAGATTGAAAAACGAGGAGGGATATAATACCTTGATAAATAAGTTAAAAGAAATAGCAGAAAAGCGTGTTTTGTAAAACCTTACAAATTAAAACTTTCTGCGAAAGCGATTCTTATTCCTTCCAGCGTTAAATGTGGAATAAACTTATCAATTTTAGGAATGTCTTCTTTAAACATTTTCGCATCTCCACCAGTCGCAATAATGTTTCGTACACCCCTGAATTCTTTGCGGATTTCTTTTAATATATGAATTGCAGCGCCTACAGTTCCGATATAGATTCCCGCAGAGATAGCATCTTCTGTGTTTTTCCCGATGATTTTAGCCGGCCTTTTTACATCAACCTTCGGTAAAAAAGCAGTCTGTTTATTTAATGCATAAGTACTCGTCTTTACCCCGGGAAGTATTAACCCACCCAGGAACTCACCCTTTTTTGACACCATATCAAAAGTTATTGCAGTGCCAAAATCAATAACTATAGTAGAAGTTTTAGTTCGTCTATATGCAGCAAGCGCATTTAGTAATCTGTCCACACCAACTTTTTCTGGCGTCTCAACAAGTATGGGCATTTTCAGTTTTATTTCTCTTCCTATCCTTAGCGCTTTTTTTTTATATCTTTCATCCAGACATTTGTAAAAGATAGATCCCATTTCTGGGTTCACAGAAGCTATTAAAATGTTTTCAGCTCCATTCAAAAAGGATGTTCCAAGGTGCAAAGTGGCTTTTTGCCGAATTAAACTTTTATTATCTATACAAAAATGAGAAATAAGCCTTTTCCCCTGAAAGCTGCCTATATTAACGTTCGTGTTACCAATATCTACAGTTAATATCATAAGATTTTATTACTTTTTAGAAGATAATAGATTTACCGTGTGTGCAACTGTCTGCCGACAGGCAGGGATAGGCGGGAATGTTCGTCTTCAGTTTTTTTATCAATCAAATTTGCAACCCTTTTAATTAGAGTTTTCACATTTTTACCAGTTATGGCTGAGATTGGATACACGGGTTTAGACAATTTTTTGGCCAGATTCTTTACTATATTAAGATATATTCTTGTATCTAATAGATCAACTTTATTTGTGGCTATTATTTCTGGTTTTTCGCTTAATTTAGGATTAAAAAGTTTTAGTTCTTTTCTAATTAAGTAATATGATTCCAAAGGATCAGGTTTTGCAGAAATATCTATTAAATGAATGACCACCTTAGTCCTTTCTATATGCCGCAAAAACGTACTGCCTAAACCTAAGCCACTGTGAGCGCCTTTCATAAGACCTGGTATATCTGCAAATACTAATCTTTTAAAGTCTTCTATTTCCACAATTCCTAACTGCGGTTGCAGTGTCGTAAATGGATAACTTGCAATTTTAGGCCGTGCCGATGAGACTTGTGAAAGGAAGGTAGATTTTCCGGCATTAGGCAAACCTATAATACCAACGTCGGCAATTAGCTTCAGTTCGAGTTTGATCCAGCGTTCCCGACCTTTCTTTCCTTCTTCGGCAAAATGAGGGGTTTGATTTGTTGCTGATTTAAAGTGGACATTTCCTCTACCCTTTTTACCACCTCTTGCAATCCTTATAGATTCTCCAGTTTTTTTTAAATCCTTAATTATTCGCCCTGTTTCCGAGTCTTTAACTAGCGTTCCTTTGGGTACATTAATAATCAAGTCTTTTCCGTCTTTACCGTTTCTATTACTACCCCTTCCGCTTGCGCCATTTTCAGCAATAAATTTTACCTTTGATGTTATATCCAACAATGTATCAATTTTCTCATTAACATGCAAGATAACATCGCCTCCTTTACCTCCGTCACCACCGTCTGGTCCACCATGAGGAATATACTTTTCTCGGCGGAAACTCACACACCCATCACCACCATCTCCGCCTTTTACGAAAATCGTTACTTCGTCTACAAACATATTTAATACTTATGAAACACTCATACCAACAAGTCGGTGCAAAGGAAAATAAAAATCTAATCCCCCTTCCCCCCTTTATCAAAGGGGGGAAGGGGGATTTTCAGATAAAAAAAGGGAGCAATTCAAGCTCCCCTTAATATTAAATTGTTATCGTGATCGACAGAAAAAAAGTTTTACGTAGGATATACACTAACGCGACGTCCAGACTCAAATCTAACTATTCCGTCTATTTTTGTAAATAGTGTATAATCTCTCCCACATTTAACATTTGTGCCAGGCTTGAATTTTGTACCACGTTGACGAACCAGAATCGAACCGGATTTAACTCGTTCGCCACCAAATCGTTTTATACCTCTGTTTTGGGCATTACTATCTCTTCCATTTTTAGTTGAGCTTTGTCCTTTTTTATGAGCCATTTTTTACTCCTTTTGCACCAAAAAAAATATGTTTGAACTTAAAAAAATCAGGAAATAATTTCTTTTATTTTTATTTTCGTATATTTTTGTCTATGTCCTCGTTTAGTTCTAGAGTCTTTACGACGACGGAATTTCATTACTACCAGTTTTTTACCTTTTATATGACCTTGGACTTCAGATATTACTTTTGCATTCTCAACAGTGGGTTTGCCCACGTATGTCTTTCCATCTTTTGAAACCATTAATACATCTGTAAATTCTAATGTATCGCCTTTATTGACATTTTCCTTTAAATCAATTTGTATACTTTTCCCTGGTTCAGCCTTATACTGTTTTCCACCTTCTCTTATAACGGCATACATTACTTTTCTCCTTTCACCACCTTTTTACCTGTAGGAATATATTTATTCTTATAATCAAAAAATATTTATTTAATCGCGATGCGATTTCCATTATTATCAAAACAATGCATTGTAATTTCCCCTATTTTGTATCCAATTTTACTTTTAATTATAATATTTTTTGAGAATTTCTCCTCAATTTTTGAAAGCTGTTTCCTTTTCAGATTTAATGAGTATCCTGCTACATTATCATTGGTAATAATTTCTATTTTTTTAATTTTGGAATTATTTACTACTGATTTTATCTGCCTCATTAAATCGAGACAAGTACTTTCGAGTGTTTTTATTTTTCCCGCGCCTTCACAATATTTACAGTTCTCATAAATTACATCCTTGAGACTTGGTCTAATGCGTTGTCGAGTCATCTCTATAATACCAAATCTAGACATTTGTATCATCTTTTTTCTAGCACGGTCTCTTTTTAAAGCTTCTTCCATCACCTTTTCTACCGTTCTCATATTACTTTCTTCTTTCATATCAATAAAGTCTATTATTATAACTCCACCAATATCCCTCAGCCTAATTTGACGCGTAATTTCTTTTGCTGCTTTCAGATTTGTTTTAAATGCGGTTTTTTCAGGATCACTTTCCTGCCTGTATTTACCACTATTTACATCTATTGCCACGAGGGCTTCGGTCTGTTCGATTACTATCGAACCACCTCTTGGAAGACGAATCTCTTTGTTGTGTATCTTTTCTATTTCTTTTTCAATGTTATATCTATGAAATAATGGTTCAGGATCATCATAAAGCTTTAATTTTTTCACACAACCGGGCATTATTAAACGTAAAAAGTACCTTATTTTTTTAAAGGCAGCTTCAGAATCAATGATTATTTCATCGATATCTGCTGAGAATATATCTCGAATTGTACGAATTACTAAGTCACTTTCCTGATATATCACAGATGGCGAATCAACTTTTTTTCTTTTGTTTTCTATAACCTTCCATAGTTTCTGGAGATAATTAGAGTCTCTGGATAGTTCACGTTTTGTTTGATTTTCACCAGCGGTTCTTACGATATATCCTAAATTTGGAGCCGGCTTTAATTCTTCAATAATCTGTTTAAGTCTTTTTCTTTCTGCATCATCTATGATTTTTCGTGAAATTCCAAGGCGGTTTGCCTCTGGCATCAACACCAAGAATCTTCCCGGAAGGCTAATGTGTGTTGTTAAACTAGGCCCTTTATCACCAATTCCCTCTTTGATAACCTGCACAAGAATTTCTTGATCAGGTTTTAGTAATGACTTGATCCTTGGCTTAGTCTCTTTTGTTTTATTGGTATCACCGTTGTTGCCTAGTTGATCACCATTATGATGTGGATACTTAACGTCTGAAGCATGGAGGAAACCATTCTTTACCAATCCTAAGTTAACAAATGCAGCTTCTATACTGGGTTCTATATTAACCACACGGCCCTTATATATGTTCCCAGCAATTTGCTCACGAGAAAACCTTTCGATGTATAGTTCTTCAAGAACTCCATCCTCCAATATGGCGATTCTGCTTTCTTCTGGCTCGACAACATTTACTAATAATATCTTTTTCATTATCTTCCCTTTGCTTGTACTAACAAACTGTTACATTAGTGGAGGAAGATAGATTCACTCTTGTTCTAACTATTTCAGAGAGCTCATAGTCTTTGCCAGCTTTCAATCCAAGGTGTGATAATACCTCTTCAGGCCGGGCTATTCCTTTGGGAGTCATCTTTAAGTTCAGCCCGATGAATTGCGAATCGGTAGTAATATTAATTACTGACGGACGCAAATCAAACGTTAGTTTTTTTCTCTTTCTTTGGGTATTTATCACATCTCTGGATAAAAATTCGTTTATTTCCTTAACTCCTGGCATTTTCCCTTCTTTCGGTCTTACCACATACGTTACATCTGTTACAGAAGTTCTTTGTCGGGTGGCAATCTGGTCGACGGAAGTTATTTGTATACTTTGTGGAAGTTGTTTTTTCAGTCTTGGTTTAATTTCAGAAACTTGCATGTATTCACAAAGTTCTAACTCTAATTTCTCGTCAATCCCCTTAATTCCGACCGATAATGCTAAAGGAAAAGCAATCTTTGGTCTTGGATTGAAGCCTTTAGACATTTTAACGGGAATCTCTGCCCTACGTATTGCCCTCTCAAAAAGTTTCATTAAGTTATGATGAGAGATGAATCTTAAACTTCCTTGTTTTATAAAATTTATTTGAATTCTCAAGATTAATATAATTATTTTTTTACTAAAACACTATCAACTTCTTAATCTTACTGGACTTACATGAATTTTAGTAACAATTACCTAATCTGTCAATAATATTTTCAGGCCTGAAATGTTCACAAAATGAATGCAAAAAATTAGCAGGCTAGAGAAATCAATTGTATAGGCAAGAAAAATCCTGTCCTGTCCTTAAAATATTTCTGGTATGATTTCACGTGCCATATCACGGAGGTACTTGGTAGTTTCTGCAGGATCGTTGAAGGAACAAACAGTTTCTGCAACTTCTTTTGCTCTTTCAAAGGTAACAGACCTGATAATCTTCTTTACTTCAGGTATTATCAGGGCAGGCGCAACGCTAAATTCCCTTAAGCCTAATCCTAACAATAAGATAGAATACTCAATCTCACCGCCCATTTCACCGCATATGCCTATTCTTATATTATTATTTTCTGCAGCCTTAATAGCCATTTTTAGTAATCTTAAAATTGCAGGATGGGCCGGAGAATATAGATGTGCCACTTTCTCGTTGCTTCTGTCTATGGCCAAGGTGTATTGAATAAGATCATTTGTGCCCAAACTAAAGAAATCAACTTCTTTTGCTAAGACATCTGCCAACATAACAGCGGAAGGGACCTCTATCATGATTCCAAGCTCTATATTTTGATCAAAATCTATCCCCTTATGGTTTAACTCCTCCTTCACTTCCTTTAGCACATCCTTCGCCTTTTGTAATTCTTGCAAAGACGAAATTAATGGGAATAGAATCTTTACGTTACCGAAAGCAGAAGCTCTTAAGATCGCTCTAAGCTGAGACTTAAAGATAGTTACGTGTTCTAAGCAATAACGAATGGAGCGGCAACCCAGGAAAGGGTTATCTTCTTTACTGTTTTCTGCTGCCGGGAAGAATTTATCACCACCGAGATCAACTGTTCTTATGATTATGGGCTTATTGCCTAATTCTTGTATTGATTGCGTATAAGCTTTAAAATGTTCCTCTTCAGACGGCGTATTCTTAGAACCAAGATACAAAAATTCCGTTCTATATAAGCCGATACCACCAGCTCCGTGACTTAAACTTGGACCAATCTCGCGAGGAAACTCGATATTACCTAATATTGCAACTTCCCTGCCATCTAATGTTACGGCAGGTAGATCTTTAAGTTCTGAAGTGAGTCTTTCCTCAAAGACATGAAAACTTTTTTCTATCGTCAGATATTTTTTAAGGGTTTTCTCATCTGGTCTAACTATTACAACTCCACGATTGCCATCTATAATAACTAGGTCTCCACCAAAAACATCTACTGTGGCGGTTCCCAACCCGACTACGGCGGGTACCCCCAAGGCTCTTGCTACAATTGCAGAATGCGACGTTCTCCCACCAAGGTCGGTAACAAAGCCTTTTACTTTTGTAGTATCTAGAGATGCTATCTGGGAAGGGCTGAGATCATGAGCAATTACAACAACTTCCTTAGTAAGGTTTTCGAGTTCTTCTCTTTGTTCTCCTAATAAATTTCTTAAAAGCCTTTTTTCTATATCAAAGATATCTCCTACTCTTGCAGAGAGATATGGGTCAGTAACATCTTGAAATTTTCTTACGTATACACGCAAAGTTAATGAAACAGCATATTCTGCGCTAAAGTTATTTTTTTTAATATTTTCTATAAACTCTTGCTTCAGATTCTCATCTTGAAGCATCAGTTTATGGGTAGCGAAGATAGTGCCCACTTGAGAGCCTAGCTTTTTCGAAGTACCAGTCTCTAGTTCTTCGATTTCTTTCCTTGCAGATGTTATTGCTTCCCCCAATCTAACCAACTCTTTAGGAATCTCATCTTCCGTGATGAGGTGGCGGGGTATTCTATAACCTTCACTTTCCAAAACGAATGCTTCTTTTATGACCACGCCTGGCGCTACAGCAATTCCTTTTCTTATCTCCACAGTATCCTCATTAAAATTATTCCTGACAAGACCCTCTAAAGCATCTAAAGCCTCTTCTTTATCCTCACCTTTAGCAGTTATCAATATTTCGGTTCCATTTTTGGCGCCCAATGTTAAAAGGTCGATAACACTCTTTCCATTTACTTTTTCCTTATTTTCTGTGCTGACAAAAATCTCAGAGATGAATTTGGTAGCCATTTTTACAAAACTTGTAGCGGGCCTTGCATGTAAACCATTCGAATTTGTTATTTTTATCCTGCTTTCTGCAAACATTTAGTATTTTAGTTAATAAACGTTTTTTTTTCCTAAGCCTTAACTTCATCGGCTTCCTTTAGAATTCCAACCATTTCCGATTTATCAGATGCATCTCTCATAAAATTGCGGAAATCAGAGTTTCTAATTACTGATGAAATTCTTTCCAGTGCAGCAAGATGCATGTCTGTTGAATCGTTGGGTGACAGTAACAAAAAAAACAGGTAAACAGGCTCACCATCAAGTGAATCAAATTCCACTCCTTTCGACGAACGAGCAAATGCACCTGTTATTTTCGTAACGCATTTATGTTTAGTGTGAGGAACGGCAACCCCTTTACCTATTCCTGTGCTTCCCACCTTTTCTCTTCTTATAAGTGCTTCCATTACATCGTCAACATCCCTTTCTCTAATCTTATCTAATTTTTTCAATACTCCGACCATTTCCCGTATAACAGATTCCTTGTCAGTAGATTGTAGATCATCTATTACAGCATCATCTCCTATAAAATCTATTAATTTCATTAGCAACCCTTTTGGTTAAACATTTCGGTGTAAAATATAGTAAGTATTACAATTCTAGAATATTACAATAAAGACAGTTTTATTCAGCAACCTCACCAACTTCACCAACTTTTTTATTTCCTTTATGATTTTTCAACTTTTCTCTTTGCCGAACAAGTTGCTTTTCCAGTTTGTCCATTCCAAGGTCTATGGCGGCGTACATATCAGCATTTGCCGCCTCTGCAATAAGTGTTGTCCCTGCGATTGAACATACTGCTTCTGATATGTGATTTTGACCTTCTATCTTTAAGGTAAATTGTATTTTATTTATTCTACTCGAATATTTAGTAAGCTTTGAAGCTTTCTTTTTTACATAATTCTTGATTGCTTCTGTTGTATCTAAATGTCTTCCATGTATGATAATCTCCAAGTTTGTTTTCCTTTCCTTTTAAATACCTCCATGGGAAAAAACTATATTTAATATACAAGAAGGGAAGAAAGTTATATTACTTATTTCATTTAATGTAGTCAAGCGATTAATAACGTTTCTTGTTAGATTGATTTTAAGAATATTTTTGAGAACAAGAGGAAATTATTAAAACTACGCGACTTGTTTCCACGCTCAGCGTGGGAACGAGTGGTTTGCAGAAAATACGCCTATAGCTTTGCCCTCGCCAGGGCCAAAAAATACACTTTTTTAGCGCCTGCACTCTTTAAATTCCTGGCGCACTCTGAGGCTGTTATTCCCGTTGTTAAAACGTCATCTACTAAAAATACTTGCTTTTTATAAAACACCTCTGGTTGCTTTACCTTAAACGCACCACTAACGTTTTTCTGTCGTTGTGTACGCAGTAGCTGAGTCTGTGACAGTGTATTCTTGATACGACATAGATTGTTTGTGGAAATTGGCAGAGATAGTTTCTTGCATATCCTCTTCGCCATTAGTTCCGACTGATTAAAACCCCTTTCTAATCTTTTCTTCCAATGAAGCGGGACTGGCACAACCACGTCAATTTCGGGAATCATGTCTTTACGTGACAACAGATTTATTAATAAATCCCCTAACGGTTTCGCAAGGCATTCATGCTTATTATACTTGTACTGATGAATTAAATCTTTAAGAGGCCCTTTATAGTCTGAGACAAAAAAACTCCTTTCAAACCTTAAATTAGCACTTTCGCATTCAGGGCATCCTTTTTTGGAAGAAGTTATACCCGGCCCTAATTCAAAACCACATTTATTACACCGTCTAGGCTCAATTTTTTTTATGTTTTCCAGACATATTTTGCATATATAAATATTCTCCTCTTCATGAAGATTCTTATTGCAGGCAAAACAATGTCGCGGATATAAGATATCTAATAACCCAGTAAATGTATTTTGTATTGCCGTAAGCATATGTCCTTTATTTTCTTGATACAAATTGAGCACGATTTTATAATACGAATGAGGAAATTTAAAAAAAGGATTCTAGTTGTTATATCTATAACTGAATTAAACATGCATAATTATAGAGAATTTTCAAGAAAAAATCTCGTATTAATAATAATTTTCTGCCTTATTTTTGGCTGCTCACGTAAAACCGACAATCACTATAATGAACTTGGAGTTAACTACCTTAATAATGGCCAGTATGATTACGCAATTAATGCTCTTAAAAAGGCAATTAAACTTAATCCTTCCAATGCAGAAGTACATTTCAATCTAGGTCGTGCGTATAACAGAAAGGGTATGGATGACAAGGCCAGGGCTGAGTTTTCCATTTCTTCCAGAATCGATCCGGAAACATTCGACAAATGTGTAATAAAGTATAAGGAAAAAATAGACTATGAACTTACTGATGCACAATATCTTGCCGAACTAGGAAACGCTTATGCAGAAAAAGGAATGCTTGATGAGGCAATTACTACATATCAAAAAGTATTAGAAGTACAACCCGGGAACTATCGCATACATTATGATCTTGGAATGGTTTATTTAAAAAAAGGGCTGTATAATGGGGCTGTTGGCGAGTTCAAGAATGCAATAGAGATTAATCCAGGTATGCCAGAAGCACATTACAATCTTGGTATGGCCTATTACAAACAAGGCATGATTGAAATGGCCATATCTGAATATAAGTCAACATTAGGCCTTCTTCCAGATGCTAAGGGCAGAAAAACAGCAGGTGTGCATTATAAACTGGGATTAGCCTACTATGATAATGGAATGTTCGAGGATGCCATAAATGAATTAAACAAAGCGCTCATAATAACTCCAAATGATTCAAGAGTCCATTATCAACTAAGCATGGTGTATAAAAAGATTGGTATGGTTAAGCAAGAAGAGGAAGAGCTAGACATATACAAGAAGTTGAAAAAAAAGTAGTAATAAGGTGAGTTAGGATGCAGATAAAATCATACGAATTTGGCAGGATAGAAATTAATGGTACATTTTACACAAGTGATGTCATTATCTATGACGAACACATTAATTCCTCATGGTGGAGGAAAGAGGGACATTATCTTCAAACAGAAGATATTGAAGAAATTCTGAAGGCAAAACCAGATGTGGTTATTATCGGCACAGGCAAATTTGACACTATGAAGGTGAGCAGTAATGTAATGAAAGAATTGGAATCAAGAGGGATTAAGGCTATTTATGTAAAAACAGACGAAGCTTGTAAAAGACATAATGAAATGTGCGATAGCGATAAAAAGGTAGTTACAGCACTTCACTTGACTTGCTAAGAACTTTAAAGAAATGACAAAGGTTAAAAATGTTATTTGAAGACTTAAGACCTTTCTTTCACATAATCTGTCAATATTAGATAACATAGATGTGAGATTTCCTTCATAATGGTTTTAATTGAGGGTGATATTTAATAATCTCATCAACTGTCATTCCATCAGCTAATTTCCTAAGAATGTATTCGACTGTAATTCTAGTTTCCTTGATTACGCATTTTCCAAACATTGTTTCCGGATTTACGTCAATCATTTCATGCTTCGTTGTTTCTCTCCTATGTTATTCTAAAACGAAAATTCTATTTCTCAATAGGATGGAGTTGCCCATAATACCGATAGTATCTCAGGGACAAAATAACTATGAGAGAGGAAAGGGGCGATGTCTTGATCGTGTTTCGGAAGGAAAGGAAAAGGTTACAAAATTATTTTCAAATAATATCAAAAATTGGACTTTGAATATTTTGTAATTTCTTATTCATTACATGTGTATAAATTTGAGTGGTTGAAACATCTTTATGGCCTAAAAATTCCTGAACTAATCTGATATTCATACCTTTTTCCAAAAGACGAGTAGCAAAAGAATGTCTTAAAACATGAGGAGAAACACGTTTAGGTATTTTTGCATATTGATTAGCTTGATACATAATTTTTTTCAGAGTATTTTCATGCAGGTGATGTCTTCTCATTTTTTTTGAACGAGGATCTTTAGAGATTGTTTTAGATGGGAAGACATACTGCCAGATCCATGATTTATTAGCATTAGGGAATTTTTTTTCAAGTGCATAAGGTAAATAAACTTCGCCATAACCATTCTTAATATCATGTTCATGTATGGCTTTTATTTTTTTCAGATGTTGTGTCATAGGTTCATGGAGAGGTTCAGGAAAGAGAGTTGTTCGATCATGATTTCCTTTTCCGTCCCTAACGATAATTTGTTGATTACTAAAATCAAGATCATGGACTCTAAGTCTAATTAGTTCAATATTACGAAGCCCAGAGGCATACATGATTTGACACATTAATAAATTTGTTCCTTCTAAATATTGAAAAAGTTGTTTAATTTCTTCCGGAGTCAAAACAATAGGAATGCGTTTTTGCTTTTTGGCTCTGGTAGCTTGAATTTGATCTTTTATTGGAATAAATAATACTTTATCATAAAGAAAAAGCAGAGCATTAAACGCTTGGTCTTGCGTCGCTTTAGAGACATTTTGATTTATGGCTAAATGAGAAAGAAAAGTTTCAATTTCTTGTTTTCCCATCTCTTTTGGATGTTTTTTATTATGATATTTAATGTATTTAGTAATCCAGTTGATATAAGTTTCTTCAGTTCGAATTGAATAATGATGATAACGTAAAACTTCACGAACCTGATCAAGTAATTTGGATGCTTTAGGAACATATATTCCCTGAGCACGGCTTCTTTCGTAAGGCATAAAGTTAGACCTTTAATTTTTATTTAAAAATATTCTAACTTATTATAAATAAAGAATAATTAAACTTCAATAGATTTCTTATAAAAAATAAAATTTTATTGAATTTCATGTTTAATATCTTTAATATATCAACAGAATTTATTGCTATAATGATTTAGTAAACATTATTTTATCCTGTATGTATAGTTGGGGTTTACAAAGAATTCAGAAGGTATTATGGCAACAATGTCCGTAACAGAATAGAAATATACAATTTATACAAAATATTTGGATAAGCTGTAGTTTTCTTATTTTGGAGGTTTATGATGAATCTTCCCGATCCACATAACATGTCATTTTCTTCTCTAAAATCGGACATAAAAAAGGGTCTTGTAAAAATTCCTCAGTTTCAAAGGGATTTCGTATGGACCAAACAAAAATCTGCTAAACTTTTGGACAGCATAGTTAAAGGGTACCCAATTGGAACATTCATTTTGTGGAAAACAAAGGAATCCCTTAGGGCTATCAGAAATATTGGAGGAGACCAATTACCTGACACGCCAAAAGGAGATTTTATTCAATATGTCCTTGATGGTCAGCAACGATTAACAAGTTTGTATGCAAGTATTATGGGCTTGAACGTTGCTAAAAATAATAGAGTTGAGGATTTTTCAGAAATCTACATTGATCTTATGGCCAGTAACGAAAATGATATAGTGCTAACAGATGTTTCAGATAAAGAACCAAACTCAGTTATTAAAATCGTAGACCTTATAAATCAAGGAATAACCTTTTTCAGTAATTACCCTCAAACACTACATAAAAAGATCGAAGATTATAAGCTCCAAATTAGCTCTTATTCTTTTTCTTGTATCACCTTGAAAGAAGCACCAATCGAGGTGGCTACTGAAGTGTTTACTAGAATTAATGTCAGTGGAAAGCCCTTGTCCGTTTTCGAGATCATGGTCGCTAAAACTTTTGATAAGAAAAAAGACTTCGATTTGGCCGAAAAATTTGATGAATTGATAATAAAATTAGAAAATGTAAACTATGACACTTTATCAGACGCTACAGTTCTTCAAACCATCTCAGTCATATTATCAAGAACAAAAGAGTGCAAAAAAAAGGATATCCTTAAATTAAACAAAAAAAAGTTTATAGATTTATGGCCGGATGCTATTGAAGCCATTGAAAAGACAGTCGATTATTTTAGATCTTTTTACAGAATTCCAGTTTCTAAATTATTACCATATAATGCATTGATAATCCCTTTTGCATATTTTTTCTATCATCATAAAGATAAACCTACAGGTGATAAGCAGAAATACTTACAAGATTTTTTCTGGAGATGCTCTCTAACCGGGAGGTATTCAAGCTCACTTGAATCTAAGGTAGCTCAAGATATAAAGAAAATTGATTCTATTCTAAAAAATAAGCGCCCAAACTATGATTCTCCAGTGGATATTCGACCAGATTTTATCCAGACAAACGGATCATTTAGTGCAGGGCGTAGTTTCATTAAGGCAATTTTGTGTATATACGCGTATCAACAACCAAAATCTTTTATTGATAATTCATTGGTTAATATAAGCAACGACTGGCTTAAACAGGCAAACAGCAAAAACTATCATCACTTTTTCCCAAAAGCGTATCTTAAAAAGCAAAAGGAAGAAGACTTCTATATCAATCATATACTTAATATCACGTTAGTCGATGATTTTTTGAACAAAAGAGTGATCAGAGCCAAGAGACCTTCAATATATATGAAAGATTTTGCAAAAAAGAATGAAGACCTTGATAAAACGATGAAATCCCATCTTATCAACATTAATCGGGATGGTATTTGGGACGATGATTATAATACGTTTTTTGTAAACAGAGCAAAAGCAGTTAGTCGTCTGCTAAAGCAACGAATTATTCCAGATGAGATTGATAAAAAGGGACAAAAGGAATTTGATAGTGATTTCGAAGAGTCTGAGCTGAATGCCTAAAATCGTCATGTTTTCATGCTGTTAAAAAAGTGAAACAACCCCAACAATTCATTTGAAGGGACGGCTAATACAGGGCGAGTTCGGGGGTTTCTTTTCGCATTCAATTTTTGCGGTTGTCGAAATCGAGTAGCCCGTAACCGCCGCCCCTCAATTCCCCGTTATGTTTGAAATAAATACATACAATCATTGCATAAATTATAGATGTTAAAAAAGATAAACTTATTACTAGGAACGATTGCTTCATTTTGTGGAATATATGCTTTCTGTTATATCTATTGTCTGGAAACAATTGATAAACTATCTCCCTCGACAATATTGCTATTATTGGTGGTATTATTGTTGTGCTTAGTAATATTAATAGAGTTTTCGTATCCATTTAATAAAAATATAAACTTAAAACCAAAATTCGGTGTTCTTTGGGACGAAAACAAAGAACCATATTGTCCGGCTTGCAAAACCCTACTCTCACAATCTGTATCTGAATTTTTTAAGAACGTCCAATTAGAATGTATAAAATGTGAAGAATCCCTCTCACTAATAAACAATGACAAAGAAATATCTTTAGAAGAAGCCAAGTCACTATTAGGCAAAACATAACAAAAGTATGGAGCTAACCGGAGTAATCCTCTCCGGTTTGAAACCTCTCAGCCGGTAGCTCATACTAGTCGTTATGTTCCAATTTTATGAAAGTAGTTAAACACGAGATACAACCGCCAATACGTTCTCAACGCAAAAAAGAGCTATACAAATTATTGGTAGCAAGGTCTGATATTACTGCTTCACTAGAAGCATGCAAGTTGATGTTAAAACATGTAGATGGAATAGGGAATAAACTGTATTACCCATTATACGCAGCAATAGTTGTTTGTTACGCAAGACCATTTACGAAAAATCGACCGTATGGTTCACTACCAAAAAGATGGAGTCAATTTGACAGTGAACCAATGAAAAGAACTCATAATAAATTAATCAAGGCAAGGCATGAACTTATAGCGCATAGTGATATGACCATCAGAGAGGCAATGATTGTTCCTCCTAACGTTGCAATGGGAGCAAAAGACGGAAAAAATTTAAAGAGCCCTGAGATAGGTGTTCAAACTACCATGTATTATTATCCTCTTGATTTTTTTAAAAACGTGCATAAAACAGCTCACGATCTTGGGTCAAGATTAAATACGGAGATAGATAAGGTTGTTGAGGAATTATATGGAGGAATGGAACTACCAAATGCTGCATTTAAAATTAGGATTGATGAGGGTTTATAATTTACATAACCAGTCGCTTAAGCTAACCCCTTTATCTTGTGCGGTTTTTTAAGCATTTTAACTCTTTGTTTATTTTATTCTAATTTATAGTTCCATCTGCCAAGCGGGTTAGCTTAGCTCAGTCGTTATAAATATGAATAATATAGAAGAAAAAATTGAAGCTCTTCCACTTATTCAACAATCCATGTTAGATAGTTACAAAAAAAGACTAGAATGGATTCGTACAACAATAACTATTCTAACACCATCTTTAGTCCTTTTGATTGGATTTCAGCACAAACCCCATTCCAGCGAAAAGTTACTAAGTGCCCTTCTTCTGATTTCAATACTATTGATGACTGTATCAATACTGTCTGGTCTGTACCTTCTCCTTGCCGAAGCACAAGCATATAAGAAAATGGCTGAGGATATAAAGAGTTTGGTAGATAAAGGGGGTAGCGTACAGGATACCCCAATTTCTTTAGAATTCTCTTTATTCCAAGAGGTATTATTAAAAGTGTTCCCCATACTCCTTTCACTATCAATTTTATTTTTAGGATCATTTGGGATATGCAAATATTTATAACAAAAGTATTGAGCTAACCGCAAAAAGACGTGCGGTAGCTCATACTAGACGTTAGCTTTAAATGTAATTAGAAGAAATGGATACACAAGAAAAAAAGGGGGTATCTCGAACATTGATAGCTGCGTTAGTAGGTGCATTAGTTGCATTAGTAATATCTCCCTTCTCACAGACACTCACGTTTCATTTAAATAAGTATCTGTCACGTCCCATTTTGTCAATTGAATATATAGAGGTTTTACAAATGTCTATTCCCATTAAAACTCCTACCAAGGAAATACAGCGGCTTATACAGTCAGATGGGTACCAAGCTCTAATGATGAAGACAGGTAGTTCGATTTCTAATTTAATGATTTATCAAGGTAGTGAATACCTTTCGTCTAATGACGATCTGAATGCTCTAAAAAAAGCAGTAGGAAATTACACAACTTTTTCTTCAAAACGCATTAATCAACTGTTACCATTAATTAAAGCTCTAAAGAAAGAGACAACGGATCCAGAAATCCGATCTATTGCGGCAAAATATTACAGTCAAATGGATCAATATATTGCAAATAGTCAAGACACGGAAATACTACGTGAATCTTTGCTACCAATGATAGAACGTGAGGTCGAGGTTTTACAAAATAGTGAGGATTTGGTTGACCAATTGGAAAGTGCAATTGAACAGTTGTCAAAACAATCTAAAGGGAATGGAACATTTAGAATGAGGATAAGCGTTCTTAACAAAGGGAATACGGATGGTTTAGTACGAAATGTTGGTGAGATTATTTTTGGTCCCAATAAGGAAAAGGTATCACTAAAGCGCGCATCTCCACCAAAGCCTAAAAATCAACATATGCTCGCAATGGCAGTACCGGTTACGGTCACCAATCCAGAACCTGAAGTACTAAGAAAATCAGCTGTAGGTAAAGTGGAGCGTAATACTATGGCTGAATTTTGGTTTGAAATTGATGCAAGTGAAAGTGGAGAAAAAGCAATTACACAACTTTTCAAACAAATGAGAAATAAAACATTTAATAATTACTCGGTTATTCTTTTTGACCAGGATAATGAAAGTTTAATCTATAGACTAGAACAAGATAACTAATATAAAATATGAACCGCTAACAAGTCGCTTAAGCTAACCCCTTTATCATGTGCGGTTTTAAAGTTTTTAGATTCTTTGTTTATTTTAACTTATTTGTAGTTCTATTTGCTAAGCGGGTTAGCTTAGCTCGACGTTATGTGCAAAATAAATACTATTCAATTACTTATAGCAGGAGGAGACAACAATGCCTATTAAAGATTGCAATGATGCAAATACGAAACTTCGTCAACTAAAATGGTATGTGGATAATTTTTGGATACTTTCTTTTGCTGCAGGTGCAGCAGTAGCGGTAATAGCAGCGCTACTATCTTCTACCGGCGTAGGATTAATAGCAGGGGGTATCGTAGTAGCAGGCACAGCCGGTGGATTAGCGTACATATATAAAAAACTATCTGATGCCATACGCAAGGTTGAGGATTGGATTGCAAAAAATTGTTAGTTCGGCACATAACAAGGCCAATTAACTCGGACATTTTGCTACGCTGCGCTTCGCAAAATTCCGGTTATTGGCGACGTTATATTTTAATCAATTAAGGAATAAGTTATAACTCATTACCCTATAAACGAACACACGGTTAAAGATTCAATATCAACAACACTTGCTAACGGTACTACTGTCAGCGGAATCTTGTGGCTCCACCCTTCCAGAAAAGGAAGCTTTGAAATTGAGTACGGAGATATCAGAAAGTCCGATGGCCGCACCGATTACATGAACGAAGCTCATATCAGGGGCATGGCAAGGCTGATCCTGAAAGAACTGGCAGAGAACAGTTAATGTGTCTAAACGCCCTTGTAACGAACAAAGTTCTTCGTAAGCAGTAGCAATAAGGTCTAAATCATCTTCATTGTTACGTGCTGCACGTTCATGCTCTCTACGCAGATAATGACGTGCTAAATGTAAGTTTTCAGGATTCATGTTATTTGTGTCCTTTAATAAAAATTGAAAAAATATAACAAATCGTTTCACCAGACCACTAATGCTCAAAGCTGAATGGTTACAATTTTTACGAGGATTTCCCTTTGAATTTCCTCACTATCAGGGAACTCCTTTTTAATTATTTCAATAATCTTTTTAAGTGTATCTACTTGTACAGTATTAATATTCATAATTCCCTCCAAAATATAACAAATCGTTCTACCTAACCTGCTAGGCATTTGCGATTTACCAAAGTTAAATTTGTAAATAATATTTACAGTAATCCCACACTCTCTTTGCTTACCCGCAGGTAGGTAAACTCAATCGTTAGGCATAAAATATAAATATAATTTTATGAATTGCATAGATTTTGCTTGTTG
>JBHHYH010000034.1:0-33540 GCA_046757465.1 Candidatus Scalinduaceae bacterium | reverse complement strand
TGAAAATAAAGTGGACAGGCTACTTTTTGCTTGTAAAGGTGTTAAAAATGCCAAGAATTCCAAGAGGTTTATCTAATGGCCTTGTGTACCATGTGTTGAATCGTGGGAATGGCAAGCAGTGTGTGTTTCACAAAGATAGAGATTATAAATCGTTTATTGATTTAATGAAAGAGGCGAAGAGACGTTATTTTGTAAAGTTATTTGCTTATTGTTTAATGCCAAATCATTTTCACATAATTTTAATGCCTGTTCAAGCTGAAGATCTAAGCAAATGGATGCAGTGGTTGATGACAAGCCATGTTAGACGCTATCACAGATATTATGGAACCAGTGGTCATATATGGCAGGGGCGATTTAAGAGCTTCGTAATACAAGAAGATATTCATTTATTAATGGCGTTAAGATATGTTGAAGGAAATCCAGTAAGAGCTGGGTTAGTAAGGTCAGCAAAGGATTGGCCATGGTCATCCCATGGGGAGGTAATAGGTGAGCGGTCACGATTATTAGTAGATGAAGTTTCCTTAGAGTTACCAGACAGATGGGATAGGTATGTGAATGAATCGATTACAGGAAAGGAGTTGGAAAGATTGAATCAGAGTGTTAATCGTCAATCACCCTATGGAAATCCCGAATGGCAAAAGCAGATTAGCAGAAAGCTCGGATTGGAATCTTCTATTAGACCACGGGGAAGGCCGAGGAAGAATAAAAGAGAATATGTCAAAAAGTAGCCTGTCCCCTTTATCTTCACTTAATGAAATAAGTTATAGCTATTGGAAGGCACAGGTGCTTTTTGTAGCTGTCGAAATGGATTTATTTACATTGCTTGAAGGCAAAGGTAAGAGTTGTAAGGCAATCTCTAAAAGACTCAGGGCCAATCTCAGGGCAACGGAGATGATATTAAATGCGCTTGTTTCTCTTGGTCTTTTGAGCAAGACTAAGGGAGTTTATAAAAATACGGCCATATCCAATCGGTATTTAGTAAAGGGTAATTCTTTATACCAGGGTGATAGGATACACCATTTTCACAATTTGTGGGATAATTGGTCAGGATTAGGTGTAGCGATAAAGACTGGTAAACCTACTGCGTATGAGAATGCTCAAGAAGATGTGGATGAGCACAGGCTGAGGGAGTTTATTAAGGCTATGCATAATATAGGTATAGTACAGGCGGAAGAGGTATGCAAGAGACTGGACCTTAAAAAATGCCATAAGCTTTTAGACCTTGGCGGGGGGCAGGGTACGTATGCTGTGAGATTTGTGAAGGAAAATCCAAAGATTACGGCTGTGGTCTTTGACCTTCACGATGTTACTAAGATTACCAAAAGGTATATTAGAAAATCAGGGATGAAAGAACGTGTCATGGTACAAGCAGGAGATTGTCTCAAGGACGGTCTTGGCAAAGAATTGTATGATATCGTTTTTGTGTCAAATTTATTGCATATTTATAAGCCTGTTGAAAACCAGAGAATATTGAAAAAGTGCTGGGATTCTTTGGAAAAAAAGGGTATAGTCGTTATTCAGGAATTTGTCTTAGATTCATCAAAGACAAGACCTCTGTTTGGTACACTTTTCAGTCTGAATATGTTGATAGGAACAAGCGGGGGCTCGTCGTATTCTGAAAAAGACATGAAAGGATGGCTTAAGAAGGCCGGTTTCAAGAAAATAAAAAAGATTGACTTAAGCTTGGATTCAGGCTTAATTATTGGATATAAGTTATAAATATAATAAGGAGAGAAAGGAATGTACAAGAAGATCGTAACGCCAATTGTATTACTACTTTTTATTTTGCAAAGCAACTATTTACTTTTTGCGAATGAAAAGGCAAAAACAGAGGAAAGTACAAAAGCAGTGGCAGAGGTAAAGACAGAGAAAAAAACAGAGGGAGATGTTGTCGCTATAGTTAATGGTGAAAAGGTTTTTCGTAGAGACTTTGATAGGAGGTTAAGTGTACTCAAGCGTATGAATCAGGAGGTGACGCGTTCTACTCAAATGTTGGTGGTAAATCAGTTGACAAAGAAAGTATTACTTAAGCAATTTGTTGAGGGGCAGAATATAGACGTAAGTAATGAAGAGGTACAAGGAGAGGTGGAAAAGATTAAGTTTTTCTTGAAATCTAGTCCGAATAATTCTGAAAAGCCGTTGGAAGAGATATTGGAATCTCAGGGTTCTAGTATCTCAGAATTGGAAGCTGAGGTAAAAAGGACGCTTGCTTTAAGTAAATATTTGGATAAGGAAGTTAGCGATGATGAAAAAAGAAGTTATTTTGATGCGAATAAGAGCGCTTTTAACGGTGAGAGGGTAAGGGCAAGTCATATCTTAATTGATACCAGAAAAATGAAAACAGACGCTGAACTTGAGGATGCAAAACAGAAGATTGGAGATATAAAGAAGGAAATAGACAATGGTGCAGATTTTGCTGAAATGGCTAAGAAGTATTCAGATTGTCCTTCTGCGGAAAAGGGAGGTGATATTGACTTCTTTCAAAGAAAAGGTTCTGTAGTAGAAGAGTTTGCTAAAGTTGCTTTTTCGATGGAAGTTGGAGAGGTAAGTGAACCTGTTAAAACACCATTCGGGTACCATATAATAAAGGTAACTGACAGGGAAGAAGGAAAAGATGTTAGTTATGAAGATGTGTCGGACATGGTTGATTTTGTATATATGCAAATAAAGACCGAAACCCTTCTGGAAGGCTTGATTGAAAAAGCAGAAATTAAAGTGTTCTTATAGAATTTATTAAGAGATGTTTTTTATCTTGTCATAGACATCTGGAAGTTTTTTTATTAATACCTGTATCCTCTTCTCCAAGGTGATTGGTTTTGCTGGAGAACCCCATACTACTGAGCCTGGTTTTAAACTTTTATATACATTAGAACCACCACCAACTGTACAATTATCTCCAATAACTGCATGATCCGTAATGCCCACATCCTCTGCGATCATGACATTTTTACCAACCTTTGCACCTCCAGCAATCTTTGCGTATGCAATAAGCATAGTGTCTTCTCCAATGAAGACATTGTGTGCTATATGGGAATGATTGTCTATTTTAACTCCATTGCTTATGATAGTCTTGTCAAGCGCTGCACGAGCAATCGTAACATTTGAACCAATTTCAACGTCGTCGCCAATCTCAACAGTTCCTACTTGTGGAATCTTTACGTGTTTGCCTTTTATTTGAAGATATCCGAATCCATCATCACCGATCGATGTTCCGGAATGTATTGTTACTTGTTTACCTATGGCAACTTCTTCTCTGATTGTTACATTTGGAAATATAGTTGTACAATCCCCAATCTTGCAATTTTTTCCTATAAAGACATTTGGATGTATCGTGACATTATTACCTATCTTAGTATTCTCATCAATTACGACATTTGCGCCTATTGATATATCATTTCCAAGAGAAGTGTTTTTTGCTACTATTGCAGTTTGATGAATAATGCGTGGTTGTAACTGTTTCTGATCTGAAATAAGCTTTAGTAACTTGATAAATGCCAAAAAAGGGTTGTCAACTATAATTAAGGACTTGTTGGTTTCCTTTATTGGCCTGTGTACAACGATTGCAGAAGCTTTTGTTTTGAGTATTTTGTCTACAAATCTTTCATCCTTGATAAAGGTTATATCGCCCTTTTTTGAATTCTCAATACTCGAAACACCTGTGATAAGGAGATTGTCATTCCCATGTAATTTGCCGTTAATGATTTTGTTGATTTGCTTTAAGGTAAATTTCATAGAACTTAGCTCCTGGCCACTAACTTCTTGGTTTTGCTTCGCAAAATGATAATATCTCTAAAATGCATATTACCTCCCTTTCGGGAGGCGTCTTCGTCCGCCCTGGCGGGAATCCAGTGCCGAGTTCCTTGCGAAAGCAAGGTTTTTCTTATGCCGGAATATTTGATCATGACTGGAGATTCTTCGCTCCCCCTGGTCGCTCAGAATGACAAGGTGTTTCAACATGCATCTCTGAGGGAGGATACGCCTGTCCTGACGACAGGAAAGGACCGAACAATCTAACTTATATCACAGGAGCATGGTACTGTCAAACTGGAACTTTCAAGTTGACTTTTGTTTAGCACGAGAATAGTATTTTAAAGTAGTGTAAGATAATTGCGGCATGAACAACATAGAATTATTATGCAGTGAAGCGACCAAGTTAGGTGCTACAGTTTCCAGGGTGATTTCTACAAAAAGTATCATAGTAGAGCCATGGGTTCAACTGAAATGCCGTTTTGGTTGTCCAAAATATGGTAAATACAAGACGTGCCCACCATTTACACCTTCGTACAAAGAGACTCGGGAGTTATTAGATTGCTATGAGACTGCTATTCTGATAGAAGGGCAACCACCAGGAAGAGAATTTAAAGAAATGCTTCTCAATATTGAGCATAAGGCAAACTTTGCAGGATTTTATAAGGCCTTTGTCCTTAGTGCAGGTCCGTGTCCGCTATGTATTGAATGTGATATCGATGAATCTTGTGTTAAGCCAAAGGATGCGAGACCCTCTATGGAAGCATGTGGCATTGATGTATTTAAGACTGTCCGTAATAACGGCTTTGAAATAGAGTTTCTTGAACATAGAAACGAATATGTTAAATATTTTGGTTTACTTTTAATTGATTAAATGTCAACATGTGGCCAGTTTTTTGAGTAATCTTATTTGCTTGAAAATCAATGCGTAACAGATATTAAAGAAATAAGTGTTGATTTTTATAAACGTGGGATGACTTTGAATAAACAACCAGTATTTTCTCTCATACTCATAAGGTGTTGTTTGCACAAAACTTATATCCTTTACAATTTAATTTAACAAAAATATCAGATTTTAGGCAAAATATTTGCTCTATAATTTCGCAGTTTTAACCAATTTTTGAAATAATATTTGAGGTTCTGGAATATGTGTGGCATCGTTGGTTATATTGGAGAGAAAGAAGCAAAGACTGTACTTGTTAAAGGAATAAAAAGACTGGAATACAGAGGATATGATTCTGCGGGGATTGCTGTCATTGAAGGCGATCAAATGATTTATGAAAGATCTGTGGGGCGGATTTGTGAATTGGAAAAAAGGATAGAAAGTAAATGTAATGGAAGTACTATTGGCATCGTTCATACACGATGGGCCACACATGGAGCACCGACAGTCGAGAATGCTCACCCTCATGTTGATTGTTCGAAAAAGATTGCTGTAGTTCATAATGGTATTATTGAAAATTGTAACTACCTAAAGTCCAAACTTCAGGGAGGAGGGCATAAATTTAAGAGTGAAACCGATTCTGAGGTGATTGCCCATCTTATTGAGAGTTATTTCAGCGGTAATATAGAAGCTGCTGTAAGGTGTGCATTGAAGGAAATTGAAGGAGCTTATGGGTTAGCTATTATTAGTTTGGATGAACCAGAGAAATTAATTGCTGCAAGGCATGGGAGTCCACTAATCGTTGGTATAGGCAAGGGAGAGTATTTTATTACTTCCGATGTTGCTGCTATTCTGGAATATACAAAAAATGTTGTTTATTTGGAGGATAATGAGATTACCGTTTTAACAAGGGATAATATGGTAACCACTGATATTAATAATGTGCCAATATCTAAGAGGATTGATGAGGTGCAATGGAATGTTGATAAGGTAGAAAAGGGTGGCTATAAGCATTTTATGCTTAAGGAGATACATGAACAACCTCAAACCTTACGTGATGCGATGCTGGGAAGATTTGAGAAAGATAACACCCTTGTGCGGCTGGGAGGCTTAAAGGAGAAGGAGAAGATTCTCCATGATATTAAGCGTATCATAATAGTAGCCTGCGGCACCTCATGGCATGCGGGACTTATCGGGGAATATATGATCGAGGATCTTTTAGCAATACCTGTTGAGGTTGAATATGCTTCAGAATTCAGATATAGAAATCCCATCATTGAAGAAGGGACGTTGGTGATATCAATAAGTCAGTCAGGTGAAACAGCAGATACACTTGCTGCGGTTAATGAGGCTAAAAAGAGGGGTGCAACGGTCCTTGCAATCTGTAATGTTGTTGGCAGTAGTATTGCAAGAGAATCAGATTGTGGTATGTTTCTTCATGCCGGCCCCGAAGTAGGAGTAGCATCAACAAAGGCATTTACCTCTCAAATTACTGCCCTGTTTCTCCTGACCCTTTTCATGGCACGAATGAAGGGTCAGAAAGAAATCTTGAGTAAGGATATAGTAAGTAAGTTGAGAGAGATTCCGGAAAAAGTAAAAAAGGTTCTTGAGAAAGAAGATCAAATAGTAGAAATTGTACGACGTTATAAAGATAATGAAAATTTCCTTTATTTAGGTAGAGGCTATAATTATCCCGTTGCTTTGGAAGGCGCTCTGAAGTTAAAAGAGATATCGTATATACATGCAGAGGGTTATCCTGCTGCAGAGATGAAACATGGGCCTATCGCACTTGTAGATAAGGATATGCCAGTAGTCTTTATCGCTACCAGGGATAAGGTTTATACAAAGATTTTAAGCAATATTGAGGAAATTCGTACACGTGGCGGTAAGGTAATAGCCATAGCGAGTGAGGGTGACAATGAAATTTCTGAAATGGTTGATCATGTTTTTTATATTCCAGAGACAATAGATACATTAACGCCAATTTTATCTGTAATTCCACTCCAGTTATTAGCATATCACATGGCGGTGATGAGAGGGTGTGATGTAGATAAGCCTCGAAACCTGGCCAAGAGTGTTACTGTGGAATGATAGTAACTAGTTTTTCTTATAGTGTAGTTTTCTTTCCTTTTCTGATAGATCAAAAATAGTCTTGAAGACTTCTTCCTCGTTCTGCGTCATTATCTTATTGCGCCTTTCCATCATACGTTTTGCTACTTGCAGTTCTCTTTTTACGTCATAAGTCATTGTGTTGTTGTCAGAACACCATGAGAAGGATGGTATAAACTTTGGAGGTATGCTTGTGAAAAGTATATTACAAGCAAATCCTATGTTACTTCCTGTGGTAAATCTTGTGTTTATGGCTGTTTTTGTGTGGTCACCCATAATCATACCAAAGAACATCTGGCCAGTATCAATTATTTTATCGACCATTTGCACCTTAACCGTGCCGTATGTATTTGTAAGATTGCTGTTTACTGTATCTGCTCCTAGGTTAACCCACGAACCTATATACGAATCACCAAGGAAGCCATCATGTTGTTTGTTTGAGTAATCCTGAATAATTGTATTTGAGATTTCTCCACCCACTTTGCAAGCCTTGCCTATATTTGATCCTGCACGGATTCTTGAAACAGCCTTGATTATAACATTGTCTCTTATGTAAACAGGTCCTTCGATAACAGTATTAGGAGATATATTAACGTTTTTACCTATGTATATTTGGCCATTTTCCGCATCAAGGACACATCCCGGTTTAATTGCAGTATTTTCTCCCACGGATATATGAGAATCGTTAATCAGGTGCACACCTTCATATATTTTACCCTGTATAAGTCCTTCTTTAATGTGCGATGTGAAATCAGATGTAATCTGATTTTTGTTGTTAATAATCAATTCCCACGGATATTTTAATAATCTTGTGCTAACGTTCTTAACTTTACACTTCTTTTTTAATGTGTTAGTAAAGCCTTTGTCTAAAAATTTATCTGGGGTGATTGAAAGGCAATTTTTCCTGAGTAATCTGGCGTAAACGATAGAATCATCATTTATCCCAACCTCTTCTTTTCCAGAGATTGGAATTGGTTTAGGTGTCAGTAATCTGCCGTTTATGAATAAGCAGTCTCCATCATCAAAGTTTGTTTCGTTTACGTTATATGGATGGTTTTCATTTGTTAATTTCTTGAGATATTCTCTACAGTATAACCTAATCTTTGTGTCGGGGTATTGGAGAACCATTCTTTCGAGAAGGGAAAATGTACCACATCTCAGGTCGTAAACGGGCCTGTTATATACAAGAGGAAGGAAATTTTGATATTCGCTGTCTTCAAAAATACATATATTTTTCATTTTTCAAAAGATACTGTGTGTAGTTGTGATTGTCAAGGTGAAAGAAGGTATATTTTACTTGTAATAAGTATTTGGCATTTTATAATTACGCTGACCAGTATAATATCTAACAATATATACAATAAACCCGTATTAGATTATCTTTGCACATATCTTTCAACTAAGTAAATCAAAAATATCCTAAAAAAGCAAATTTACAGATAGTATTTATAGAAGGTGATACATATGGGTCATAGAGCCTGGTTTCAGTGTGCTTCCGGATGCGATGAACGATATGAGTTGAACGAAGTTATATACAAGTGTAAAAAATGTGGCAACCTGCTTGAGGTCAAGCACGACATTGAAAAACTGAAACATCGTAGCCCTAAATCATGGATGAGGCTTTTTGATGAACGTTATAGGAGGACCAAATGGCCATACGGTAGCTCTGTTTGGGGAAAAAAGGAAATGGTTTGTCCCAATGTGTCGAATGATAATGTGGTATCCCTATATGAAGGAGGAAGCAATCTTTTTTGGGCTGAACGTCTTGGCAAGATTATGGGTGTAGAAGACTTGTGGATTAAACAGTGTGGTAATGCGCATACAGGGTCATTTAAAGACCTTGGGATGACTGTCTTGGTATCCATGGTTAAGCAGATGATTTCTGAGGGGAAGGAGATACTGGGAGTGGCATGTGCCTCTACGGGTGACACCTCTGCAGCTCTTGCTGCTTATTGTGCAGCAGCAGGGATTCCTGCAATAGTATTCTTGCCAAAAGACAAGGTTTCAACCGCACAGTTAATCCAACCCATAGCCAACGGGGCATTGACGCTTTCATTAGATACTGACTTTGATGGCTGTATGGAAATAGTAAGAGAAATTTGTAGCAAGAACAAAATTTACCTTGCTAATTCAATGAATTCTTTAAGGATTGAGGGTCAAAAGACCGTAAGCATTGAAATGGTACAGCAATTTGATTGGGAAGTACCTGATGTAATTATAGTTCCTGGCGGTAATTTGGGGAATGTTAGTGCCTTGGGCAGGGGCTTTATCCTGATGAGAGATATTGGCATAATTAATAAACTTCCCAGGATTGTGTGTGTACAGGCCTCAAAGGCAAATCCGTTATACCAGAGTTATCTGAAAGATTTTGAGGAATTTAAACCAGTAAAGGCTCAAAAAACACTTGCAAGCGCAATTCAGATAGGGAATCCTGTCAGTATTAACAAAGCAATAAAAATACTGAAGATGTTTAATGGTATTGTGGAAGAAGCTACAGAAGATGAGCTTGCCAATGCAGCAGCATTAGCAGATAGAACAGGACTTTTTAATTGCCCGCACACCGGAGTTGCATTAGCGGCATTATTAAAGCTTGTTAAGAAGAATGAAATAAAGAAGAATGAACAAATCGTGATTATTTCAACAGCACATGGATTAAAATTTACAGATTTTAAGATAAGATATCATGAAAATAAATTGGATGAAGTTAACCCAAAGTATGTTAATTTGCCAGTTGAGCTTCCTCCTGAATATGAGGTAGTGAAAAAAACGATTTTTGAGAAATTAGAAACCGTAAATAAATTCTAAAACTAAATTACTACCGTAGTATATTGTATTGGAGATGTTACACTCACCTCTTAGATTTCATACCCTGGCGGTGTTCCCCTGTATGTCGAAGCTTGGCCGTTGCTTTTCTGTGCTCTTTGGGCTTATTTGGAGGATGTTTTTCTAAATTCTCAAGGTATTTATTGTAAAGATCCTTATCATTAAAGCTCGAACACTTCGAATGCTGCCATCTTTCATGCGGGTCTTCGTAAACAGCGCAACGTTCGCCTAAATTTAGGATACAACCATGACATTTTCGTACAGTTTTACCCTTTCTGTTCACAGTGCCTCCTTTCTTAAATAATGAATACCTATTTGTGAATTCCCTTTTTGGTCAAGTTAATTAGGTATTCATTCTAATGGATAGTTTATAATAAGTCAAGTTGATCGAAGAATAGGGAGTGGAATAAATTTGTAAAGTTAAAAAAAATATTGATATTAGCTACCAGAAATTTTGATTATAATAGAAATAAATGTTATGTTAGCAAATTGTATGCCACCTTAGATTAAAGAATGTTTATATAAGCCTCTTAATAGTATATCAATACTATTTTTACGGTATAATAATTTTTTCTTTGTTTTATGCAAATAAAAGTTTTAGGTTTAATATTAATACTTAAAATTGGTAAATTTTCTAGTTAAAAACCACCCGCAACAACGTCGTTTTATTATTTCTAAATAATCATAAGTAGTAATATAACAAGGGGTTGCCAAATATCATATTTTTCGTGGTCCCACATAACACCATAAATTCTAAAACGTGTTAACTGTCTATGGTTCGTGGCCTATGTTCCAAACAGGGCTAACTGTTTTCAATGTATTAAACATGGTTCCTGCAGATTCTAATGTTCTTGACAAAATGCAGTATTTCCGTATATAATTATCCACGAAATTAAGATTTCTCATACAAGCTATCTTAATTAATGAACTCGGTGATAGGTTTTTTCGACTTGTGGCATAGCCAAAAGGGTTGGGTTTTAAAGTACCTTATAGGAAAAGGAGGAATTGTTAATGATCCGATACACTTGTGACATGTGCGGAAGGTCAATAATCCCTGAAGAAGATGTTAGATATGTGGTGAAAATAGAGGTTTATGCGGCATGTGACTCTATGGAAGTTGACAACGATTTTGATGAAGAATTGACGGATGATTATGACGAAGAAGAAGATGAAATAGATAAAATCGATTCAGATGATGACATAGATGATGACATAGATGATGTTGAGTATAAGACCTTTCGTTTTGATTTATGTAGTAAATGTCATAATAAATATTTAGAAGATCCCCTTACAATTAAATCTATAAGGAGAGGCCGTTTTTCTGAAAATTAGACAAATCAAATTTTTGGTAATGAAATAATTATTATTGTTTAAGCCAGTATGGGTATGACAATTACTGAGAAGATTATAGCTGCGCATTCTGGCCTTGAAGAAGTTTATGCTGGTCAATTTGTTTATGCAGATGTAGACATATGTCTTGGCAACGATATAACCGCACCGATTGCAATTAAACAATTTGAAAGACTTGGTATAAACGGTATTTTTAACCCTGAAGGGGTTGTATTAGTTCCCGATCATTTCACTCCGAACAAGGATATTAAATCAGCTCAAAACGCCAAAACACTCAGAGAATTTTCACGAAGGCATCATATAAAAAACTATTTTGAAATAGGTAGGGTGGGAATAGAACACGCCTTGTTACCCGAAAAAGGTATAGTTGTTCCGGGCGATTTGGTTATTGGTGCGGATTCACACACGTGTACGTACGGGGCCTTGGGAATCTTTTCTACGGGAGTTGGCAGTACAGATTTAGCGGCATGTTTTGCGACTGGTAAGGTATGGTTAAAGGTACCAGAGTCAATAAAGTTTGTTTTCAATGGTAAGCTGAATAAATGGGTATCAGGTAAAGATTTGATTCTTTACGTCATAGGAAAAATAGGAGTAGATGGCGCTAGATACAAATCAATGGAGTTTGCGGGGCCTGTTATTACGGCTTTATCGATGGATGATCGCCTTGCAATGTGCAATATGGCGGTTGAGGCTGGTGCAAAAAACGGGATAATTGAACCAGACAACTGCACAGAAGAATATATAAGCAGTAGAGCGAGAAGGAAATATAAACTCTATTCAAGTGATGATGATTGTAAGTATTGTGATATTTATGAGTATGATGTAAATAACATATCTCCACAGGTGGCATTACCCAGTTTACCCGAAAATACACGTCCAGTTGAAGACCTATCTGATATAGGGATTGATCAGGTTGTAATAGGTTCATGCACTAATGGCAGAATTTCTGATCTAAGGATAGCCGCACAAATTATTAAAGATAAAAAAATCCACCCTTCAGTACGATTGATTGTGATACCAGCTACACAGGATATATATCTTGAAGCGGTGAAAGAAGGGTTAATAGAGATTTTTATAAATGCAGAGGGCGTCGTATCTACACCAACCTGCGGACCTTGCCTTGGCGGACATATGGGTGTTTTGGCGGAAGGGGAACGTGCGCTATCTACTACAAACAGAAATTTTGCGGGTAGAATGGGGCATCCAAAAGCCGAAATATACCTCTGCAGCCCCGCTGTGGCAGCAGCTTCAGCTATTACAGGAAAAATCACTCATCCTGAATATATTGACTAAGATTTAATCTTACGTTGTCTTTACATACTTTTATGAAAAAAGACTTATCATTGCTATAGTCTAAAATTATGAAACATTGTTTTTAGTCATGTAGGTAGAAATAGATGAAAGGAAGATAGATGATAAGAAGGATAGAGATGGAATCCCAAAAAGAACAAAAAAAATATATTGGCATAGATATTGGTTCTGTGAGTGTAAAAGTAGTAGTAATAGACGAAGCCAAGGGGATTATGGAAAACCACTATGTGAGATCACATGGTCAACCAATAGAGACGGTGTTAATTGTACTGAAAGATATCTTTAATAGGATTTCAATTGATGATGTATATGGAATGGCAGCTACAGGGTCAGGGGGGAAGCTGTTGGCGGAAATAACGGGTATAAGTTTTATTAATGAGGTTGTGGCACAGAGTAAGGCAACGTCTGTGTTCCATCCTGAAGTAAGGACCATAATAGAGATTGGTGGAGAGGATTCAAAGCTTATATTGTTAGAGTATGATGAGTCTTCAGGAAATAAGGACAACAATGGGGGAGTCGGTTCGAAGGTGTCTGATTTTGCTATGAACACGATGTGTGCTGCCGGGACAGGATCATTTTTAGATCAGCAGGCAACGAGAATAGGTGTATCTATAGAGGAAGAATTTGGCAAACTGGCTTTAAAGTCAAAGAATCCGCCGAGGATAGCTGGCAGATGCAGTGTTTTTGCAAAATCAGATATGATACATCTTCAACAGGTAGGAACAGAGATGCATGACATAGTAGCTGGTTTGTGTTATGCATTGGCTAGGAATTTTAAGAGTAATATAGGAAAAGGCAAGGAATTTGTAAAACCAATAGCATTTCAGGGTGGTGTTGCAGCAAATATTGGTATAGTGAAGGCATTTGAAGACATACTGGGATTGTCTGAGGGGGAACTTATTATTCCAAAGTACTTTAATACTATGGGTGCAACAGGTTGTGCGTTGACCTTAATTGATAAAGGTACTTATTCTCCATTTAAGGGCTTTAAAGCGATTGACGCATATTTAAAAAACCGCAAAGGGAAAGACACAAACCTGCTGAAACTAACTTGCAACAACTATGCAATTAATGTCGAGAGTCACAAGCTCAATACGAATAAAAATCTAGAAGCTTATGTCGGGGTTGATGTTGGGTCTATAAGTACTAACGTTGTGGTTATCGATAAGGATAAAAATGTATTGGCCAGACGCTATCTGATGACGGCAGGTAAGCCTCTGGAGGCAGCCAGGCAAGGGTTGTTTGAAGTAGGTGAGGAAGTTCAGGATAAGGTTATAGTAAAGGGTGTGGGAGTAACGGGTTCTGGTAGATATCTGACGGGTGAATTTATTGGTGCCGATATTGTTAAGAATGAAATAACGGCTCATGCAACGGCGGCTGCAGTGGTTGATAAGGATGTAGATACAATCTTTGAGATAGGAGGACAAGATTCTAAATATATAAGTTTGGAGAATGGAGCAATAATCGATTTTACAATGAACAAGGTATGCGCTGCAGGCACAGGATCATTTCTTGAAGAGCAATCTGAGAAGCTGAGCGTTAACATAAAGAAGGAATTTGGTAAACGGGCTTTAAGTTCTTGTTGTCCATCTTCTCTTGGAGAAAGGTGTACGGTATTTATGGAATCAGACCTCGTTCATAATCAACAACTAGGTGTGCCTAAAGATGATCTATTAGCGGGGCTGAGTTATTCTATAGTATTAAATTATATTAACCGTGTCGTTGAAAAGAGAAAAATCGGAGATACCATATTTTTGCAGGGTGGAGTTGCGGCAAATCGTGGAGTTAAGGCTGCTTTCGAGAAGGTAACTGGTAAAAAGATAATGGTACCGCAACATCATGATGTTATGGGAGCGATTGGTTCTGCCATAATATCAATGGAGGAACAGACATGGGAGCGATCAAGATTCAAAGGTTTTGACTTAAGGAATAGGAAGTATGAATCAACATCTTTTGTATGCAGGGATTGTTCAAACATATGTGAAATAAGGAAGGTAACCATAAGCGGAGAATCGCCTCTTCACTATGGGAGCCGTTGCGGTAAGTATGATGATGAGAAAAATGTCAAAAAGAATAAGAATTTACCCAGACTATTTAATGAAAGAAAAAAACATCTATATAGCACCTATCCCGAAAACAAAAGCAAAGGCTCATTAAAAGGACGTATAGGTATCCCTCAAGCGTCTACTTTTTTTGAATTATTTCCTATGTGGAAAGCATTTTTCACGGAATTGGGTTTTGAAGTAATTACTTCAAGGCATACAAATCGCGAGATAATTAATAATGGAATAGAGACTATTAATGCAGAAACCTGTTTCCCGATAAAGGTCGCGCATGGACACGTTATTGACATGTTAGATAAGGACATTGACTATTTATTCTTGCCTAGTGTTATAAATTTGTCTCATGCGTCTTCTAAGTTGACCCATTCTTACGCGTGTCCTTATATACAATGTCTTCCATACATAGTTCGTTCTGCGGTAGACCTGGACGCACCGAAATTTAAAGTATTGCAACCTATAATTCACTTTGAGTATGGAGAATCATTTGTAGATAAGACATTACGTAAGATTGCCAGGGATGTTGGTAAGAGAGGTAAAAAGGTGGAGAATGCTATAAGGAAAGCCAAAGAATCACAAAAGAGCTTTTACAAGCGCCTTGAGGATAGGGGTAAAGAGGCGCTGGACAGTTTAGGTGAGGATGAGATCGCATTAGTAATTATCAGTCGTCCCTATAACGGTTGTGATTCTGGTGTTAATATGGATCTCCCCGACAAGCTCAGGGATTTGGGGATATTGGCAATTCCGATGGATTTCCTAACTTTGGATTTGGATGATATATCTAAAGATTATCCAAACATGTATTGGAAGTATGGGCAAAAGATACTTGCAGCTGCGAGGGTAGTAGCACGTGATAAGAGGTTATATGCCCTTTACATAACTAACTTTGGATGTGGACCAGACTCTTTTATTTCTAAATTCTTTCCGAAGGAAGTTGGCGGGAAGCCGTATTTGATGATAGATATAGATGAACACAGTGCCGATGCCGGGGTGATGACACGTTGCGAGGCATTTTTGGACAGTTTGAAAAATGCAAGAACTAAGGAGATTAAGAAAGACGTGGATAGGAAGCATAAATTGTCGTCCAATAAGAAAAGAACAATGTATATTCCATATATGAATGATTGTGGGAGAATGGCTGCCGCTGCGATGAGGGCTAACGATGTTGATGCTGTAGCCCTGCCAATGCCGGATAAATTGAGTTTAGAATTGGGAAGAAAATATACCTCGGGAAAAGAGTGTTATCCCGCAATCCTTACGACTGGAGACATTGTGAAAAAAGCATTAAGCACTGATTTTGATCCGGAAAATAGTGTTTTCTTTATGGCGACTGCGTCCGGCCCCTGCAGATTTGGCCAGTATAATAAGATGCACCGCATGGTTTTGGACGATATTGGATTTCCTCATGTGCCAATCTACACATTGGATCAGGGAGATGATTACCAGGAAGGTACAAGTAAACTAGGGACAAGCTTCCGTAAGCTTACGTGGAATGGATTCGTCCTTGCGGATTTTATGCAGAAATTATTGCATGAAATAAGGCCATATGAAATACATAAAGGTGAGTCCGATATTGTATACAAGCAACATCTCAGAAGGGCTGAACACGCAATAGAATATGGATATGACCTTTTACAAGTTGTCAAGGACGCAAGAGATGCATTTCATAGGATTGCAGTAGACAAGAGTGTACGGAAACCCTTAATAGGTATCATTGGTGAAACCTATGTTCGCGGTAATGAGTATTCCAATAACTTTATCGTAAGAAGGATAGAAAAACTTGGTGGAAAGGCAGTGATTCCACCTTTTGGTGAGTGGATAAACTACATTGCCCATTGTCGCCGAGAAGATTGTAAAAGAGAAAGAAATATTAGTGCATATACGATAGAGATAATTACCGAAATAATACAGAGGTATAATGAATACAAGATATCTCGTCCATTTAAGAAATGCTCAACTAATCTATTTAAAGAAAGCTCCATTAAAAAGTTGATTTTGAAGGGAAGGTCATATATCCATGATTCGTATAAAGGCGATCCGGTTCTCAGTATGGGAAGGGCAGTAGAATATATAGAGGAAAATTTTGATGGCATTATAAATGTCATTCCTTTTCACTGCATGCCAGGAACAGCAGTTAATGCAGTATTGGAGAAATTCCAAAGAGATCATGGTGGTATTCCATGCTTAAAGCTAACCTTTGATGGACAAGAAGAAACCAATGAAGAGACACGTATAGAAGCATTCATGCATCAGGCACATCAGAGAATGGAAAGTAAACTTAAGGCGGTTGGGAACTATGCAAACATGAATTAATACCCTGCCCTGTACGAAAAAAACAAATGTAGCGGAAGGTCATGCCAGAGGCAGATCTGCCTAACGGCATGACTTCTTGTCCGACCCGTCTGATCCGGCACGGGTGGGCGTGTCTTTTGGCGGATAGCCTTCCACTTGTAAATCTACGGAAAACAGCTAATTAATTTATGAACGGTAAGAGTTGGAAATATAGGGATAATGTTAATACAGACGAGATTATTCCTGCCAGATACCTGAATACGACAGACGAGAAAGAATTATCATCTCACTGTATGGAGGATATAGACCCGGATTTTGTTAAGAAGGTGAAGAAAGGTGATATTATAGTAGCAGGAGAAAACTTTGGTTGCGGATCTTCACGGGAACATGCACCATTATCTATCAAGGCATTTGGTGTTTCTTGTGTTATAGCAAAGAGTTTTGCTCGGATATTCTTTAGAAATGCAATCAATATTGGCTTGCCAATATTTGAAAGTAAAGAGGCCGCTATGGAGATAAATGAGGGTGATGAAGTTCAGGTAGATATGAATTTAGGTAAAATAATTAATCTGACAGCGAAAAAAGAGTATTCATTTACACCCTTTGCAGATGAGATGAAGGACATAATCAGAGCAGGAGGCTTGATGGAATATGTAAGGTTAAACTACTGCCAGTCTTAGCCTATAGTAATCTGCTCCTTGAAAGCAAGTATAAATACTGTTGGGCATAACCAGCATACCTGTTGAAATAATCCATTCCGAATTCCCTGATCCTGTCGTTTGAAACAACATTATTGTTGAAATACAGCAATTGTATTACCTTCTTTATCCAGGTATCTACTGGAAACGCCTGATTAAAACCAAGAGAGAAAAGTAAAATGCAATCGGCTACCTTATCTCCGACTCCCTTTGCCTTCTTTAATTCATCCTTTGCATATTTATATGATTTATTTCTTAATGAATTAAGGTGCGTAATATCTATGTTATTATTTGTCTCAAGGATGTATTTAGCGCGAAAGCCGGTTTTTGCATCCTTGATCTTTTTATAGTCATTGATTTTACCAGGCAATGGAAATGCATAGCTTTGATGATTATCCAATAAAAGTTTTTTGCCAAAACTTTTGGAAAGGGTATTAAGCTTTGATTTTATCCTTGGAATATTTGATGCGGAGGAGCATATGAAAGATATTAAGCATTCCCAGGGTTCTTGTTTGATGAGCCTTAATCCTCTGTATCTGGCAATTGCTTTTCCTATGTATTTATCCCTGTTTATTTCCTTGAGTATTTTTGGAAGATTTTCATTCAGGGAGAAGAAATAAATGATAAATTCTTCGTCGACACCATTAAATTCTACTTCATTGCTAGCCTGTTTTATTCTGAAAAATTTATTTTGTGCATTTACATAATACCAACCATTATCTTTGTTTATTCTAAATATTTGCCCACTTTCCAGCGTATGTTCTAGATTGAAGTCTTGTACTTTTATTTTACCCATATTTATATCTTATCATGTGTTATTGAAACAACTTATGTCTCTATCCCACATTCGATAGTAGAGACATTGGAGAGGGATGTGCCTGTGTAAAGCCTTTGTAGCAATATAAATGTTTGCTAGGTTGCTTACACAATTCTACTATTTTCCATGGTTATACAAGATATTGTAATTGAGCAGGATCATATGTCAAGATATAATATGTCAAGCTGACAACGCTGAAAATTTTCCTTGCAAAAAGAGTGTAAATTTTATATATAACTGTTCAATTATTGACCAATAATAGTATTTTGGGTAATATTTTTAAGGTGGACAATCGAAATGACCAATCTATTACTGGATTTTATTGAAAAGATAGACAAGGTTAGTTACAAGTTTCTTGGTGGAAGGAATGGACGACATCTGCCTGAAGTTATTCCTGCTGACCTTTGTTTTGGTAAAACGCTTCGGGAAATAAAAGGTGAATTATCTTATGATACAGAACTAGGTTCAGCTATTAGAAAGGCCCGATCTCACTTGCTCAAGGAGCAGGATAAGAGGGAAGGTTTCTGGGTTGGTGAGCTAGAGGGTGACGTTGCATTAACTGCGGAATATATGATGCTAATGAATTTTATAGATCGGGTTGACGTAGTAAAACAGAAGAAGGCGGCTAAATATTTGGTGGAAACGCAGCAAAAGGATGGTGGATGGAACATTTATTACAAAGGTCCGAGTGATATAAGCATATCAGTAAAATGCTATTTTGCCCTGAAATTAGCAGGTTATTCCAAAGAAGAACCATTTATGAAAAAGGCCAGAGATTGCATTCTAAACATGGGTGGTATAATGAAATCAAACACATTTACAAAGATATACCTTGCCATTTTTGGGCAATTTGACTGGCAGGGGATACCGGCATTACCAATAGAAGTAATTCTTCTGCCTAATTCGTTTTACTTTAACATTTATGAGTTTTCTTATTGGTCAAGGTGCATAGTAGTTCCTCTTGGCATAATAATGGCAATGAAACCAAAACATAGTGTTGGTGGAAACGCGGCATTGGATGAGTTGTACGTAATACCTAGAAACAAGGTTAGTTACCGGGTGGTCAGAGATCAAGATAAGTTTTCGTTAAAGAATGTTTTTATTAATATAGATTCAGTCCTCAGACGTTATGAAAAGAATCCTTTTAAGCCTTTAAGGAAGCTTGCAATAGAAAAGGCAGAAAAGTGGATTTTGCAGCGTTTAGATAAGTCTGGAGGTTTGGGTGCGATATGGCCTGCTATGGTCAACTCAGTAATGGCCATGAAATGTCTTGGCTATAGGGACGAACATCCTGATTATAGAAGGGCTTTACTTGAGATTGAAAAACTTGAAGTATATGATAAGGAAACATTACATATGCAACCCTGTGTATCGCCTGTATGGGATACGCCATGGTCAATCATGGCCCTTTCAGAATCTGGTTTATCAAACGATCATCCTGCGCTGATTAAGGCAGGACAGTGGCTTTTAAAGAGGGAAGTAAGGAGCTTTGGAGATTGGAGTTTAAAGAATCCTGTTAAAGAGCCAAGCGGATGGTATTTTCAGCATGCAAATGAATTTTACCCTGATAGTGATGATACTACAGTCGTACTGATGGCCTTACGGCTTATTGATTTGCCTGATAAAAATAGAAAAAGGGAGGCGATTCTCAGAGGGTTTAAGTGGCTTTTGGGTATGCAGTGTAGAGACGGAGGTTGGGGCTCTTTTGATCGAGACAACAATAAAGAGATTCTAAATCGCATACCATTTGCCGATTGGAATGCACTCCTTGACCCAAGCACCGGTGACCTTACTGCACGTGTACTGGATTTAATGGCTGGGCTTGGATATAATAAAGATTATCCACCTGCGGGAAAGGCTATTGAATTTCTTAAAAAGGAACAGGAAGAAGACGGTTCATGGTTTGGTCGTTGGGGGGTCAATTACATATATGGCACGTGGTCAGCATTATCTGGTCTTCATTTAATTAAAGAAGATATGACTCAGGATTATGTTAGAAAAGCAGCATCATGGTTAAAGAGTGTGCAGAACAGAGATGGTGGTTGGGGAGAGACAATCAAATCCTATTGGAATGAGTCGTTTAAGGCGATTGGGAAGAGTACGGCCTCTCAAACATCATGGGCTATACTGGGGCTTTTGTGTACGGATGAAAGGGACTCCGAATCTGTAAAAAATGGCATAAGATTTTTGATAGAGACTCAAAACGAAGATGGAACCTGGGATGAAGAAGAATTTACGGGAACAGGGTTTCCAAAGGTATTTTATCTCAGATATCATATGTATAGGAGTTATTTTCCACTTTTAGCATTGAGTAGATATAGAAATACAGTTAAATAAGATGATAATCCTATCTGATCGAGTATTGCAATAAATGTCCGTTGGAAAATTAGTTTACAAAATGTATTTATCATTAGAAATATGGCTACGCATATATTTCGCTATCCACACCTCTCACTAATAACCTAATCTGATTTAGCTCCGCAATTGAAATTCAGATTGCGAATTTGAGAAAGAGAATTGGTATTTTCTCAATAACTTATGTGAAGGCTGTGAAAGGTAATGGCTTTCGCTCTTTCTATAAGTAATTGCAATCTATATACATACAGAGGTAAGCCAAACCTCAGCATTCAATAATTTATCTCAAAAAATGGTTTAAGAATACGAACGTTTGATTCACACCTTTTTTAAGGGGATATTTCTTTGAGTGAAAAAAAGATTCTACTCGTGGAGAATGATCCAGATCATGCGGAGTTAATTATTGACTTACTTGAGTTGGGGGATGTTAAAAAAAAGGTCATCCTAATGAAGGATGGGAAGGAAGTCGTGGACTATTTTCAGAAAACAGAACTTGACGGCGTTGATAATGAGATAAAGACTCAGATTAGTTTAGTTATATTGGACCTTAATTTGCCTAAGATTGACGGAATGAATGTTCTTAAGTTTATTAAGGAGAACACGAAATATCGTTCGATTCATGTAATTATTCTGTCTACAAGTTCTGATGACAGAACCATTGCAGAAGCGTATAAAAATGGTGCAAACGGTTTTATTACAAAACGTGTTTCTTACAAAGAGTTCATTAAACAGGTACAAACACTGAAGGAATTCTACAATATTCTGCCTCAAAGATAAGATTACCTCATTTTTACAAAAATCTGTGTAATAATTGGCATATCAGGGAAAAAATTTTTATTACATTATAAAATTTCAAGACATTTAGCTTAGACTCCATCTTGCCATTTCATATACGTCCTTAAAGCTTTTCGCTGTTTCTAAAACGACTGTGGGTTCGAATCCGCAATGTACCATACAATTGCGACAGCGCGGATCTTTACCAGCACCGTATCTGTCCCAGTCAGTGGAATCCATAAATTCCTTGAAGGTTTCAAAATATGCATCTGTGATTAGGTAACAAGGGCCCTTCCAACCGAGATAGTTCCTTGTTGGATTACCCCATGGTGTGCACATTAGGTCTCTTTCACCCTTTAGAAATTTTAGATATATGGGTGTGTTCATGATCTTGTATTTTTTTGATAGTTCATAAATAAAACTGAATTTTTTGTAAAATTCTTCTTTCAGAATGAAAACGTCATTTGAGTTGTCTTCAAAACTGAATCCAGGTGAGACAAGCAAACCATCGATATCCATCTTGGTAAGAAATGCGAACAATTCATCTATCTCTTTTGGATCGGTATCCTTATAGATTGTTGTATTCGTGCATACCTTGAAGCCCAGTTGCTTGGCCTTTTTAATAGCGTCCGTTGCCTTCTTAAATACTCCTTTTGCACCAACGATCCTGTCATGAGTTTCTGCCAGTCCATCCAGGTGTACGTTTATGTTTAAGTATGGACTGGGCTTAAATTTCTTTAATGAATCACCCAGTGTGATTCCGTTTGTACAAAGATAAATATGCCGTTTTTTGCTTATTAACCCATTTACGATCTTGTCAAGATCCGGGTGCAGGAAAGGTTCTCCCCCGGTGACTGAGATTACGGGTGACCCGCATTCATCTGCTACGTGCATACATTCCTCAACACTCATCATTCTATCCATAGTATCCTTAAATTCCCGTATTCTACCACAACCTTCACATGTAAGATTGCAGTTGTGTGTGATTTCGAGCATCAATACAAGCGGAAATCGTTTAACAGATGAGATTTTATTCTTTATTAAATATTTAGTAAGAGAATAAGTTTGCTTGAATGAGCTTCTCATTATTTATTTGCCGTGTGGTTTATTGTGAAATGATTTGACATAAATATTTCGTTATGATAGATTCCCAAATTGATATTTATGAATTTTTCCAATACTATATATTTATTATTTTACTGTCAAGAGGAAAGATGATAGCGTTTATGTGTGCTTTACAACAAGAGATACGTCCCATAATGGCTCACTTGCATGTTTCAAAAAAGTTCAATATGGAAGAAGTGTTGTTTTATCAAGCAGACCTTAATGGTCTACCAGTAACCCTTGTTCAGACTGGGATAGGCAGAAACAATGCTATTAAGGCGACCAATTATTTATTACGGTCTTTGAAGATTAAATTATTAATTTCTTCTGGCGTTGCGGGTGGAATAAGGCAGGGAATTAGTGTGGGTGATCTGGTTATAGCAGAAAACGTTAGCTATAGTAAACAAAGTGATTTCAAAAGTGGAGAATTACAGTTGGAATCTAATTTTCCCTGTAAAAAAGAAATTGTTCAGTTGGCTAAACAACTAAGTAGTAACTTGGAACTGAAACTGCATTGTGGTAATATATTAACGGTGGATAAAGTCATAGGCCAGGCAGGCATAAAAAAGAAAATTGGCGAACAAAACTCTTTTTTAGCCGTGGATATGGAAAGTGCAGCTGTTGCTGAGGTTGCTTGTGAAAGGGGTATCGAGTTTGCTGCAATACGTTCAATCTCAGATGATATAGAGGATGATCTGGAGATTGATTATGGTAGCCTAATATCTGATGAGGGAAAAGTCAGAGTTTCAAACTTAGCTTTAAAGATCATGAAGGATCCGCGACAATTAACCATTTTGAGGCGTCTCAATAGACAAACTAAAATTGCAGTTAAGAAGTTATCTTCTTTCATGCTGCAACTTATCCCCCCCCTTTATGATAAAATATTGACCTAGACTCAAGACGTGGTAAACATATAGGATAGAGTTCCTTGGGCTTCTCTATGGAGGATAATATGCCAGATAAAAAGATTGGTATTGTCATGGGTAGTGATTCTGATTTAAGTACTATGCAAGAGACGCTTGACGTCCTAAATGAATTCGGAGTAAAATATGACGTTGATGTAATTTCCTGCCATCGATCACCGCATCGCGCATATCGGTATGCCATGGGAGCCGAGAAGAAAGGCTATAAGGTTATTATTGGTGGTGCTGGAGGAGCTGCACACCTGTCAGGCATAATAGCGGCGTTGACGCCTATCCCGGTTATTGGAGTTCCAATGTTGACGCCCGATCTGGGGGGGTTAGATTCTCTTTATTCAACGATACAGATGCCGGGTGGTGTACCAGTTGCTGCGGTTGGGATAGGAAAAGCCGGGGCGAAGAATGCAGCAGTCCTGGCAATACAAATACTAAGCACTTCAGATAAAAAACTTAAAAAGAAGGTTATTAGTTATAAAAAAAAGTTAGCAGAAAAAGTAATACAGAAGGATAAAAACGTAAAAAGAAAACTGAAAAGAAGGAGATAGTAAAATCCCCCTGTTTCTCCTTTTCTCAAACAGACTGTGTCAAAATTGTCATCCCGAACTTGTTTCGGGATCTCTAAGGTTGCTAAGTTATTGAAATAATTAGATTCTGAAATAAATTCAGAATGACAAATTATGCATTTTTGTTATTGTGCCACAGTCTGAAAAGGGGGAAACAGGGGAGGGTGCTCCTCTCAGTTGCCATATATTACAGGAGGCTTTTGTGCCGGTACCAACTATAGAATGGATTGGTAAAATCGATGGAAGGGTGAAGATGGTAGACCAGACTCTATTGCCTAATGAATTGAAGTATATTTTCTGTGACGATATAGAAGGCATTTATAAAGCAATAAAGATACTAATGGTTAGAGGGGCGCCAGCAATAGGTATAGCTGCCGCAATGGGTACTGTATTAGGTATCAGGAATAAAAATTCTGGAAATTTTGAAGATTTCTTCAAAGAACTGAAAAAGGTTACTGCATATTTGGGTTCTTCCAGGCCTACTGCCGTAAACCTATTCTGGGGGCTGAAGCGTATGGAAGATACCGCTTTAAGGAATAAAGACAAATCAATATCAGATATAAAAAACATCCTTTTTAATGAAGCAAAAATAATTCTTGAAGAAGATAAGGACATATGCCGCAAGATAGGTGAAAATGGAGAATTGCTCTTACAGGATGGTAGTTGTGTATTAACTCATTGTAATGCAGGGGGGTTGGCGACGGCCTATTACGGTACAGCATTGGCCTTAATCTTTGCGGCAGTAGAAAGGGGGAAAAATGTTAAAGTATATGCTGATGAAACTCGCCCATTACTGCAGGGTGCCAGAATCACAACGTGGGAACTTAAGAATGCTGGCATTGATGTTACATTAATATGTGATAATATGGCTGCTCATGCAATGAAGCAAAAGAAGGTTAATTGCGTAGTTGTTGGCGCTGATAGGATAGCCGCTAATGGTGATGCCGCAAATAAAATAGGCACTTATAATCTTTCGATAATTGCAAAGGAACACAATATCCCATTTTATGTTGCAGCTCCAGTTTCGACTTTTGACTTAAGCATAAGCTCCGGTGATGATATTCCTATAGAGGAAAGGAATTCTAAAGAAATCACTCATATTATGGGTAACAAGATTGCGCCGGATGATGTAAAAGTATTTAATCCAGCATTTGACGTTACCCCTGCAAAGAACATAACAGCTATTATTACAGAAAAGGGAGTAATTAATAATCCCGATGCGAAAAAAATTAAAGACGTAATTGGGAATAAACAATAAGGAGGACATCGTGACATCTTTTAAATATCTCGTCTGTGTGAGTTTGATTACGTTTATGACAACCTTAATCATTTTAGGATGCGGGAGTCAAAGGGCTACAACAAAGTTTGAGTTAACACCTACCATGGAAGACAGTGTGACTACTGCGGATCAGCTTAGTAAAGAACTTGAAGAAGAGTTAAAACTCGAAGATGCGAAAAGGATAAAAATGCTGCAGGAAAAAGAGCAGGGAAAAAAAGAAAAGGAAGGTAAACCTGCCGGGAAAAAGGCGGAGGAAATGAAGAGTGTAGAATCCAAGGAAGTAAGATAAGAGACTGCTGTAAAACTGTTAAAAGTTTTTATATTGTTACCACCGGTTTTATCCTCACAAATTGTTATCTACCTAGATAACAGTCTATTCATATTTATTATGTAGCGGAAACCTGGTTTATTCCAGTCAAGTGTTTTAGGTTTCCAAATAAGAACCATAAAAACCCCAGCATCCAACAACCCTGGGCAAAGATAAATCGATTGACAAAGAAATAATCAAGTATTAAATTCGCTATTTATTATAATAATATAAAAAAGACGTTAGCCTTATGTCGACAGCCTCTTAGCTGTCTGCCTTATGTTGACAGTCTCAAACCCCGTTCTTTTGCATATTGATAAACCTCATCAAATTCTTCATAAGTTATGTGCCTATTTATATCAGGATAATTATGAGCCTTAAATGTTGGTCTATATTGTTCCATAACATTTACATACGTGTTATTTGAAATTTCATCTGCAAGGAAATCGATTACGTCTATACTTCCTGCAATATTATTTGGCATTACCAGATGACGGACCAGGATCCCTTGAGTTGCGAGACCATCCTTGATCTTCAGGTCTCCAACCTGCCTGTGCATTTCTATCAAGGCCGCCTTCATTACTTCAGGATAATCCTGCGCAGAAGAATATTTTTTCGAGGAAACGGGGTTCATATATTTGGCATCTGGCATATAGATGTCAATTGTTCCTTCTAGAAGTTGCAGTGATTCGACTGATTCGTAGCCTCCACAATTGTATACGGTAGGTATCTTAAGGCCTTTAGACCGGGCGAAATAAACAGACTCTAATATATGTGGTACTACGTGTGTTGGGGTGACAAAATTTATATTGCTACATCCTCGTTTTTGCAATTGTAACATCATGTTTACCAGGTCGTCTATTTCAACTTCATCTCCGTGCAGAAGTTGACTGATATCATAATTCTGGCAAAAGACACAACCTAAATTACACCCTGTAAAGAAAATTGTCCCGGACCCGCCATAGCCCACCAATACAGACTCTTCGCCAAAATGCGGACATACTGATGAGACAACAGCTTTTGCACCTATGCCACAGAACCCCTTTTCTTCCTTCAAACGATTAACTTTGCACATCCTTGGACACAGCCTGCATGACTCCATTATTTTATATGCCGTTTTAGTCGTTTCTTTAACTATTTCATTACTTAAATCGTGGTTTGACAGTTTAGTCATAATAATCCATTTTAAATCAATATTTGAGTTTGTCAATATATGGGAATATATGTTAATCCTACTTCTTGACACTTTAGCTTGTTTTTGCCATAATCACATTTATGATAAAAGAAATAATTGGAAGAGTAGTAGAGGGTAAAAACCTTTCAATCGAAGAAAGCAGGGTAGTAATGAATGAGATAATGGAAGGTGAAGCTACAGATGTGCAGATTGCTGCATTTATTACGGCTCTGCGAATGAAGGGGGAAACGGTCAATGAAATTGCCGGCTGTGCAAGCGTCATGAGGGAGAAAGCCACGCATATTGACGTAGGTGATGAAATCGTTGTTGATACGTGTGGTACCGGTGGAGATGCAAAATGTACATTTAATATATCGACAACCGCTGCATTTGTTGTTGCAGGGACGGGCTTAAGAGTTGCCAAACATGGCAATACCGCTTCTTCAAGCCATTGCGGAAGCGCTGATGTGCTCAAGGTATTAGGTGTTAATGTTGAAGCAAGTACTAAAATTGTTGAAAGGTGCATACAGGAGGCAAATATAGGTTTTCTTTTGGCTCCACTCTTGCACTCCTCAATGAAACATGCTGTAGTTCCAAGGCGTGAAATAGGAATAAAGACTATCTTTAATATCCTTGGTCCATTAACTAATCCAGCAAGGGCTACAAGGCAGGTAATTGGTGTGTATGATGCAAAATTGACTGATGTTGTGGCGAAGGTCCTGAAAAAATTGGGGGCTGAACATGCCTTCGTAGTTTATGGTTATGATGGTTTGGACGAGATTACGACTACTGAAAAAACAAAGGTTTGTGAGTTGAAAAAGGGGAAGATTAGGAGTTATTTTATCACACATGAGAGCTTCGGGATTCCAAAGGCGAAGATAAGGGACTTCGTTGTTAATTCTCCTGAAGAAAGTGCGGATGTAGTCAGGGAGGTGTTAAATGGAGTTAAAGGTCCCAGACGTGATATAGTCCTCCTAAATGCTTCTGCTGCCATTGTTGCAGGGGATAAGGGTGTGAACGATTTAAGGCACGGAATACAAATTGCTTCAGAGGCGATTGATTCAGGCAGGGCCAAGGCGTCTCTGGAAAAGTTAATCAGGATAACTCAAGGAAAATGAACAGTTCCCATAATCGTAATTGATCAATATCAAGTGGAATCATGTACCCTCCCTTTCGGGAGGATTCCAGCATTGAACCCTGGAGTCCCTGCGAAAGCAGGGCTGGTAATCTTACGAAGGAAATGAAGTATTTTAGTATTCCACTTGATATTGAGCAATTACGCATAATCTATACACTGAGGTCCATTTTGTGTTTTATGATTTGCATTATGTCTCGATGAGAAACAATGCCTACCAGTTTTCCGTTGTCAAGGACTGGTATTCTTCCCAAACCTTTCCTGACCATCTTGGACATGGCACTTGTAGCATCATCATCAGGGCTTACGCATAAGCTGATTATTTTTGAATCAAGTATTTTCCTAACATCAACTTTATCCCAGTCTTCTCTGGGAATTTGCTTTACATCATGGATTGAAACAATCCCAATAAACATTCCGTTACTTACCACAGGATAGCTGTTATATCGGTGCTTGAGAAAGTAATTATCTACCAATTTATCAAGTGTTGTAGAATCTTCTATAGTTACTAAGTCACGAGTCATAATTTCAGAGATCTTTACGCCGTGTAAAAGTCTTCCTGTCAAGAGCTGTTGATAACCTGATTCAGCAGCGCCTTTGAGAAATATTCCAATGAACGCAAACCAAAGTCCACCGACGAAATTTCCAGTAAAGACATTGAAAAAACCGAAGATTATCAAAAATACTCCTAGAGATGAACCAATCCTGCTTGTTGTATACGTTGCCTTTTTTATGTTACCTGTAGAATTCCAGATGATAGCACGGAGTATTCTTCCTCCGTCAAGTGGGAAACCTGGCAGCAAATTAAATATCATTAAGGCCAGATTTATAAACACGCAATATTTGAGTATACCAATTAATGGGATGACCGGGAAAAAACTTATAAAGAATTTGCTTATTATAAGGAAAATAAGCGCAAGGGCGCCCGAACAAATAGGACCCGCAACGGCCATTTTAATCTCTGACTTGGCGTTAGTGGGTTCTTCGGTCATTTCTGCTACACCACCGAAAATAAACAGCGTAATACCCTTTATGGGTATATTGTTTTTTTTGGCAACCAGGGAATGACTCAATTCGTGAAGTAAAACAGATACAAAGAGAAGCACAGCCGAAAAAATCCCCATCATCCAGTATATTGATTTATCAAGCCCGGGATATATCGTAGGGAAATAACCTAATGCCAGGGTCCAAGAAATAAACGCAACTATTATGAACCAGCTCAAGTCAAGCTTTATTGGGATGTTAAATATTCTTATTAGTTCTATTTGTCTTCTCACTATTAGAGTCTCTTTTTATATGTGTTTGGCAATCTGCTCCTTGCCCATTCAGTTAACCATTTTAAATGGCCTTCTTCCATCTTGATGAATACATTATATTTTTCAATTGTTTCGTTATCGACTTTATCCAACAGAAACCCTTTTTGTTTTCTATAAGTTAAAATACCACTTTTTTCAAGGTATATGTCCGTCTTTAATATTGTATATTGGCCACCAATTGCACTAAAGAAACCTATTATGGTACTAAATAATCTGGTAATCTTTTCAAGTGGCAAAGGATAACTTCCGTATTTTATGATAATTTTATTTAGTTCATTCTTATGCATATTTTCGTCTCTACTGAATCTTTGTAGTTTTTCCTTTAGGGTTCTGTCCTTTACCAGTTTTGACTGGATTTTATAAATAACTACCGCTCCGGTTTCTGTAAGATGATTTAGTTTTAATGAAATTAGAAATCTTCCTGAAAGCTTTGCCACTATTAGATTTTTGATTTGGATTCTAAGAGGGATAAATGAAAATTGTGGTAATACCTTAAGCTAGTGAAATGTCTTGTTGTCAGGAGCTTTTCTCCTAAGCTCTACGTTTTGCATTAATTCTTTCACCTCATCATCTGTTACTTGTTCAAAATCGTAATAGAAGTTTCCAATTGCAAGAAAGAATTCTGGTGTTTCCAAACAGATAATTTCATCAGAAAGAGTTTTCAGTTTTGCAAATGTATCCTTCGGTGATAGCGGTATGGCCACCACCAGTTTTTTTATTCCTTCCTCTTTTAATGCCTTTATTGCCGCTATCATAGTAAAGCCGGTTGCAACCCCATCGTCAGCCAGGATAATAGTTTTGTCCTTAACTGAAGGCAGCTTTTTCCCACTTCTATATGTGATTATGCGTCTTTCTATCTCGGCTTTTTGTCTGTTTATTTCTTCATCCAGATAACTTTGTGGAATATTGTATCTTTCTACAATACGATCATTAAGTTCCAGCCTGCCGTTTTCTGCAATTGCTCCAATTGCAAATTCTGGTTCTCCTGGAAAACCTATCTTGTGGGTTATAATAACATCTAGAGGCGCACCAATCTTTTGTGCTATCTCCGCACCAACAGCAACACCTCCTCTGGGTAAAGCGATTACGATTACATCTTTTTCACCACTATATTGAGTTAACTTTTCCGCTAATTTAAGCCCAGCTTCTTTTCTGTCTTGAAACATTGTTATTAATCCTTATGTTTGTGGTTCATAATAAGAAATGAGTATAAATGTTCTTACTTATAATATAGACTTTTTAGTTATAATTTTCTATAAAAAACAAGTATTCTTTTTAGGTCAAAGGTGAAGGGAATATTTAATTATTTCATCTCATAATTTTCCTATTAATATTAAAATGCCTACAGTGATAAATGCGACTGCGGAAAGGACCTTTATGAGATATATTGGTATCACCTTTGTTATTACACCACCAAATGCCACACCTATTATGGTTATTACTGCAAAAGCGATCATAGACCCTATAAAAACAGTAAGTGGTTTATTTGTCTTACTGGTCATTATAATTGCTGCTATTTGTGTCTTATCACCGAGTTCTGCAAGAAAAATTGTTGAAAATGTTGCTATGAAAATTTTCCAATCCATAATAATTCCTTTCTTTTAGTAGTTAACGGATTTTCTTTTGCAGTGTAAAGTAACAAATTTGAGAAAGGGAGAAGCTAATTTATTTGTATGATGCGGTTACGTATTGCATTAAGAGAGTTTGATACGGCCTTTTTGAATGTAAGCCTGAATAACCATTTTGGAACGTAAAAATTTGGTTTGACTTTTAAATCATAGGTTAAAAGCGTGCCTTTATCATTAACCTTGTTCAAAATCCACTTTCCTTCGAAAATATCCATATCTCCTTTGGTCCCTTTAAAAATTAATTTATCTGGATATTCATGTTTAACAGACATTTCCTGTGATATGATTTTACTAAAAATAAGAATTCTTACCTTGTTTTTTTGTTCAATGATGGCAATGTCATCCTCTCGTCTGATTAATTTACTGCCCAATAAATCAGGAGTAAAACCAGAGAGATGGTTGTAATCTGTTAGTACCTGCCAGATTTTATCTCTTTCTTCCTCTATAAAGATGCTTGCCTTTACCCTTTGAGGCCATTGTCCTTTGCTAAATATTTCAAAAACAGCTTTGCCAGCATGGTTTTCTCCAACAGTATCTTCTGCAAGACATGATAAGGTATTGTACACACATAAAACAATAAAAATCCAACTGAGATAAATTTTAATGCCCATTTTTACATAAATATTACTATTTTTGTTTACGGATATGCAGAAACCCTGTGGAATAGGACAAATTGATTTATTCCACAGGGTTTCACAGGGTAATGAGAAATTACGTTATGCAGGATTATGCTTCTAAGAACTTTTTGCAAAAGACCAAACTATTGTAAATACTATACTCTTCCTGAGCCATGTTTTTCCCCTGTTTGTCAAGTGGCTGTAATTCGATAGTTAACAGTCCCTTGTAATCGTAAGACTTTATAGTCTTAAGTAGCTTTGACAATGGTAGATTGCCTTTACCTGGCTCTAAATGTTCATACCTGTCGTAATCACTGATATGGATATTTAGTATTCTATCGTTTAACTTCTTGAAATATTTTACTATGTCCAGACTCATAGTCCCCAGATGGGTAGTATCAAATGTCAAATGGATTCCTTCTTTTTTGGAAAAATGGTATAGTTTGTCGGGATCTGAGATGGCATATTTAGAATAATTGAGGATTCTGTTTCTAAATCGAATCGGCATGTTTTCTACTGTGAGATTAATGCCGTTTAATATTCTTTTACATCCTTTAAGACAGTTTTTAAATCTTTTTAACTTGTAAGATTTAAAAAATATACCCTTTGGAGGATGGACATTCAAGAGTTGAGGTTTTATTATGTTAGCAATATTTGATGATTTAATCATTGAATCCCAGTAATTGCCTGCCCCGTTAAGTTTAAAGGGAGAATGGATGCTTAATACTGGAATATTGTATTTTTTCGAGAGGTCTTGAATGTCACCGGGTGTGAATTCCTGGTTGGGAGGACCTAAGAGTAACTCTATGCCGTCAAAACCTAATTCTTTTGCAACCCTGAAGCTTTCCTCGAACGGATACGTATAAAGACTACCAGTAGATAAGGCTATTTTATTATTTGAATGTTCCAATGAAAAAACCTCTTTTAGTTATAGTATTTTGAATTTGTGATTATATGATATTATCTTATCTTGTTGAATATAATAATTTTGCACGGGGAACATGCCCTGTAGGCTACCAGAAGTAGGCCCCTTTAGGGGGAACGCCGTACAGGGTTTTAAATTGACTTTAAAAGGGCCTTACATATTGAGCATCACAATTTTCTTGCCCTATTCAGTCTGGACAGGAAGAAAGGAACCTGATTTATTATCGCTTATTCAAGATATAAACTATTAATCCTCACCCTTCTGACAGAGGGTATAGTGTTAATACTAGCCTTATTTCTGGCAAAGTTTTTTAGTATTAAATTTCTTCCTTTAACTGAGAATCTTTTCCGCGACATCCTGTTGGGTACTTTTGGGGCATCATTTCCTCTGGTTCTATTTTTCTTTTCACTTTCAAAACAGGCGGAAAAGATTCCTTTTATGGGTTCCCTTAAAAAGATAATTATTACGGATATAAAGAATTTGTTTTCAAATACCAATTTATTGGACATATGCCTCATTTCTATCCTTGCAGGCTTTGCGGAGGAATTATTGTTTAGGGGAGTGATTCAGGTCAAATTGGGTATTGTTGGAGCGAGCATAATCTTTGGGCTTCTGCATTTTGTAACCCCTGCCTATTGTGTTATTGCTACGATTATGGGATTTTATTTGGGGTTTTTATTCCAGTATTACGAAAGCCTTCTTATACCTATTCAATTGCATTTTATATATGATTTAGGTGCTCTGGTATATCTAAGATATTACGTAAGTACAGAAACTAACGTTCTGAAGTCATAAACAAATGAAATATCAGCCCGATAATGCCGTTTTGGCCTGCCCGACTACGTCGTTCGGGCGGGCGGACAAGAATGAACCAACAAAGGCGTAACAAACATAATGGTGGGTTTAAAAATCCGACATACACGATAGAACGTAAATTCCTTCTTAAATCTTGCCTATGGCTACCTCTATTATCAAGTAGGACACAAGCCACGAAATACCTATCGATAAAGAGAAAAGGAATCCCCTTAGCACTAAAAGAATCTTTTGTGTATATGCAAGCACAGAAAAGGACAAACAATAGCTAAAGGGTATGAAAACCGGGACGCCGAGGAGTTCGAATCTGGCCTTGTTAAAGGTCCACAATTCACCTTTTAAACCGGTAAATTCCATGATTACGGTTATGGCAAACATTATCATTCCTACTATGCAGGCAGTATAGATAATATTGCCCGTAAAATGAAAAACCCTTGAAGATAAGTGGCTTGTAAATATTGTGAGGAAGCAGAATGAAAATGGGACGTAAAGGGGTGTGTTGATGATCTTTACATCTGCAGTCAAATATGATCCCCACTC
>JBHHYH010000033.1:0-33798 GCA_046757465.1 Candidatus Scalinduaceae bacterium | reverse complement strand
AGGGTGCTGGTACGGAATCAGGTGCAGGGCAGAAAGTTGCAAGTAAGGGATCAGGGGCGGAACAGAAAGGCGCTGGCGAGAAACCAGGCACAGAACAGAAGGGTGCTGGTACGGAATCAGGTGCAGGGCAGAAAGTAGCTGGTAAGGGGTCAGGGGCGGAACAGAAAGGCGCTGGCGAGAAACCAGGCACAGAACAGAAGGGTGCGGGCAAGGAATCAGGTGACGGGCAGAAAGTAGCGAGTAGGGGATCGGGTAGCCCTATAGCCTCGCCGCAAAAACAAACGATGAACAATCAAGGAATAACCGGAGATAGTAAGAGTAATGCACAAAGTAGTGCCGATTTGAGAAATAAAATCGCCAGTCAAATGGAAAGCTTATCCAGACAGATTTCGGATTTAGAAAAGAAAATGGGAGTAGATGTTAGTGATAACATGGAAATGGAAAAAGTATTGAATGATATAAGTAAACTAAAGCATGAAGGCATTGATAAAAAAGAGCAAAAGGAATCAAATGAGCTACGAAGAGATATTAGTGAGATTGCTGCAACACCTGGAAGCGAACCAGGAAAGAAATTATACTCTTCTGAACCAGAAAAGATTGAAACACCTGAAAGTGCTGAAAAGTTTAAATTGAAATTAGAGGGAATTAAAGACGAATCTGGAGCAAAAAGGGAAACCGTATCTACTGGCAAAGGAGAAGCTACGACAAAAAGAAGACTCCCAACAGTAGGTTACGACGATACCGTGGAACTAAGTAAGCAACAAGCAGAAGAAGACGCTTTAAAAAAGACTTCAATACCATTAGAGTATGAGGAAATTATTAAGAAGATACATTCTGAAAAGGAGTAGAATGTGCCCAATACTAATAAAAACAAAGAAGTAGGTGATATAAAAGCAGAAACAGAAAGGTTCAGAAAGGAATTCAATGACATAAGAGAAGAGATTGGCAAAGTAATAGTAGGACACAGAGACATTATAGAAACGGTCTTAATTGCTTTTTTTGCCAATGGGCACGTGCTTCTTGAAGGTGTCCCAGGTCTGGGGAAGACCCTACTTGTTAAATCTTTAAGCAAGGCATTAGGTTTTGATTTTAAGAGAATACAATTCACTCCAGATTTGATGCCAGCTGACATAATAGGCACCCAGATCGTCGTAGAAAGGAATAAAGGTATAAAGGAATTTGAGTTTTCTGCCGGTCCTGTTTTCTCTAACATTATTCTTGCGGATGAGATTAATCGCGCCACACCAAAGACACAATCAGCTATGCTGGAAGCTATGGAGGAAAGGCAGGTAACAATTGCTGGAAAGACACATAAATTAAAAGAACCATTTTTCGTTTTGGCAACTCAAAACCCTATAGAAATGGAAGGTACCTACCCCTTACCAGAAGCGCAGATGGACAGGTTCTTTTTTAAGTTACAATTGTCTTTCCCAAATTTCAGCGAACTAAAGGATATCCTGAGACAGACAACAGTCAACGAAAAATATATGATTAAACCAGTTTTTAATTCTACCGACGCCTTAAAAAAGGTTACTGAAATGAGAAGATTAGTGCGAGATGTGCTTGTTTCATCAAGTGTGGAGGACTATATCACAAATATTGTATTAGCTACACATCCAAATAGTAAAAATGTGGATAATCCAAAGTCTGATGGAGGTGATGCTACTGATTACGTGGGCAGATACATAACCTATGGCTCAAGTCCTCGAGGGGCACAGGCCATAGTCTTAGCAGCAAAGGTAATGGCTCTTTTAGACAACAGGGCCAATATCAGTTATGACGATGTCGATAAGATTGCCGTATCAGCACTGAACCACAGAGTGCTTTTAAATTTTGAAGCTGAGGCAGACAATATGAAATCTCGAGATATTATAGAGAAGGTATTAAAAAAAATAAGAAGAAATAGATAGTGTCGGGTTTCAGAATCTATATATATCAATCCTGAATCAAGTTCAGAATCAGAGACCCTGAAACGAGTTCAGGGTGACAATATAGTGTTTCCGCAACAGATACTAATTAGCTACTTCCCCGCATGAACCCTGCCCGACCGATGGCAGGCGGGGAAGTCGGGCAGGCAGTCACTAATTTATAGCTGTACGACAAAAAGGAGCGAATGTTAGCCAAAGTGACCGTATGTAGGAAAGAAGAGGAGTAAAATTGTAATGCTTGGAGATATTTTTGACGCTAATTTTCTACGAAAACTTGAATCTTTATGTATTGAATGTAAGAGAACCTATTCTGGAACCAGGAAAGGCAGTTATGAGATGGTTAATAAGAGGGGAACCAGTGTCGAATTTGCCGATTATCAAGCATACGTTCCTGGAGATGACTTCAGATACATAGATTGGAATATTTATGGGCGTTTGGATAAATTATTAGTAAAGACATTTAAGGAAGAAGTAGAGCTATCTGTCCATATTTTACTAGATTCAAGTAAGTCGATGTTATTTCCTAAAGAAGATAAAAAGTTTGATTATGCTAAAGATCTAGTTATTGCATTGAGTTATATTGCATTGTCAAGCAAAAATAGTGTGAGCATAGCTACATTATCAGATGGAAACAAAACTTCCAGGAATAGAACTCCTTTCTTACAACAAAAGGAAAATATCTTTATGATGTCTGACTTTTTGAGAGGACTTACACCAGAAGGGGAATTAGACTTCGTTAATTCCATCTTAAAGTATACATTCGAATTAAAAGGTAGGAGAGGAACGGTTGTTGTTATATCCGATTTTATGATGAAGCCGGAGGAATATGTAAAGGCACTTAATTTTTTACGCTTTAAGAATTTTGATATCAAAGTCATACAAATCCTGGGTGCTACCGAATTAGATCCATTTGTAAAGATAAAAAGAGGTCAAATAGTCGATGTAGAGACGAATGAAAAGAAAATAGTAAATTTATCCGAATCAAATCGTAAAAAATACAAAAATTATTTAGAAGATCATAATAAACAACTAAGACACTTCTGCAGGACAAATAGAATTGTTTACACTTTAGCTAAAACAAACGTAAATTTTGAGGATTTTATCTTACGTGAACTACCCAGAATAGGGTTTATAAGATAATGAAAGCATGGGCTTTATAAATTTACTGGCTTTTGGATATTTATCTTTAATTTCGCTAGTAGTACTAATCTATTTTTTTAGTAAAAAAAGGAATGTAATTGAAGTACCAAGCATAATCCCCTGGAAAGTACTAAAAGAAGACGTAGTACGCAGTAGGCTGTTTAAGGCGGATTTTCTTTTTTTATTACAAATACTCTTAATACTGCTTCTAATATTTTTCCTGACACGTCCATACCTTAAATCCAGTATAGTTAATTTATCCGGTAAGAATGTCATCCTCATCATAGACTCTTCTGCAAGTATGCAAACCTCCGAAGATGATGGCTCACGTTTTGATCAAGCAAAGTCACAAGCCCTTAAGATGGTTAGCAAGATGAACCCATGGGACAAGATGATGGTTATTTCTGCAAATTCTTCTTCTAAGATTGTTTCTGAGTTTACTGGCGACAAGCACAAGTTAAATGAAGCAATTAGCAAGCTAAGACCCAAAGATACAGGGACAAATCTGGAAGAAGGTGTAAGCCTTGGAGTTTCCCTTTTGAAAAATGTAGAAAGGGGTGAAATGTATGTGTTAACAGATCAGTCACCATCCTCAATAAGCCTTACTAAACTAAAAGCGGAAAACATAAACTTTATCAGATATGGGAAAAATTTTGCAAATGTCGCCATTACATCATTAGATGTATACCAGGATATGTTTAAAGATTACACAGAACGTGAGGCCTATGTAACAATCAAGAATTATTCAGATGACAATAAAAACGTTATATTGAATGTATTCTTAAACGATCAAAACATAGAGGAAAAGAAAATAGAATTAAAGGGTGACGAGCAGAAGACATTAAAAGTAAAAAATTTTACTACTTCCGGTATCTTAAAAGCCGAGATACAGACAGACGATTTTCTTTCTGTGGATAATACAGCTTATGCGATAATTAATAAAATAAAACCCATTAACATCTTATTGGTTTCTAATGATAACAAACTAAAAGGTGAATTGGAGAAGATACAGCGCAGTGCTCATCGAATAAAGCTTACAAGGGTTGAAGTGCCTGATTACACACTGGAAACTATAAAGAATTATGATGTTGCAATCTTCCACAAATTTGTGCCTGATACTAACCCTGATATAAATTCATTATACATATTTCCATCTACAAACACATTATATACCCAAACAAAAGATGCTGAAGAAGACCGCAGCTTTAGTAATTTGCTAGTCCCCAAGCAAAGGTTAGTTAAAAATGTCAAGTTACTTGACTGGGATAATACACATCCTACTATGAAGCATCTGGACAACCTGGATGAGTTAAGCATTGAGAGTTCACTCGAAATGGAACCCCCCGATTGGTCAACACCATTAATGAAAATAGCTGGTAATCTAGGTGATGCTCCAATTGCCTTTGCTGGCAAATACGCAGGCAAAAGGATTATAGTGCTGGGTTTTGATATAAGCGACTTTGTTTTTTCTAAATCGGACAACCTGCAGTTATTGATTATGACTCTTAATATAATCCAATGGTTAAATCCGTACGAAATAGAAGGTCATAATAAAATATTAACTGGGGGGCAATACATTCCAAATTATGATGTAAGAGGTAGTATAGAAATATTAAATCCTAAAGAAGAGATCTTTAAATATAATTTAAAGGATGACATTGAAGACCATTTCGTATTTAACAATATAGAATATGTAGGGGAATATAAGATTTCTGGTGCCGATACTGAAGGGAGATTTGTGGCAAATCTCTTTGATGAAAAGGAATCTAAGATAGAACCAGACTCAACGGATGATGAAGACTTAGAATTTGAAAGAAAAGAAGCTATAACATCTATAGAAGACAAAAAAAACGAATTTAGCAAATACCTGCTCTTACTTGTACCGTTTATTCTTTTACTTGAATGGCTACTTTACTATAGAAAAGTAAAGGCTGGTACTGCATGAGGGCCTTATACAGAGCGGCATAGCCGTAACTTACAAAAGTACTCTAAAGTGTGAAGTGAACTAAAGTGCCTACCCGCCTGCCAATCAGTTCGGGCAGGAAGTTAAAAAAGTCTCTGGGGTTTTACTATAACTGTTGCTGGTTCAATCTGCAGAGCTAAGCTCAGCTTTGCAAGATTGAACCTAAATGTTTAGGTTCAGGCTACAAGTCGTACCGAAGGCAGATCCGTCTAAGGCGTGACCTGAACCAGCGGTGCAGAGTTTAGCTTAGTTTAGTTGGCTTTGTCGGATTTTACTATAACTTTAGTTCACTTCACACTTTAGTCACTTTAAACTTTAAACAATGGAATACCAATTCACCAGTCCTGACTTTCTGAAACTTTTATATATATTGCCTGCTTTTTGGGTAACGGCGATTATGGGGTTTCGCCGTTTACCATTCATGAGGATTCTTCTTTCGATATTTCTACGTACTTTTGTGTTTCTTCTTGTGGTTTTTGTCTTGGCAGGATTTAGCTGGAACGAAAAATCAAAGAAAGAAATTAGTGCGGTATTTTTACTGGATATGTCGGGTAGTATCAACCAGGAAGGTAAGAAGTGGATGTGGGACTATGTAAGAAATGTAGAAAAAAACCTGGATAAAAAAACTAAAAAAGGGTTAGTAGTTTTTGGCGGTGAATCCAAAGTTGTTACCCCAACACTCGTAGAAGATTTAAAATTGGATGACATACATGAAAAAATTACAGCTTCAAGCATCAACTCCGATAGAACCGATGTCGCAAGTGGGATAATAGCTACCTTTGGTATCATACCAGAAGACTCTTCAAAAATAGTCATTCTTCTTTCGGATGGAAATGAAAACTTAGGGAACGCCTTAAAGTCTGCTACAATGGCAGCAAAAAATGATGTCAAGATTTTTGTAACAGCGCCTCCTGATCGTAAAGAAAACGAAATCTTAGTAAAGAAAATCAATGTTCCTAAAGAAGTCAATGAGGGCGAAATGTTTAATGTAAAAGTAGTAATTGAAAATAAAAACGATAAAGCAATCGGAGGTAATTTAAAACTCTATCAAAGAGATAATCTTTTAAAAGAATGGGATACCGAGTTTAGAAGTGGGATAAGTGTATTTGAAGTTCCGTATAAAAGTGAAGAAAAAGGATTTGTTAAATTTGTGACAAATTTAAACGTTAAAGATACTGCTTCTGATAAGGACGAAAGTAATAATAATAAAACTACATTTGTAAATGTATCTGGAAAAGCAAGGATATTATATGTAAATGGAGTCAAACTACAAAGGGCGTTTTTGCCCAAAGCGTTAAAAGATAAAACAATTACCGTTGATATTAAAAATCCAGACCAAATACCAAAGTCTTTGCAAGAATATCTAAAATACGATAGCTTGATTTTTTCTAATGTCTCAAAAGATTTTTTGGATAATGAACAAATGAATCTAATCAAAAAGTACGTAAAAGATTTTGGTGGTGGTTTTGTCATGACGTCCGGCAACAACATTTATGCCAAAGATGGATACTCAAATACAACAATAGAAGAAATCCTGCCAGTTAAGATAATAGGTGGCGAACCACCAAAAAAGGAAAAGCGTACAAGACTCTCTCTAATCTTGATAATTGACAAATCAGGAAGTATGCTTGGAAAGAAGATGTTATTTGCCAAAAAGGCATCGATAGAATTAATCAAACAGCTAAAAGAAAATGATAAGTTTGGTATTGTGGCGTTTGATACCAGACCATATTCTATCGTTGACCTTAAACCTGTTGAAGAAGTTAAAAAAGAGATTATAAGAAAACTCAGTATGTTAAATGCAGATGGTGGGACAGATATATTTCCTGCCATGGGTGTTGCTTACGACCAACTTGCAAAAAGTGGAGCAAAGAAAACCCATGTTATCTTGCTTTCTGATGGAAACACAAGGTCCGTATATTATTACTATAACGCATTAATAAATAGATTTCAGCAAGCAAATATAACGGTTTCAACTGTTGCTCTTGGCTCATGGCTCGTTAATACAAAACTACTGAAAGATATAGCAAAGAAGACCAAGGGTCAGTTTTATCAAATAACAGATATAATAAAATTGCCAAGATTAGTAATACAGGATTCAGATATATTTGTATCACAATCAGACTTTCACGAAGAACATTTCTATCCAAGAATCAACCAGAAAAGCCAGATATTGAAGGGTATTTATGAAAAGCAATTTCCACCACTTAAAGGGTACACCATAACCGAGGCGAAAGAAAAGGCTGAGGTTCCTCTAGTAACAGACATTATGGGGAAAACAGACCCTATCCTAGCAAATTGGAGATACGGCCTTGGCAAGGTAGTAATTTATACACCGGATGCAGATGCAAGATGGTCATCAAAGTGGATTAATTGGATGAAATTTAACAAGTTTTGGTCTCAAGTTGTGCGCTGGTCTATGAAGGACATATCAAAAACCGATTATAATTTAAAGGTACAAGCAGAAAATAATACAGTTTCTCTATTAATAGAATCATCCACAAGATTTGAAGATGACACGAAATTAAAGATTAGCCTATTGACACCCGAACTTGATAACGATAGCCGGGAACTTATACTAAAGCAAATTGCACCACAAAGATTTACTGCGGAATTAAGAGACATAAATCCAGGCGCTTATACTGTAAAAATATCAAGGATAAAGGACGAAAAAGTTGTAGATTTAAAGACAAAGGGACTAATAGTCCCGGGGAGTACAATTGCAAAACCGCTTGAGTATTCAGATCATGGTAACAATGTTTCTCTCCTTAAGAACATTGCAGAAATTACAGGTGGAAAATATAATCCAAGCAAGGAGGAAATGGTAGTAGAGGAAAAAGAAACTACCAGGACCAAAGATCTTGCAAGTTACCTGATCCCCATGGCAATGGTCTTATTCATCTTCGACATCGCAATAAGGAAGTTTAATAGACAAAATGTATAATATTGGAGTGCTTAAATGAAAATTGAAAACAGCGCTATAAGACTTTATTTTCGTTTTTTAATAATAACTGTATCTTTGGGTATCTTTGGCTCGCCTGCCTTTGCTCAATCAATCTTTTCCGGATTGATTTTGTCAGAAAGAAAAGATGGGTTGAAAGTTGTTGACGTTCAAAAAGGAAGCCCCGGTTTTGATGCAGGATTAAGGGTAAGTGATATTATCCTTGAAATCGACGGTAAAAAAATAGAATCCTTAAATGATTATATAAGGATATCAAGAGAGTTAAGAGGTAAAAGGGTTGAGGCCACTTTAACAGTGCTCAGGAAAGGTGTTCTTTACGAAGCTGCTATTAGAATTTATAGTATTCCAGTTTATCAGCATTGGAACCAGAAAGTTACTAAACCAAAAGAACTTCCGCGGGGTTTAACAAATTCACCATACGAATATTGGGTTGGTAAAGGAAATAGGGCTTTAAAAAAATCAGAAAGAACAGCCCCATTTAAATCAAAGGCAGAAACTTACAACGAAGCCATAAACTATCTTTACTATGGACTACATTATCAACCAGAATCAATAGATACAGCCCTCCGGATTGCCAAATCATACCATGAGCTTGGTAGCCTTTATTTGAACAAAGGAAATATAAAAGATGGCATGAAAAATTATAAAAATTCCATTAAACTCTATACTAATTGCCTTAAAAAAACGCAGAAAGAAGATTATCTAAAACTCATCCTAGAAAATCTTCAAGAAATAGAGGAAGGACTGAGTAAGATAGATGTTGATAAGGGAAAACTGTTCTCAGAAACAAAGAAAGATAACAACAATTCGCCACGGAAAGACACGAAACACCATATGACAATAATGACCGACTAGAAAAAAAGGTAACAAAAAAGACAATAAATCGAAGAAAGAATGGGCCAAGTAGCAAATTCGAGGTTTACGCCGTTGGAGAAAACCACTGATAAAATCGGTAGTAAAAACAGGACAAATGATAATTGTCATTTAATACCGCCATTAGCATATCCCGTTAGAGAAAGATTTTTGGCGAAGTTTACCCGTATACCCATAATAGTATCTTTAATAATTACTATGGGTTGTTATACTACAGACACCTCGCAAACTCCATACAAAAAGGAATACTCCAAATATATAAATAACGTGGCAATTCTATATCCCGCCGAAAATCCAGAAATGTCCGTAAATATTAGAAATGATGAGAAATTTGTTTCATCATTACTTATGGGCCCAGCAATTATTCCCCAACTTCTTATGCAATTCGCTTATCGTTCTGCGAAAGAGGATGATGTCAGGGTCTTTAACGACATGATATTTGACTTAAACATAGATGAAGTATTATGTGAAAAACTCAATACCAAGCTTCAGTTGTGTTCGCATCTTCATGTTGTACCACAGGAAAGTATTGCGGAAAATAAAGTTGTCTGGAAACTGCTGGAGAAAAAAAATAAAGACCTCAAAGACTACCAAAAGATAGGCGCCGAACTAGGCGTTGACACCCTAATTGAAATTAAAACAATATCATACGGCTTAAAAGACCCCGGAATCTTTTCAGATCCGTATGCTATTATCAAGGCTGATATTAAGGTGACTACAGCATCAGAAGGAACAGTCTTATGGAAAGACGTTGTTCAGGCAAGGACTAAGATAGAAATGGATACGATTGACTTTGTTGATGCCGTGTATGGAGATGTGCAATATCTTAAGGAAGAGCTGGAAAAAGTTGCAGACGTTGTTTCAGAAGAGTGTGTAGAAAGACTGGGTTTTGATACAAACTATACATATTTGCTGGATAAAGATTATTTAAAGGATAAAAAAAATAAGATAGACATTGCCAAAAAACTTGAAGAGCTAAACAGTCTGCGATATGAAAAATTAATTACGGATATAGATTATAATGAAAAGAAGCTTAATCTAATTGAAAGGGCGAAAAGTAGAAAAAACATTCACCACGAAAATACACAGATTACGGCTGTAAGTGATGAGAATAAGCAAGTTATAGTAGAAGAAAAAAATAAGTCTAAACTCCCTCCTTTACCAAGGAGGTACTAATTAGGATCTGTTGCGGAAAGGTCAAATGTTCAAAAGTGTCATTCTGGATTTATTTCAGAATCTATATATATCAATATGTTAGGAGATCCTGAAACCAGTTCAGGATGACAATATAGTCTTTCCGCAACAGAAACTAATTAGGATCTTTTAAATTATATAACATTAAGGTTAAAGACTAAAATCTCTACTTTATATCTTGTTCATTTGCTTACCACAGCAGACCAGGTCACACTCAAATTCTCCACACCTGTCAATAACCTGTACCTTTAAACCGCACCCATCATCAAACGTGCAGCCATAGGCGTCTCCCTTTTCTTTCTCCTCCGCACCTGTAGCAATGGTCATTTGCTCACCACAGCATTTCATATCGCAATCAACCTCACCACATACGTCAACCACCTTTACCTTTATTGCACATCCTCCCTCAAAACTACATTCAAGAATGTCTCCATTTTTAAGCGCCGGCATTTTCCTTACTCCTTTCTAAACATTATTAGCAAGACTTAAAGTCGTATTATTCTATCAAATTTTAGTTATAATGGAAATATTTCTTTAATGTTTTGTGCAGCAAAATGGAAGAAGTTAGCGACTGAGCTAAGTGCACGTATAGGAAATTCAAAGTTAAGATTCTTCCCCGCCTGCCGTCGGGCAGGGGTCGTTCCTCCCTCAGAATGACATGCTGAAATGTCATTCTGAATGTAGCGAAGCGGAATGAAGAATCTAACTTGTAATTATTCAAATTGACAATACCTTTATAATGTACTATAAAAATGCAAATTATGATTTTAGAAAGTTTTATTAAGACTGCGAAAAGGAATTTTAATAAAATTGTCCTCGAGGACTCTACTGGGATGTCCCTTACCTTTGGGCAGACACTTGTTGCCAGCATTTTACTGTCAAAACAAATTCGAAACTTTGACGGTGAAAATATAGCCCTTTTGTTTCCCGCCTCCGTGGGGGGTGCATTGGCCTATATTGCGGCCGCTTTTGCCGGTAAAGTTCCCGTTGGCCTGAATTTTCTCGCAAGTAAAGAAGAACAGGATTGGGTAATGGATATCTGTGATATCAGGACAATCTTTACCTCCAGAAGATTCATTCATAAGGCAGAAATTCCAGAAGACTCCAGAATGATTTTTATTGAAGATCTAGAGGATAGGACTTCAAAGCTACAGAAAATATTTACATATTTATCTTGTAAGATTAAGTCAAGACACTTCCTGATTCAAGAATTTAAAGAACATGATGCGCCTGATAAAACAGCCATTATACTCTTCACCTCAGGTTCGGAATCTCGCCCAAAGGGTGTTCCTCTGACAAACAACAATATTTATGCAAGCGTTCAGAGTTACAAAACCGTTTTTGAACCTACCCCTGAAGATAAGGTTTTAGGCACTTTACCATTTTTTCATGTCTTTGGTTATGTTGTTTGTCTCTGGATGCCTTTGATAATTGGAATAGGAGTTGTTTTCCATCCTAATCCTACAGATTATGAAAGGCTTGGCAAAATCGTCCAAAAATACCGAGCAACAATGCTGTTGGGAACCAGCACGCTTTATCGAGGTTTTATGAAGAGGTGGAAGAGAGAACAGGTCTCAAACGTCCGTTTGGCATTTGCAGGAGCAGAAAAGTTGAATGAAAACGTCAGAAAGAAATTCCATGAGAAACTGGGCGTAAACATCTTTGAAGGCTATGGAGTTACCGAAAGCTGTTCATGCATTACGGTAAATTATCCGCATGACTTCTGTTATGGGAGCGTAGGAAAACCTTTACCAAATGTTCAATGTAAGATCGTAGACCCTGAGACTTATGAAGAACTTCAATCAGGAGAAGAAGGCTTGATACTTACCAAGGGACCAAACGTCATGAGTGAGTATTATAAATCACCTGATCTGACAAGCCAGGCCTTTCACGACGGTTTTTACATCACCGGTGACATAGGAAAGTTCGATAAAGGATTTATGTATATTACTGACCGTTTAAAAAGATTTGCCAAGATAGGGGGGGAATTAATACCACTATCACCTATTGAAGACAAGTTATCCCATATCCTGGATGAAAATACTGATGTTGAGAAAATAAAATGTGCAGTAGTGAACATCCCTCATACTCAGAAGGGAGAACAGCTCGTAGCATTTGTTGTAGAGAAAAATCCAGACAAACTATCAATTAACAAAAAACTGGATGACTTAGACCTGCCAAAGTTATCACAGCCTGACCACTATGTATCGATTGATGCCATTCCTATCCTTACAACAGGTAAAATAGACTATAAACGCATCAAGAAAATGGCCATAGAAAAATTTACATAGTTTTCTTGACGCAACGGAAACCAACATTGTTATCTTTACCACCTGGAACACTACAACTTCTATAAGCACATCTTAAACTATACATATGGTTTATCCACGATCCCCCACGAACTACACGATATTTCCCGACTACATACCATTCTTGACACCATTCCCAAACATTTCCCGACATGTCGTGGCAATCATAAGGACTTGCTCCTGCGGGATGTGTGCCAACATTAGTAGGAGCGCCTTTATTAATATCCAGTTCAAAAACGGCAAGAGTCTTATCAGGTTTTACATTTCCCCATGGATATTCTCGTCCATCTATACCTCTAGATGCTTTTTCCCATTCTTTTTCTTCTGGCAATCTCTTTCCAGCCCATTTTGCATAAGCAACTGCATCATCCCAGCTTACACCTACTACAGGTTGGTTTGGATTATTAAATCTATTATCATTATAAAAAGCAGGTTTATTGTGGTTTGTTTCTTCAACAAACTTTTTGTATTGAACATTTGTTATTGGATATTTGTCGATGTAAAATGCATCAACTTCTATAGATTCTTTTTCATTTCCCATTAAAAAAGTTTCAGCAGGAACGCACAACATAACCGAACCGTCTTTTTCGTTAATAATCTCTTTCTTTTGAGCAGGATTATCCATCTTCAGTTACATAAGATGTTCTTATAGAAGTATGCACTTTCCCTTGAAACTTAACAGATTTAGTTATAATCTAAGGTCAAGTGGTAGGTTTATCTAATCCTGATGTGATATTTTTAGTCTGGCAAAGACTTATGTTCATATTGTATATTTCTCAGGTGAATTTACATTTATAAAAGTAGTTTGTCAAGGATAAAGGTTTAAAATTACAGTTGCACTATACTGCACCACTCTTGCTGCATCGGAACTAGATATGCATCCAATCAAATAAGAATAATCCCAAACTGCCAAACATAATAATGGGCAGCCATGCAGCCAGTATGGGATGAAGAATACCCATGTTACCAAGATTTGCGCATACATAAGATAATACATAAAATGCACAGCAAATAAGGACACTTATCCCAACCCTTAAAAAAATATTCCTACTCATTCTTTCGAAACCTATAACAAAAGGAATACCTAAAAAAAGTAGAACAAAATTAGTTAACGGGTATGCCACCCTTGTGTGAAACATAACACTGTACCTTGGATTTTCTGGTTCTCTTTTACACAAGTCCCTCAGTTCGTTAAAACTCTTCAACGTTGCATTAACCTCAACCTTGCTTAGTTGTTCAGGTGTTAATGTGGTTTCCAGGAAATATTCTTTCATTTGCTCTGATGGCGCAATCCATTTACCACTCTCATCATAATTGTGCCTAACAGCATCAAATAACAACCACTTATTATCTGTCCATTTCCCTTCCTTAGCGCTAATGGTAAACTTTTTTCTGTTATTTTCGTTCCTTCCAATAACAAAAACAGACTCTATCTTACCTTCGGCAATATTAAGGGTCCAGACCCTTAAAAGCATACGATTTACTTTATCTTCTACAAGTATATTGCTTTTCTCATCCTCCTCAAATGTTGATAGCTCTACTCTTTTAAGCTTCTCCGCATATCTTGGTATAACTACTTCCTGATTGGCAACTGCTGCAAACGACATCATGACTGATAAAACAAAAACAGGAAGCAAAACTCTATAAAGACATATCCCTGCCACTTGCATAGCTAAAATCTCGTTATTTCTTGCAAATCTTACAAGAACCAGACTTACTGCTATCAGAGTTATAGCTGGAAAAAGTTGTGCGAGAATGACTGGCACCATAAACGCATAGTAATATAATATTAATAGAAATGCCTTAGAACCTAGTTCAATTAAATCATCAAGTTTTTGAAGCGCATCAACAACTATATAAATACCACATATAGCGAACATACATAAAAAGAAAGTTGGTATAAAAGCCTTAACAATGTATTTGTCAATCCTGAATAGCATTTTACTTTAGCGTTTTTTAGGAACCTTTAAATCTTTCAGTAGTTCAAAAATAGTTTTTCTCAATACAGGGTGTTTGAAGTCTGGAGATATTTCACACAATGGCTCCAGGACAAAAATGCGTTTATGCATACTTTCATGAGGAATCTTAAGATTACTGTCATTTATAACCTTATTTCCATATAAAAGTATATCAATATCTATTACTCTTGGACCCCATCTTATCCCCGGTTTCCTTCCAAGTTCTAACTCAATTCCTTTAAACTCTTCAAGCATACTTTGTGGTTCTATTTCCGTATCCAGCTCTATTACACAGTTGACGTAATCAGGCTGTGGGGGGCCGCCAACTGGCTTTGTTTCGTAAAAACTTGATTTGTTCACAACACAGATCTCCCTACATGAATCTATCCTGGCAATTGCGCTAACCAAATATTTTTTTCTATTGCCAAGATTTGAGCCGAGCCCCACGTACACCTTTCTCATATATCATCGCATTAACACAACCAGAAAATGGATTAACGAGACGTCGAAATATTGCCGTAAAGTTTTTTCCATTAATGGTTTATTATTATAATTTTATTATTTACTTCTGTTTTATTAAACAAAAAAGGAATTGTCAGGGAAAGTACCATATCACTCTAAAGAATAAGTTAAGAGTGTTTCTTTCTACCATCAAGATTAATAAGAGTCAAGGAATTTACAATAGATTGGTACAAAAAATCATATCTCCATTAGTGCAGTAAAACAAGCATAAACCTGTTCCTGGTAGGATCAGGAGTACAGAAATTATCGACTCCATGCCAAACTTCGTTTGAGCAGTGAAGGAGTTAATTTCTATCTTGTACTTAAATTGCTTTTCTTTATAATAAATAAAGAATTTATTTACGACGTACATTTGAAAAATGCCAATACATTGCAACACTAAAACTAATCAAGTAATTAGCAACTCCCACGATCACTCACATCGTGGTGAGGAGAGAAAAAGGATTATCTTAACATGTTCCTTAACTGGAATTATGTTTATTGTAGAAGGTATAGCAGGTTTTTTAACCAATAGTTTGGCCTTACTCAGTGATGCTGGACACATGTTAACACACCTCTTTGCCTTACTAATAAGTCTTGGAGCCATTATATTCGCCGCAAAACCTCCAACTGCAAAAAAAACTTACGGTTTTTACCGTCTTGAAATCTTAGCAGCATTATTTAATGGTGCTACTTTATTTTTAATCACAATATGGATTTTTTTTCATGCTTACAAACGAATAATCAACCCCGAGTCCATTGCTAGTTTGCAAATGTTTATTGTTGCAATTATCGGCCTCTTTGTAAATCTCGCATGTGCATTCATCCTAAAGACAAGCCATGGCAGCCTGAACATCAAATCTGCGTTTATGCACATGATGGCAGATACTTTCTCATCTATGGTTGTGGTCTTTGGAGCAATCATTATGCACTACACGCAATGGTATATACTAGACCCCGTCTTAAGTATCATGATATGTATTGTAATTCTAATATGGTCATATCAGTTAATTACAGAGTCAGTTGACATCCTGCTTGAGGCTACCCCAAAAGACGTGGATTTGGAAAGCGTTGTAAAGAGTGTACAAGAACTTGATGAAATCGAGGAAATACATGACGTCCATATCTGGACAATTACTTCTGGCATTTATGCGATGAGTGCGCACGTTTATACCAAAGACTTAATGGTCAGTAAAACCTACGAAATTATGGCGAAGATAAATGCATTGGTAAAGGAGAAATTCAAGATTGGCCATACAGTCATTCAATTTGAATGTAATGTATGTAGTGATGAAACAGACATCATGAATACTGGGGTACATCCCATTTGATGCTTTCAACCTACAGGTTCCAATTTCTCTGATTAATAGATGAAGTGGAGTTCCTCTTTCCGGATTACATCACCTATAAGGTAAGGGAGGTTATGGAACCAAACCAAAAAGTTTCATTACCATTGCAACAACACATATTGCAAGTATTAATCGTAACCATCGTTCACCTCTGGCAACTGCCCAATGGCTACCAAGCCAGCCCCCAAGGCCATTACCAGCAGCTAAGGCCAAACCTACTGTCCAACATATCTTGCCGTTAAAAGCGAATACGAGTAATGCGAATACGGTGTATACACCAACAACAAATACCTTATGACTATTAGTATCCATAAGATTCAATCCACTAATTGTGGTTAGGGCAGCAATGATTATGAAGCCAACACCAGCCTGAATAAATCCGCCGTAAATTCCAATAAAAAAGAAGACAATCATAGTAATAATCAGGCGGCTCCATCCCAAACTAATCGTACCCCAATCATATTCGGGATTGATATGCCATTTTTTAGCAGGCGACTGGCGAGGATTCCAGAGGATAAGTCCGAGAACTAACAACATGATAATGGCCAGCACCCTTTTGAACAGAGCATCAGACATATCAACGGCAATTTGAGCGCCAACTACAGCTCCTATAAGTGCAGGTGCAGACAGTAGAAGACTTAACTTAAAATTTGAAATGCCCTTCCTTTTAAAGCCAGCAACTGCAAATAAACACTGAATCATGATAGCAAAACGGTTAGTACCATTCGCCATTGCTGTTGGCAAACCCAGGAAGATGAGTATAGGTAGGGTAAGTAGTGAACCGCCACCTGCAAGGGTATTGATGACTCCTGCCGTGACTCCAACGATAAAAACAACTGGAATTTGCCAGATTTCCATAAAGCATCTAACTTAGTTACTTCGTGCCAGTTTGAATACTGCACTCTGTTTTTTAGATGTGTATATTTATAAAATTTTCTAAAATACTTTTGCAGGAACAAATGTAGTCTTTTACATCATTTTTTGTCAAATTCTCTGTATTCTTGCCATTCATTTTTTCAAAGCTTGATTTCGTCAAAGTATCTGGATAATGTTCTTGATATTTTATACCAATATTACTCTAGTTGTTCTATAAAAGGCTTAAATGCCTTCTCCAGTAATATCATTTTATCAACCATTTTATCTTGCAAACCTTCCCATAACTCTTTATTAAATAGTCCAATACCATCAAATTTAAACATTATCCTTGAAGCTCTTTTAGAATCAAGCCTTTGCCAATCAAGATTTTCTTTAAACACATTTTCAATATCTTTCTTGTGTCCGTGTAAATAATCAAACATTTCCTTATTTGGTTCTTTCTTGCCTGTATCAAAATAAATTTCAACATTTGCATTGTTCTGAGTTATTACAAAATTAAAATCCACACCTCTTTTACCTCCTCCTTTACCAATCCAATGATAATATGTAGGAGATAAATTTTGAAAGTCTGCATTTTTTTCTTTTGCCTTTTTTAGGAGACCTGACCAAAAATCATATCTTTTATAATGCCGTGCTTTTAATTCTGTTTTTCTTTTACATAATAATTCATTAAAATTATATGCTTGTTTAATGAGTTCCATAGCGTAATCAATTTCATCCTTTGAATGAATTTCAAAATATATTTTCCTTTTTTCCATTCCTTCTTTTTTAGTCTTATCTACTGTTATTGACTTAGGGTCATTCAATTCTCCTTTATGTACCAGAATCCTAACCAGAATATGGCCTTTTCTTAGTTGCAATAATGCAAAATTAACGAAATGTTTTTTTGTAAAACCTTTATAGTTTTTTTTCTCATTTTCCTTTATTTCTGGATCTAAAGCTAAGATATTTTTCTTTAATTCCTCATAAAGATCATGAATAAATAAAAAATCTATTTGTTCATTGTCAGTACCTTCTTCAATTTGTTTTTCAGTATTCTTTCTAATACATTCAAAGAGCCATTGTATAGACGCTTCTCCTAACTTTCTTTCTATTGTGTCAATTGTTTTTATGTGGGCAATTTGATTCCTTATTTTGAAGAAATTACTGAAATGTTGCTGCAAGTTTTGCTTAGAACCAAATATGTCTTCAAATTTATTCCAGTTTTTTAATATTATTTTAGGATAATCAGTAACATTAATTTGTTCTAATTGCCTCATAGGAGTTTTCCATTCCTGCTCGGTTATGTATGGCTTATTTGCTCTTTCTTTCTTCACTTGGTTTTTCGCATAGTCCCTCACGTCTTGAGGAACTACATCTTCAACTTCCCACCAATTCTCTCCTAATGAATCGTGCAATATGCTATTTATAATCTCACGGATATTCTGCTCTAATTTCTGTATCAACAAGGCAGGACTAGATTTCATTTGTTCTTCGATTGAAGTTGTAAAATCACCAATTCTGTTCTTAACTTGCCTGTAGAGAATTTCAGCTCTTTGTTGAATAAAAGTTTTATAGTCATCAGACCATATGCCTGAGTCGTTATCTGAAGGTATTAGGTGTGAATCTAATGATTTCTTAAGCTCTTTGTTTTGTTCCTTAAATTCGCTGAAATAATCGTTAGGGGACTTCCCGGATATATACTTATTCAAGGCTGAATCAATCAAACAAAAATTTACTAGTAAATCATTAGCTTTCTTTTCTTTAATACCTTGGGATTTAAGAAATTTTTTTGGAAATATATGATGTTTTTCTGAGTTATTGAAATTGGAGATTGCATCTTCCTCAATATCAATTGGAGAATTATCGATAAAACTTAATGGAACTTGTTGAATCATTATTAAGATAAGTGTATTTCTAAGAGCAGTTTTCCTTCCCATATTTACATTCATAATTCTATCTATATCTATGTTTATGTCGTAATTAATATTTGGTTCTTCACCTCCTAATTTTTTATCAAAGATATATGCTCTATCCTCCCCTATCTTAGTGAATGATGAACACTATATCTATTTGAAAAAGCTGCTTTCCAGAACCAAAGTTCAAGAAATGTTTTATCAACCTCTGTGTCTTTACAGTTGAAAAAATAGTATGCGATTAAAGGTAGCATGTCCCTATATGGAAGATAAGCATAAGACTTTACATTCAAATGTGTTCTTAAGAATTGGATACTCTTGCCTATAGAGTCTTTAACTTTATCCCATTTTTCTTTTACATCTGAAGGGGTTAGCTTTAGCTGAAATGCTTTTGTACATTGTTTGTTGATAATAAGGGACAAAGTCTCACTGAAAATCTCATAATCTATTTTGCCAAAAGATCTTTCGATCTTCTCTTTATTGAATATATCGATTTCCTTTTTTAATTCGAACTCTTTATCCCAAGTTACGGCGACTACTAAATCAAAGATACTTAATCTTTTACCACCTTGATTAATTCTTTCAAAGATTTTGCACGCATCCTCAATATTCTTATCCTCAATAACAATTACAGGAAATGGGTACTTGCTAAACTTTTTTCTAGGTTCATAAATTTCTTTTTTCTTTCACTTGTCAGGTTATCGTAAATCTCCAAGTATTTATCTGAATTAAGAATCTGATGAACGGAAATGTTTCTTTCTGTATCTTTTGGGTCTAAATTAAATTTTTCGGTATCTAAATCAAAGCAAATATCTGAATAGTCAAACTTCTCAATTTTTAAACCTCTATATGTAACGTATAAAGAAGTAAGGCGTTGTTGGCCATCCAAGATAAAATGAGTATAGAACTTGAGATTGTTATGCTCTATTTTTAATTCAGGAATGTCTTTATAATAACGAGAATATTCATCGTAGGTACCCAAAGAAAAAAGCTTCCAATAGGAAATCCCTTATACATACTGTCCAAAAGCTCAATAACCTTCTTTTTCTCCCAAACAAATTCCCTTTGGAAACGAGGAATTTTCCATTCCCCTTTTCTAATAGCCCCAACCACTTCTGGCAGGGATATATTTGTGTTAATCTTAATGGTTTTTTCTTCCACTTTTATATCTCGTTCCCACGCTCCCCGCTTTGAGATGCATCTGGCCAGCACTTATTTCCAGCAACATTTATAGATCTGAAATAGAATGGTGGAACTTTTAAACTACCATGCCAATCCGCCTTATCTCCAAGAGCTATTATATTTAGTGTTTCAAGCGAAGATTCTCAAAACACGAAATTCGTACTACTTGTCCTATGTTCTCTACTTCTTGACTCGCTCCACCCTATAACCCTTATTAGCAGGAACAAGTCTGTAACCCCGACTTTTTAAAAACTCCTCATTATCTTTACGAGTCTTTTTAATTCTCTCTTTTGGAGTTAAGTTTTTAGTTTCTTCATACATTTCTTCACGAATTTTATGAAGTTCTTTCATAAATTCAGGTTCTTTGGGCTTTCTAATAATCATTTTTTTTCTAACCTCCATATCAAAGTTCTTGTGGAGAAACAATGTCTATTGGTTTATGTCCTTCCAGAATATTTACTTCATTTACCATTTTCCTCGTTTTATGCTTTACAAGATGTTCAAAGTTCCAACTAACCAACAAATCCATTTCACCTAAACTAGCAATGGCTACATGAAGTGCATCTTCTCTATATTTTAGAGGAATAATTCTATTTTTTACATACAAATCTGCTAATTTTTCAGATTCTTCTGTAATCGGTAGAATAGTTAAATCTTTAATCAATGTTAACAGTTGTGTCCTCCTTAAAGGTTCATCAGTTCTACTCAGTTCACCTATTGTTATTTCCGAGATATATACTTTATAGTTTTTTAACTTCTTCTCAAACAAATATACCGTTTCGTGCTGAATCACTCCACTTCTCATATCATAATAAGCACTGGGAACCGATGTATCTAAATACAAGCGTTCCTTTTTCATCTTTCGACCTTGCTCCCATTCATCGCTTACATTACTGAGTTTTGGTTTTCAACTTCAGCCCTTATTTCCCGCGACATTTACAGATCTAAAGTAAAATGGCGGTACTCTCAAACTGCCATGCCAATCTGCCTTATCGCCAATAGCTATTATATTGTTAAACACATCAAAAACATTACCTGCTATCATGCAGTCTTTTACTCGCCCAATGATTTCTCCATTTTCTACAAGATATCCTAAATCAATATTTACAGAAAATTCTCCTGCCAGGACGTTACTCTGACCTCCACCAAGAACCTGGTCTACAAGTATTCCATGCTTCATGTCTTTAATCATATCTTCAAATTTCATTTCTCCAGGTCCGATTATGACATTAGAATTCCCTGGAGAAGGTTGAGAGGCAAAACTTCTTGTCCCATTTCCGGTGGATTTGGCATTCATCATACCAGCAGTTTGCAGATCATAGATATAATTCTTAAGTACACCTGATTCAAAAATAGGAGTCCTTTGAGCATGTACTCCCTCGCCATCGCAAATATAACTTCCATCAGCGTAATCGATTGTTGAATCGTCATATATATTAATTCTTTCATCTATTATTTTTTGTCCAAGCTTGCCTGTTAGTGGAGAAGCGCCTTTTTGAACCAACTTTCCGTTACATCCAATTTCAAATGTTGTTAACAAAGTCCCGATAGCCTTGGAGGTAAAAATTACTGGATAACCGCCGGTAGTAATTTCCACCTCTCTTTCCGCCAACTTTAAATCATGAAGCGCTTTTGTTGTATGTTTATCAAGATCTTCAACTAGTTTTGCAGAACTTTCACCTTCTCCGGTCCATAGCAGTCCTTGGTCCTTAACCAGCAATATATCGATGCCTATTCCAAAGGATGTGAATTGAGTGCTTATGTCAAGGTTGCTTGAATTAATTAAACGGCTTTTACCAACGCTTTTTCCAATACTTACTCCGCATTCATAATTTGGATTGTGGGATAAGGCTTTTGCTATAGTATCTTTGCCAATTTGTATACCTTTCTCAATAGGATAGTTTGTTACCTTATCATCAAATAATTTGATATCTTGAAATTGGTTTTGTGATTGGAACTCGAATTTTGCGTCCTGTCCGAATTTAGCGCTTTCTATAGCATTTGAAACTACCTGCTCTGGTTTTCTGAAATCTGTGGTGCTTGAAAACCCGATCTTTCCATTCTTGATTACGCGCAAGCCAATTCCCCTGATTGATTTCGTATGAACGCTCTTTAATTTATTATTTTCAAAGCTTATTGACCTTGATTCTCCTTCCTCATAAATTACCTCTGCCGAGTCAGAATTTTTCAAAGCCAAATCAAGTATCTTTTCTTCTATCTTATTATCCATCATTCTCTAAATTTGAATGTTGTTTTCTCCTGTTTCTCGCTCGGTTCTAATTTCTCAGTTTTTATCCTTAAACGTACGTCATTTGTGCTATCTGCATGTGCTAGCGCATTTTCATAACTTATCATCTTTGACTTATAAAGATTGAATATTGCCTGATCGAATGTTTGCATACCCTCCTGGTTTCCTTTTGACATGACCTCTTTGAGTGTTTCTACTTCTTTTTTTAACAGTAAATCCTTCATTCGAGGTGTATCTAACAATATTTCAAAAGCGGCAGCCCTTTTCCCGTCAATTGACGGTATTAGTCTTTGAGAAATTATTGAGCGTAGATTGAGTGAAAGTAAAAGATATATTTGATCATGTCTTTCGGAAGGGAAAAAATTAATAATACGTTCGATTGCTTGGTTGGCATTGTTTGAGTGTAATGTACCCAAACATAGATGGCCCGTATCAGCAAAAGTTATGGCAGACTCCATTGTTTCTGTATCCCTGATTTCACCTACAAGGATAACGTCTGGAGCCTGTCTCAATGTATTTTTTAAGGCATTAGCAAAAGAAAGCGTATCTATGCCTATTTCCCTTTGAGTTATTACCGACATCTTATGTTGATGAACGTATTCGATTGGATCCTCAACTGAAATAATATGGCCTGATGAGCTTGAATTCCTATGATCTATCATTGCGGCAAGTGTCGTAGATTTTCCAGAACCTGTCCCTCCAACCACTAATACAAGCCCACGTTTTGTCATTACTATATCTTTCAGGATTGAAGGTAATCCTAGCTCATCTACAGTTTTGATGTCATGTTTGATCTGGCGGATTACCAAACCTATGCTATTCCTTTGATATAATATATTTATCCTGAAACGTCCAAGAGATGGATAAGATAGGGCAAGATTCATCTCTTTTTCATTGAGGAAATCTGCTTTCTGCTTCTCATTCATTACTGCAAAGGCGAGTTTCTCGGTATCCTTAGGCTTCAGGGCATCTCCAGATACAGGTGTTGTCTTGCCTTCTACACGATAGGCAATCGGAAAACCTACAGTGATGTAGACGTCTGAAGCATCTTTTTTTACCATCTCATTTAAAATATCTTTTATATCCATTTGATATATCTAAGCCTTTATTACATTAGGGTTACTTACAAGGTCCTTTATACTATCCTTTGAAACAAGGCCCTTATCATGAAGTTCTTTCAGAGCATTATCCATGGTTTGCATTCCGTATTGTTTTCCTGTTTGTATGGAAGAATGTATCTGTGCAATCTTTCCTTCTCTAATAAGATTCCTTATGGCATGAGTTGCAATCATTATCTCTAATGCCGCCACCCTACCTTTTCCACCTTTATGTTTAATTAGATTTTGGCTGATAACGGCTAGAATTGATTCCGAAAACATGGCCCTTATTTGTGCTTGTTGCTCTGCAGGAAAAACATCTATAATCCTATCAATTGTCTTGGGGGCACTTGAGGTATGAAGGGTAGCAAGAACCAGGTGGCCTGTTTCAGCGGCAGTTATGGCCAAAGAAATCGTTTCCAGGTCTCTCATTTCCCCAACTAATATTACATCCGGATCCTCCCTTAAAGCAGAACGTAAGGCATTCGCAAAACTCTTGGTATGAGCACCTAATTCTCTTTGATTAATAAGAGCTTTTTTCGGTTCGTATGTAAACTCTATTGGATCTTCTATGGTAATTATATGAACCTTATCTTCTGAATTAACAAAGTCAATCATGGCTGCCAATGTTGTTGACTTACCACTACCGGTCGGTCCCGTAACCAAGACTAACCCTTTCTCTTTTCTTGCTAAGTCTGCAAGTATAGATGGAAGGCCGAGGTCAGACAGGCTAGGTATTTCAACAGGTATAGTCCTGAAAACAATTGCCTCTCCCCTGTTTTGAACAAAGGCATTAACCCTATAACGTGATGTCTTACCAAACGATACAGCAAAATCCAGCTCGTGAGTTTCCTCAAAAACCTTACGTTGTCGGTCATTTAGTATTTCATACAATATGGTATGAACATCCTTCTTGCTTAATGGTGAAGTGTCTATCTTTTGCAAATCACCATCTTTTCTTACCATTGGTGGTTCGCCGGAACTGATGTGTAGGTCTGAAGCATTTTGTTCTTTAGCGAATTTGAGTAATTCTGTAATATTCATAAAATAACTCCTTTCTATTGATTGTCTTACTTTGATCTAATAAAAAAGAATATATTAAATGCTAGGAAAGGTATCCATCCTTGTCTTTTTCTCTTTGTAATAAGAGGAAAATATTGGTGTCTACCGTTACACATTCTTCATCTACCACCAATTGTTACATTTCTTATTCTGATGTGCGGGCCTCCGTCGCTTACGCGTAAGGGAGACTGTCCGCCTTTACCACAGCCACCGAGCCCTCCATAAAGAGTAAGGTCATTTCCAATTGCATCTATATTCATCAATGTTTCAAATACATTACCTGTTAGAACTACATCGCGAATCTTTTCGCAGAGTTTTCCACCTCTTATTCGGTACGCTTCTTCTGCGCTAAATGTAAACATCTCTGTATTTGTCTGGCCACCAAGGGAACCTATTGCATAAATACCTTCATCAGTATTTGCTAACATATCTTCAAAGGTCCAACTACGGGGTTCCATATACGTGCTGGTCATGCGTACAATAGGCTCATGAGCGTAGTTGATTGCCCGGGAGTTTCCTGTCGGGCTTTCGTTCATCTTTGCCGCTGTTTCTCTTGAGTGCAGTCTACTTGTTAAAATTCCATCCTTTACTAGATACGTTTTCTGCGTTGGCGTTCCTTCACTATCATATTTATTATAACCCGCCTCCCCCTCTAATGTACCATCATCCACAATAGACAGTTCGTCTGAACCAAAACGTTTTCCAATTTTCATAATCTCACGGAGTTTTTTGTTTTCGTATATGAAATCCGCTTCACTCAGATGGCCGAATGCTTCGTGTACAAATACACCACAGAGTTTTGGATCAACTATTATAGTATATTTACCACCTTCTACCGGTTTTACGGAAAGTAAATCAACGGCTCGTTTTGTGACTTCTTCGCACTTTTCCTCAAATTTTTCAACCTTTTTGTACCCTCTAAGATCTCCAATTGAACTATAGGCCTGCTGTACGTTCATGCCATCCTTTGCGATTGCTGTAACTGAGATACCACAGAATATGTTCTCACAAACGATAAAGCTGCCTTCCATATTTGCAAAATAAAGTGTACTATGAGAATCCATATACCTGACATTGGAAGTTTGAATTTTCTTTGAAGATAGGATTATGTTATTGTATTTGTGACACAATTCATGTTTGTCAGCCAGTGAAATATCTGCCGGGTCAACATCAACCTTAGTTTTTACGGTATCCTTAATAACCTTGGTTTTCGCAAGCGAAACCTCTTTGTTACCAACGAGCCTTGCCTGCTCACATGCCATCTTGACGTAATGAGATAGATGCTCAATATCATTAAAAGCAACAAATCCCCATCCGCCTTTTACGAGGGCGCGGACACTGCCTCCCATTATGCTATTTTCGGCTATATTCTCCAATTCTTTACCCACATAAGTGATTCCTGTTCCCTTCCCCTCCTGAATGCGTATTTCTATATGGTCTGCCGTTGCCGACTTTAGAGCATCTTTTATTAACTTTTCCATCAATTGCTTTTCTTAATTAAATTTTCGAATTCCTCTTTATTTAAAATGTTTATACCTAATTCCTTTGCCCTTTCTAATTTTGAGCCTGGCGATTCACCAACAACTAGAAAATCCGTTTTACTGCTTACTGTCGATGATACCTTGCCACCCAGGTTTTTTATTACGTCTTCTATTTCTTTCCGGGTATATCCATTTAACGTCCCCGTTATTACAAAAGACTTTTTAGCGATGTTGGAAACGGGTCTTAATTTCTTGCTCGTTGTTTTTGTGTTAACATCTGCAGACTTTAGTTTGCTGATGACTTTCTTTGTATGGCTATTTGAAAAGAATTTGACGATACTCCTTGCCATTACATTCCCGATTTCATAGATTTCTTCTAATTCCTCAACAGACGCACTTGCAAGTTTATCGAGCGTTTCAAAATGTTTTGATAGTACTTCTGCTGCATGAGAACCTACATTCTGTATCCCCAATGCGCAGATCAAGTGGTGTAAATCTCTGTCTTTACTCTTTTCGATAGCATTGAGGAGGTTTCGGGCAGATTTTTCTCCCATCCTTTCAAGTGACACAAGGTCATCAAATCTTAGTGAATAAATATCAGCGTAGTCTTCAATAATATTCTTATCGATCAATTGTTCAATTAAAGCTGGACCAAATCCCTCGATGTCCATTGCATTCCTACTTGCAAAGTACATTACTCTTCTTTTTGCCTGTGCAGTGCACAGAGGGTTGTAACATCTTAGATATACCCCTTCTTTTAAGACATCACTTTTGCAAACAGGACATCTTTTTGGCAAATTAAACGATTTTTCATTGCCTTCACGTTTTTCTTTGATAACCCTGACTACCTGAGGGATAATCTCTCCTGCCTTTTGCACAACAACATAATCCCCTATACGAATATCCTTTCTTTCTATTTCATCGAAATTATGAAGGGTTGCCCTGCTTACGGTTGTGCCACTGAGTTGTACAGAACTCAGTTCTGCTACTGGTGTTAATGTGCCTGTCTTACCAACCTGTACCTTTATCGCTTCGATTCTTGTTATTGCTTCTTCAGGATGGTATTTGTAAGACATAACCCACCGTGGAGCCTTGCTGGTTGAACCCAGTTCATCATGTAATTTCAGCGAATTAACTTTTACAACCATTCCGTCCACCTGATAATCGAGGTTTCTTCGCTTACTTTCCCAAGAATTACAATATGAGATGACTTCATCCATATTCGCACATAATATGTAGTGTGGGTTTACAGGAAGTCCAAATTCTTTTGCAGCTTCAAGACACTCAATGTGACTTGTAAACTTGCCATCTTCATAGTAGCCGAAGGCGTAGGCAAATAGGCGGAGATTTCTCTTAGCTGTTATATGAGAATCAAGGAGTTTAAGAGATCCTGCGGCTGCATTCCTTGGATTGGCAAATTGAGGTTCATCCGCTTCTTCCCGTTCTTGGTTTAGTCTCTGGAATTCTCTGTTTGGCATGTATATTTCACCTCGGATTTCAAGAACTGAAGGTATCATCTTATTGTCTGTACACAAGAATCTCAGAGGGATATCCTTTACGGTCCTCAGGTTTGCAGTAACATCATCGCCTTTAAAACCGTCACCCCTTGTCGCACCGCGCATGAAAATTCCTTTTTCGTACCACAACGTGATTGCTACGCCATCAATCTTAAGTTCCACAACATATTCTATTTCTTCATCAACATGCTTTAACATTCGTCGAATCCTGCGGTCAAATTCTTTTAACTCTTCTTCCGAGTAGGTGTTTTCAATACTGAGCATAGGTGTTCTATGCTTGACTGATGTGAAACCTAAAACAGGTTCCCCGCTTACACGTTGAGTGGGAGAATCGGGTGTGATTAGTTGTGGATAGGCACTTTCAAGCTTTTCTAACTCCTTCATCAATTGATCATACTCATAATCCGTAATTTCGGGCACATTCTCGACATAGTATTTTTTATCGTGGTATCGAATTTTAGCACGAAGATCTTCTATTTTTTTTATCACCATCTTGCCCATTTTTGCAAGTATAACAAATTTTACCCATGTGTCAACAAATGCGTTTATACGGGTTCAGAGGGGAAAAACCTTGACATTAAAATCTAATTTTTATAGACTTTGAGAGGTATATCTATTAGGAAATTTAAAAAAACCGCTTCCAAAACTAAAGTATTACGACTATAAAGTGTAGTGCTAAGAAAAAGTTATGTCTAAGAAGGAAAGAGATTCAAAACAATTTTTTGAGATTTTTAAACCACATGGGCAAGCTAGAAAAATTGGTTTTTCTAAACAAAGTTTAGAAAGGCACCAGAAAAACAAAGCTGATGATAAAAAGCGGGAACAGCTAAGCTGGATTAAGGATACAATAACGACTGAGACCTTCCAATCTGGCGCCCAAAAGGTTAAAAATACATTTCTAAATAAGGTTAGCATTAAGCAGGAAACTTTGATACTTGGTGCATTATGTGCCGTTTTTCTATCGTTGGCATGTTTTTTCACCGGTTATAAGATTGGTCATAACAAGGCATCAAACCTTGAAATGTTACAACCCAAAGTAGGTGGAGTGGTTAAATCTATACCCCCAGGTAAGAAAATAAAAGCTATAGATCTATCAACAAACTCTTCATATCTTAGAAACAAGAAAGAACAGAATATTATAAAGTGGACTCTTCAAATTATAATTTATAGTAACACGAAAAAGCACATGAAGAATGCTACTAATTTGGCAAAAGCTATCAGGAATATGACGGGTCACAGTACTTTCGTGGCAAAAAGGGGTAAAGAACTTATTGTATGCGTGGGTAGATTTGATTCAAGGAATAATGCCAAGATAAAAAATGCCTTGAATGAAATTAGTAGTTTAAAGTATGAAGGAAAGAAGCAATTTGCGAGTGCATACCCAATTCAAATAAGATAAGTGAGGAATATACATGAGCATTGATAAAAGTCTTGTAACAAAGGGTAAATTAGCCAGGCATAGAAATGTGCTTTCAAGGGCAGAGCGTATTAAATTTTTAATTAATGAGAACTTATGGGAAGATGGAAGATCTGTGTTTGGTTTGCCAAAGGTAAAAAACTTAAAGATGCGAAAGGCGGCAAAGGCGGAAAAAGAAAAAACTGAAGTAACTGAAGAGACTGCTGCCCCAACAGGTGAAGAAAAGAAGGAAAAGGCTCCCTGATGATTGCCGATCGAATGGGGGAGTTTGAAGCATCCGGGATAAGGAAGGTTTTCGATCTGGCACAAAAAATTAATAATCCGGTTAACCTCAGCATCGGCCAACCGGATTTTGATATTCCTGAAGAAGTTAAAAAAGAAGCTATCCAGGCAATAGAAAGGGGTTTTAATAGATACACAATAACACAGGGTATTCCAGAACTCAGTGAGAAGATCCTGAAAAAAGCAAGAAAAGAACGTGGTATCAAGGGCGAAAGCATAATGATAACGTCAGGGGTTGCGGGCGCTTTAACCCTTGCGTTTTTGGTTCTCATAAACCCCGGAGATGAGGTCCTTGTACCAGACCCATACTTTGTGTCATTTAAGCATCTTGTAAACTTATGCGGTGGCAAGATAAAATTTATTGACACATATCCAGATTTTGAACTTACCCCAGAACGTATCTCACCTCACATAAGCCCGCACACTAAAATCATCATTATAAACAGCCCATCCAATCCTACAGGTGTAGTTTGTAAACCACAACACCTTAAAGAAATTTGCGACATTGCGAAAAAACACGACCTAATAATTATTTCAGATGAAATATATAAAAAGTTCGTTTATGAAATAGAATATCAAAGTATTGGAAAATTCTATGAAAATACAGTGACCTGTAACGGCTTTTCTAAGTCATACGCAATGACCGGATGGCGATTAGGCAGTGCAATTGGTCCGGCAAAGATTATTAATGAAATGATGAAGCTTCAGCAATATACCTATATCTGCGCCCCCTCATTTGCACAGATAGCCGGAATCAAGGCCATGGATATTCATATGGATGAATATATAGAAGATTACAAAAAGAAACGTGATTTCGTTTGTGATGGCCTTAAAGAACGTTACAAGATAACCAAACCTGATGGCGCCTTCTATGTCTTTCCTCAGACACCATGGGGTACTGATGAAGAATTCGTTACTGAAGCCATAAAGAGAGATTTGTTAATCATTCCGGGCAGTGTATTCTCTGAAAAGAACACTCATTTCAGGTTGTCCTACGCCGCACCATTTGAGACCTTGGATCGTGGGATAGAAATATTAAACTCTTTAGTTTAAGTTCAATTTTACCCATCATGCTGCAAAACGCTTGCTAAGGTTTATTTCCAATGCTCACGAAAAGTTTGTATTGTGCCTTGTTGTAATCAATGATTGATGAAACGTAATCCTTTCTTGATTGTATCAATGCCTTTTCTGCTTGAAGTACCTCGAGAGGCAATCCTACGCCAAGTTTCAATCGAGCCTCGTTAAGCTTCAGAGATTCCTCGGCATCTATAACCCACTGTTCGGCAACAGGCTGTGTCGTAATTGTCAAACCGCCCCCACAGCTTGCTCGCCCTGTAGGCTAGAACGCCGTACGGGGCTAGCACAGTGGGGTCGGTATCTCTAATGTTGCTATGTTATTGAAATTATTAGATTCTGAATCAATACTGAAATAAGTTCAGCACAGGATTCAGAATGACAAATTATGTATTTTTGTTATTGCGACACAGCCTGCAATAGAATAGGAAAAACTTTCTGCACATTTATCGAAAAAAATCCACCTTGGCTTCATTGTAGCGGATTACAAATCATTCCCCATTGCTACAAGCAATTTGTATTGCGCCTTGTTATAGGTTGAGACCGCTTTCAGGTGATCCAACCTTGATTTGATATAGATTTCCATAGCTTGCAAGATTTCAAAGGGACGAACTGTTCCGAACTGTTGCCTCTGTATACTTTGCTTTAAGGCTTGTTCTCCCAGTTGGCTTCCTTCCAGCGCAACTTTAATTTGTTCTTTGGCTGCTAAGATCTGTTCTCTTGCACTGATCACTTCTTCATTCACCTGTGCCCTGGTTTGCTCCATTTGAATTTTATGCAAAGCAATCCGGGCATTGTGTTGCTTTAATTCTCCGCCGAATGTCAGCCTTCCCAAGGGAATTTTCCAGAGAAGCGCTCCATTGATTTCGGCGGTCGGATCGAGTGGATTTAATATATCTCCGAAATAAGAACCTTTAGTATTTACTGACAATTCAGGCAGCCATAGACCAATTGTAGTCGTTTTTTTCTCCTCATATAACGATTGCAGCATCAGTTCCATGCTTTTCAGCTCCGGCCTGCTTTGATATGCCGAATCGAAGGAAACATCCTTACTTTGAGTTGTTATCAATTCAATAGGAGCTAAAACTGTTTCTGTCCCAACCAGCTTCATGAAAGGATCCAGATTCAGCAATTTTACCAACGTTGCTGACATGCTATAGTATTGAGTCCTGGCATTCAGCATTTCCACTCTCACGTGATTGGAATTGCTTTTTGCCAATAATAGTTCCGATTCAAAACGCAATCCAGCCTCCACCTGAATAGCTATCTGGCTAGCAAGGTCATCCGCTTCCGCTACCAGTTGCTCATAGGCTTCGTAATTAAGCTGTACTTCCAAAAAGTCATAGTAGGTCTCTATGATTTTCAGCAGAGCTTTGTTCTTTTCCGCCTGTGTCTGGTACGCCGATGCCTTAGCTTTGAGTTTGGCAGCGTTGGCTTTGAAAATTCCATCACCAAAATCCAAGGTAGCGCTTAAACCTGTACCTCCCCAGAAACTCTGACGATTGAGACTTGTGAAAATTCTGCCATCAGTGTTCATGGCATTTCCCCACAGCTGGTGAATGATTGTGCCTGTAAAAATATCCGGCAGCCACCACTCATTTGCTTTGGCAAGGTTGGCTAATGCGAGTTTCTGCCGTTGCTTATACTCCTGTATAGTCAGGTTATTGGCCCCGCCTAATTTCAGTACGGTTTCCAGGTTGATCGCCTGCATTTTATCCTGTGCTTTTGCCAAACCCGAAAACCCGGCAAGCAGTATAACCGGCAGTATTATAGTTTTATTGATATATCGTTTCATTTTATGCCTCCCCTGCAAAATCTGTGGACACTATTTTTCTAATAATAATTTTAACTTCTATCAAAAAAAGAGCTTATTTCAAAGCAAAGAACTGTTAATAAGTTAATATATTATCGTATGAGGAATTTCAAAGTTAAGATTCTTCGGTCGTTCCTCCCTCAGAATGACATGCTGAAAATGTCATTCTGAACGTAGCGAAGCGGAATGAAGAATCTAACTTATTGGGTTAATATTTCGGTAGTTACATTGGTTAAAAGGTAATAGTTCTGCCCCTCCCCTAACCCCTCCCACGAGGGGATGGGAAGAATATTTCGATATTAATCTCACCAGTGATAGGAGAGGATTCCTAAAACCCTCCCCCTTGATGGGTAATGTCATTGAATTAAGAATTTTTTCATAAATTCAGTGTATACCAGCAAACTGTAGCGGAATGGCTTCCCGCCCGAAGTTACCCGTTCGGTACGGGCGGGTAGCCTTCCATTTATACATGGTAATGGAAACCTGCCCGCCAAACAAGAGGCTGTGTCATAATAGAGAAAACACATAATACGTCATTCTCATATGGATGACAGTCTGTCAAGGTTAAAGAGGCCCTAATAGAAAATTATTTAATGCAATGAGAATCTGGTACAATCAATCTCATATTCGCGGGCTGACTACCGCATTAAGACGGTGTTCGATGAGAATACCACAACCTGAACCCAGGTATATTAACCTAAGAATGACTCGTGGGCTATCTCATGCAAGATCTTATTGCTGAATAATTTTCTATTAAATTTAACCTTGTCCTTTAATAAATTAGTTTATATGGCTGTGTTTATTAAGCGGCTTTATGCAGTGTGCCGCTACGGTGCAATGCTTCCCAGACAAAGCAGAGCATTTCTCTAGCACAGGCAACCTTTATTTTATTTCTATGTTTTCTATTCATAAACATTCGAATAGATTTTTTACTAAGCCAGCGTGCCGCTACGGTGCGATGCATGCAGCGATCAGCAATATTAATATATTCAGGATCAGCCCCTATTCTTCTTTCTTTAAGATTTGTACTGACTTTAGGAGGTTTGAAGGCAAACTGGCATGCTTCAACAACCCTGTAGGCTAGAACGCCGTACAGGGTTCTCAGGATATGGTTTCCCTGCTTTGTAATTCCAAAACGGAGTTCTTTTCCTCCTGAGCTGTATTCTCTAATGGAGAGTCCTGAATAGGCAGTCACCTTTGAAGGGTGAGGAAAACGCCTTATATCTCCCAGTTCAGTGGTGAGAGTCAATGAGGAGAGGGTCTTTAGGCCCCGGAAGCAATTCAATGCTTTTACTTTGTTCTTATACTTAGGGAGTTCAGCGATTGAGTTTATTTGCTCGTCATAAGAGGAAATAAAGGTTTTTATATTATTACAAGTACTCAGTAAGCTGGAAAGATTCAGCCGTAAGGGGGAATTCTCAGGAAGTTGGTTAATTTCCTTTTCTAACCACTTATAATGAATTTGGGTCCAGTAAGCGGCATTGGAGATCCCTCTATGTTTTCGATAGTCAAAGCCCATTCTTTTGCAGAGGCTAATGATATGTGTTTTTATTTTTTTTACTTGATCAACTAATAATTTTCTCGATCGAATTAAATCACGAACCCTTTCATCTTCTTCATCGGGAATATGGACAGGAGTCAGCATTCCTTTTAAATAATATTGGGCTAATTTGATAC
>JBHHYH010000032.1:0-34301 GCA_046757465.1 Candidatus Scalinduaceae bacterium | reverse complement strand
TGAACTTGTTTCAGAATCTAATGATTTCAATAACTTAGCAACCTAAGAGATCCCGCCCCCACTGCTAGCCCCGTACGGCGTTCCCCCTAAAGGGGCCTACTTCTGGTAGCCTACAGGGCGAGCAAGCTGTGGGGGCGGGATGACAATTGTGACACAGCCTCTTGTTTGGCGGGCAGGTTTCCATCCTATGATTGGCTATAATATAATGGAAGGCTAAAGCCATCCGCTACAGTAATATACAATATATAATCGCTCAGTTTAGGTTTAAATAAAAGACTGAAGTCTTGAATCCATATGATTAATTAACCTCGTTCTCAAGCTGGAGCTTGGGAACGAGCTGTAGTTGTTGTATGCTGTGAGTAATCAAGTCTTTAACATATTTAATATTATGTACACCAAGGCTCCCGTCGCTTACGATCAAGTCGTAATTATACCTCGCCTCATCAATCAGATATTTTGGTACCCCTTGTTTCTGTGATTCCGAAAGCAAACCCGATAACACATTTAACATCCTTGTAGTGTAATCTTTTTGTTCTGCCATTGTTTTCTCAAATCCCTTCTCGTGGCAGGTGTTACATACCATTGGATCCACACTAAGATCTTTGTCCTTATGGCATGCAGTGCAGTTTACGGTTGCAAGGTACATAGGATCAGGACTTTCTTCAACTCCCCTGCCATAAATACCTTTGTACACTCTTTTCTGGAATATGTATGGTTCATCATTTAAAACATTTTTACCACCTTTTGGACTAACAGGAAGATCATTCAGATTTGTACCTTTACCTATATTTGCAATCTTCATAAGATATTTATTTTGTATATCAACTCCCCTTTTCGGTAAAACAAAACGAACATATTCATCGTCCCATTTGTGCTGAATTTCATTATGACATGGAGAGCATGGGACCTTATGCTCTTTTACATGGTCATTATGCATCCTGTCTGCACCTGTATATTCCTTCGGGACTTTTGTATGGCAATAATAACAACTCTTTTCGTCAACACCTTTATTTTTGTGTACAGTCTCAAAATGACAATTTGTACATTCCACTTTTAGTTCTTTCTCAAATTTCAAATGATCAAACTCCTTCTTATAAATCATAATCTTTATCTTTATGTCCTTGTGACACAAAGAGCAATCATCAATATTTTTCTTATCATTTCCGGTAAGTAAACCCCGTATATCCTTGCCCTGAGGGATAGAGCTTATTTCTATTTTATTTTTTACATTACTGCTCATCTCCCGTCTGAAGTCCGGAGCTTCCTGGATTTTAAGGGGTAAAGGGGTATTACAGTTTGTAAAGTGGCAGACATAACATGCGTTTTCATCTATACTGAAATGTTTCACTTCTTTTCTTCCCTTGCCAGGATAGGTATGGCAGCCTGTACACTGCATTCTAAGATTCGTAGCATATTCTTTTATGTGTGTTTCATGTTTAAAAGAGATCGTTTCTTTATGTTTCGAGGCTTCAGACACAAGTTTTTCTATAGGATGGCACTCTATGCTCGTACAATTGCTATCTTTAATTTCAACGGATAAAGTCCTGCCATTGTTGTCATGTGTATGGCAGTTCAGACAGCCTGTATTACAGGCAACTGTTTCTTTCCATGTATTGTAGGATGATTCCATACTATGACATCTTGCGCAGAACTCAGGTGATTCCGGTCTTTCTGCCGCTACCATAATTAACGTAATACAACATATAAAAGCCAGAATTGTTATAATCGACAATTTGACGACTACGCCTCTATCTCTTTTTTTAAGACTCTCTTGCATAATATGCTTTTACCACGAATACTCACAGAATTACACTGAATTAAAAGGCTAAACCCAATGGTGGTGGGCAACCCGCCAGAATGAGTATCGGGCTGGTGCCCCACCCTACCACTGCTAATCCGCTTTCTTTGGAAGCCTAAAGGCTTCCGCTACTTCTTGCCTATTGCCCACTGTTCACCACGCATGCCTAATGGAATACGAAGTCTATTCCTTCAGGGTGAAATGATTCATCCCTGTCTGTCCGGCAGACAGGTATTTCACTGTGGCCCACCCTACCACTAATATTCTCCAGCATAATATATGTTTATCACGTGGGGGCGTATAGCAATACGCCCCTACTACTGCGAACCATGCGACGAATCCAGCTCTAACTCAACCTTTGCCAGCAATGTTTTGTTAGTTCTATTGAAGTCAGTTCTAAAAAGGATTGCCTCCAATTCTTTCGCTACTGTGTTTATGCCATCTATATTAAACGTAAATGGGTATTTTCTCTTTTCCATTGGTTCTAATTGTGTATCCATTTCAACAAATATACTTTCGTGTTTAGATTTGATTGTTTCCCCAAGACTATTTTTAAGGTTTATCAATAAAAGAACCTCTCTATATCCATAGCTCCCGGTAGGAATCGAGTGATTAGGCATATTATTCTGGATTTTCAGAACACCCTTTACTTGATTATTTTCGTTGCTTAATTCAGTAAATGACAATAATATGAAATCATCACCTTTTTTTAAGGCACTTAAACTGGAAAATGTATGTGCCTTGCCTTCCTTCCGTCTATGCAGTCTTTCCCACGGCTCATCCTGTATTAACTTACGCTTGACAGCAGGCATATGGCAGTCCTGACACGTTTCTTTATGGTTATCATCAGTATTCATTAAATACTCTTTGAATGTTTCGACATGACACCTGCCACAAAGGTTGCTCCTCCGATAAAAGTCTTCTTTCTTTTCCATAGGATGCGGTCCCATCCCTGAATGGGGTCCTGCAAGCGTGCAATCCACAGTAAGATGGCAACTCTGACAATCAATACCATCCTCCAGATTATACGTCCTTGGTTTTATTTCTTCCTCTACAAACTCCGTCTGTGAAGCATTTGTCACATTAGGGGTAAATATTGTCTCCGGTACATGACAACCGAGGCAGAACTCGAATTCGTAATCGTTGGTGGAAATCCTGAATTCTTCACTGGCATAACTCTTGGCATGCAATGAATTTGCCCACTCATTGTAAATGTCGACATGGCAATCCCCACATTTCTTCGAACCAGGAGAATCCTCACCTCTTTTGACAAGTTCAGGTTCCAAATTCATCTTCTTTGCAATCTTCTCAGACAATTCACAACCCGCCAACAATAAGACAATGGCGATCAGACATAATATTACACTTAAAAGCTTATTAATCATTGTTATTGAAAATACTTAATTACACCCAATGCAAATATCATTAATAGATTAATAATGACGATGGATAAAAAGATTGGCTTCTTCCATAAACTCCTTTCTGAACTTCTATCCAGAAAAGGGACGCTGATAAATGTTATTGCAATTACTGTTAGAATGGATATATACACAGCCTTACTCTTTATCAAATTTAATAATTGGTAAAATGGGAGTAGATACCACGGGGGTTTGGTTTGAAATGAAGCATACTCATCAGTTAATTTCTGAAAGGATTCGGGAAGAAACAATACCCCAAGCATAACAGCACTTATAAAGAGAAACGTTAATAAAGTGTGCCTGAGTATCTCATTTGGAAAGAACGGTTCCAGTTCTTCTTCACTTCTACCTTTACTGTAGTCCACCATGGTTAATTAAATAAGGCGCTGATTTTAGCAGATGGTTAAATGTTACGAGTTACGAAGGAAGATAGACGAAAGACGAGACAATCGTCCTTCATCCATCGTTTACCGTAACACGAAACTAGAAAACTAAATCTGTACAATAACTCTGTATCCAAAATAGAAATCCTAATAATTTAATTAAAGTGGTTCTGAAACACCTGTTCTGCGTATCATCAGGAAGTGAAATCCCATGAGAATACACATCATTAGTGGGATACATATGATATGCAATGCATATAACAATGCAAAACCATGACTAGTCATAGTTCCTTCCATACTTTCGGCAGATCCGACAAGGTGGACATCCTGGTAAGTCCCCACAACATGATCAGTCACCATGGTTGGCATTCCAACCTCACTACCAACAGTACTAACGCCCCAATATGACAGGCTGTTAGCAGGAAGATAAGTACCTGTATAACAGATAATCAACGTTAGTACCAGCAATGAGGCGCCTGTCACCCAGTGAAGTTCTCTTGGATTTTGATAAAGACCCTTAAACAATATCCTAAACATATGTACGAATAATGTGACCACCATAAAATATGGAGCGACAGCATGGAGCTTTTGTATTAACCATCCGTAGGAAACCGCATGTCTTATGTATTGAACACTATTAAACGCATTACTGGCAGAGGGCACGTAATAAAATACTAAGAATATTCCCGTACCAATTTGTATCAAAAACGCAATTAACGCAAACCCACCCATACAGCGAAACCAGCTAATATCTTTTGGTATTTTTTTCTTCGTTAAGTTCTTTTCAATAATTTCTCTTAGCTGGAATCGTTCTTCAAACCAATCTATCATCTTGTTTTTTATATTCTTTATCAATTTCATAGAGTATATTTCATCGCAAACAAAATCTCTTCAATTTTCTTGTTAGTCCCATAATATATGCATTCTTCCACAACGGACGAATTTGAAATCTCTGGCCCATCTTTTGAAGCAATATAGTAGTGGGCGAGTTCCAATCTGTCGCATTACTCCAATGATATTGTGTAGAACAATATTCATCCAATTTTTCCAGAAAAGATATGCCTAATTCTTTTGATAAATAATGTTTAGGCGCTAGAAGATCTTCATCCTTTTTTAAAATACCTTCGGCACGTGCTATCGTTTCAAGTTGGGTGCCGGCGTAAACTCTAATCCCGAAGTTTAATAGCACCTGATTAGGTTGATCTATTTCCTTAAGGAAATTAACGGTTTCTTGTATAGTATCTGGAGACTCTCCCGGTCCGCCAAGTAAAAGATAGAAAGAAAATGGGATTTTGGCCTGAGTGTATAACCGGGCTGTATGAGCTATGTCTTCTTTTGTAAATCTTTTCTGCAATCTTTCAAGCATATCCTTAGAGCCAGAATCTATACCAACTTCTACTCCAATACACCCGGACTGCTTCATTAATTCCACCAATTTTACATTTATACTGCGAGGATTTGTCATAGCCAACCACCCTATATTTAAATTTCTCCTGATAATTTCCTCGCAGACCATACGAGCATGACGTTCCGGGAAGGAAAAAACACTATCCACAAAATAGAAGTATCTTATCCCGCCTTTTTCCTTCATTTCCTGCATCCCGTCCACTATTGCTTGAGGTGAGCGATAACGGTAACTGTCACCTTCTAATACAGGATAACTGCAATAGATGCAATCAAACTTGCAGCCTCGCTTGGTTTGAATAGCTCCATAGCCGCCATATCTCATGTATTTGTCACACATTATTAAGTCCCATGCTGGTTTGGGTAAATTATCCAGATGACTGAAATCCGGTTTTTTATTTATAACAATTTTCTCTCCTTTTGAGTAAACTATGCCTGGTATTAAGCCAATGTCACATTTTTTTTCTACACATTGTACCAGTTTCAAAAAGGGTTCTTCACCTTCTCCTATAATTCCATAACAAAGTCCTAAATATTTTAACATGGGCGAAGGGCAACTGGAGAAACCTGTCCCACCAACAACTATAAGGGCTTTAGAATTTCTTTTTATATAGTCGACTATGCCTTTTGTATCCTGAAGATAGCTCTTAGCACCTATAAATGTAGAGTTATCAAGATTTCTTACGGAAATACCAATGATGTCGGGATTAAAACTCTTAATGCATCCTGCCAACTTTTTTTTGATGTGTTTAAGGAAACAAAGGTCAAGAGTCTTTACGATATAACCTTCTTTTCTAAGTGTTGCAGCCAGACAGGTTATTCCTATCGGTGCAACTGGTAGCGGAAAAATCTCTTTATTAGTAGAAATAAGTAAAACCTTCATCTATAAATTGACTCCCTTCGGTTGCTAAGCCTGATCTGTCGCCTAAACAGTTTTGTTTCTACACGGAATTAACCAGCAATGTATTGTGCATCTATTAAGGGCACACTTCATATTTCTCCACATAAGACAATGCCCAGTCAAGTACATCAATTACTTCGTCAATGTTATCCTTAGTGATTATTAGTGGGGGTTGGAATGTCAAGACATTGCGACCTGCTCCAGTTTTCCCTATGAGCACCCCCCTATCTTTCATATATTCAAGGATTGTGTCAGTCTCTTTTGTGGCAGGTTCCTTATCCTGATTAACGAGTTCAACTCCCAGCATTAATCCCTTTCCTCTCACATCCCCAATCAATGCATGCCTGTCTTGAAGTGATCTCAACTTATCCTTAAGATATTTCCCCATCGTTTCTGCATTCTTAATCAAGTTATACTTATCTATCACATCCAGAGTGGCCATAGCTGCCACACATGTGACAGGATTTCCCCCAAATGTGGAAGCGCCCGGTCTTTTATAAGATGAAGCGATTTTGTCATTGGTTATAAAACCACCGACAGGAGTCCCATTAGCAATGGCCTTGGCGAAGGCCATAATGTCTGGTTCAATGTCTGAGTGTTCAATGGCAAACATCCTTCCTGTTCGCCCAAATCCTGTCTGTACCTCATCTGCAATAAACAAGATGCCATGTTTGTTTAAGATTTCTCTTACTATCGTAAAGTATTCATCCGGTGGTGTAATGATACCGCCATTACCCTGAATAGGTTCAACAATCAATGCAGCAACATCTCCTGATGTAGACTTTTCTATAACATTTTCTATTTGTCTTGCACATTCGATATTGCAATCAGGATACTTGAGATTGAAAATACAACGGTAGCAATAAGCACTAGGTACAAAACTGATACCTCCAACAGGATTAGAATCAGTACGCCAGAATTTCAATCCTGTTACACTCATTGTTAATTTTGTTCTGCCATGCAAACTATTGTAAAGGGACAGAAATTCATGCCTTCCTGTATAAAGCTGAGAAAGCAGTAACGCACCTTCGTTAGCCTCAGATCCACTGGCACAGAAAAAACTTCTTCTTAGACTTCCCGGGGTAATTTGTGCAAGCCTCTCGGCAAGGTCAACAATCGGTTGTGTTAAATATATAGTTGTTGTGTGCTGTAATGCCTTTACTTGCTCAGAAATCTTTTCTACAATCTCCGGGTGGCAGTGCCCTGCACTTAATACCGAGACACCACCATAAAAATCCAAATATCGCTTTTCGCAATGGTCGAAGAGATACTGGCCTTCTCCCCTTACGATCTGCATAGGCTCATTATAAAAGTGGTAAACACAAGGGATGAGAAATTCATTCTTCTTTTTAATAATCTCTTCAGGACCAATATAAGATTCTTTGTTTTTCATGATTAAGTTTTCCATCACAGTAAAATCCTCCATTTCTGGAGGAGTCCAGTACTGGATTCCTTCCGAAAGGAAGGATATGCTAATCAAGGCTACCCGCCTGTACCTATTCGGGCAGGAAGCCATGTGTTACATACACTAACCTGTTGGTAGGGGTTTAAGATCTTAAACCCCTACTAAACGATATGTAACTCAAACCTTCCCGCCCGGTCATACCGTTCGGACGGGCAGGTTTGAGGCACTTAGAATAAAAGGCTAAAATGGTAATTTCTATACTATTCTCGTCCCCACGCTGGAGCTTGGGAACTAGTAGGCCGATTCACTAAAAAGTATACATAAGATTGTCATTGCGAGCGATAGCGAAGCAATCTCTAAGTTGTTACATACCAAAAGACTGCTTCGTCTCTACCGCTCATCGCAATGACAGAATAAAATGATTACTTTTTTATGAAACATTGTACTAGGTGGTTATTGCAACAACATAAGTTGATCAAGAAAAAACTTGGCTTCTAAGTTATCAGGATTTATTTCCAATACACGTTTGAATGTATTCATGGCTTTTTCTTTTTCACCAATCTCTTTATAAGCAATGCCCAAACTTACATATCCTTTTTCTATTTCAGGGTTGTCCTTTAAAATCTTTTCCAGGATTTCTATTCCTTTTTTAACATTTCCTCCAAGAAGACCAGGTTTGTTAATATATTCTCTAGCTACTTCTATTTTTGCTAATGCATTGTTTGGTTCAATTTTTAATGCTATGTTTATTTCGTCTTCAGCCATATTGCCATAATGTATACCTGAAATCATACCGGATATCCTGTTAGAGATTAGTGCACCCTTAACCCTATGTGATTCAGAGTAATTATCATTCAATTTAATTGATTTATCTACGTATACTATACCCTCCCCTGCTAGAGCAATCCTTTCTTTCTTTAAGGCTTTCTTTTTTGCCCTTATTGAACTTTTCACCATTTCAAAGTTTTTCAAATCACAAAGACTAAGATATGTCAATGCAGCATAATAAGGGTAAACATAATCAGAAGGATTTTTGTTAGCAAGTTGAATAAAAACCTCTTTTGCATCTTGCAATAATTCTTCATCATACGTACGGATTCCGTCTTTAAGATGTTGTTTTGCCTGTTCAAATTCGTCGTTCTTTCCCTCGGACGTAATTGCAATAAAAGAAAGATTCAGGAAGAGAAATAACGAAATACATGATTTCTTAAGTATTGTCATTTTTATACCTCTTACAAATAAAGAGGACAGGATACTTTTTTTTATAAAAGTGTTATCCTGCATGGATTGAAATCTTTTAACTGACCACGGGAAAGCAAGGGATAAAAAATATTAGGCAAAAAAGTAGCCTGTCCCCTTTATCCCTCCTTTATCATATTGCAGTCTTCATTACCTCCAGGGTACTTCTTGAATGGGTAACATCTTGAGAATATGCGCATAAGCTAAATCCTCGAGGACTTTTTTCGACTAAACTGTGCCATTCTGAGTCTGGTAAAGGATAAAAGGCATTAGGATTGTCCATTAATAAATCCATGCGTTTTCGATACAGTTTCACCACTGTTTCTACCAGGTCATCTTCATAATACTGTGCTTCAATTCGAAAAACCTCAACACCTGTCATCAAGAAAGAATTAAGGTAAGGCAGTACACACAAATCTGTGGCAAACATTATGTGATTACGGCAATATTGATCCACTTCTATAGGTCTTATCTCTCCTTTTTCATCTTTAAGTGCATAGTTGATATATCGGCATGGCAACCTGCAAATCCCTTTAGCGTTAGACTTTGTAACCAGCATTGCGGGCAAACAATGTTCAAGCAGCATGCCGGGAAGCGAGCCATGCACTATACACTCTACAGGAATAGTTGAATTCCCTGCAAGCAGGTTAAGGTCATTAAATGACGATTCGAGAGACGTGGTTATTCGACTTGCGCCTAATTCCTCCAGTATCTTAATGGAATTTGTGTTTAAGACGTTAAATGAGAAGTCAGCAATTATGTTTAGGCCAAACTGTTTAGCAAGTTGTAGCGAACCCATATTATGAACAAGTACACCATCAATATCAACTTTCGCAGCCTTTTCAAAGAGCCATTCAACCTCTGATAATTCACGGGGTGTGCATATACGAGGTGTCCCCCATACAATCTTCTTCCCTGCATCGTGAACAATCTCAGACGTCTCCCCCAGAAGCTTATTATTCCATCCTTCTCCCCGGGTAGGCGACACCTCCCCACTTAAATATATGTAGTCTGCACCTGCAGCCAATGATTTCCTTACTGCATTCATTGTAGACACCTTAACTGCAAGGAACTTCTCACTATTTTTATTGCCATTGGATATCTCAAATGGGTTATAGTTTAGATCTTCGGTTGTTAGATTTTCTTCTTTTGATCCACGACTCAAGAAAAGAGGTTCTCTAATACCTGTATAATCAAACGTACCGGAAGTTGCATGAGAAAAAGCCATTGAAGTCGTAAATTCTCTGACTCTGTCTTTGTACATATTCTCAAAATCTTCTATCCTGGCCCGGTACGTGAATGGCGAATCCAGATATTCATTAATAGCTTTACGATATAATTCGACAATAGGCTTAAGAAATTTTTCATGTCGCATCCTTCCTTCTATCTTAAAAGAACATATCCCCGCCTGAATTAGTTCTGGTATATGCTGGTACAAGCACAAGTCTTTCATAGCAAGCAGGTAACCCTCTGGTAAATCTCCAATTGCCTGTCCAGATTTGCTTTCTACAATGGAATACTTCCATCTGCATGGCTTCATGCATTCGCCACGATTCGCACTCTTACCGAACAGAATACCACTAGAGTAACACTGGCCACTCTGGCTGACGCACATATCACCATGAACGAAGTATTCCATTTCTATTCCACTCTTTTCACCTATCTCTTTCACCTGAGAGAGTGTAATATCACGGGACGTAATTATTCTAGATACGCCAAGCATCTTCAACTCAACTGCTATCTCTGTACTATGTACGTTCATCATAGTGCTTGCGTGCATGGTTATATCCATCTCCAGTTCCCTGACAAGATAAATAACCCCCAGGTCTTGAATTATTATTGCATCTACATTAATTTCCTGAAGGTATATAAGGTATTCCCGAAGCTTTCCTGTTTCGTTATCACCAAGTAAATTATTTACTGTTACGTAAATCTTCACACCACGTTGGTGGGCATACTCTACTGCACGAGCTAACTGCTCATTCGTGAAGTTGAAATCAGATCTATGCATACGCATATTAAAGTGTTTTCCTGCAAGATAGACAGCATCTGCTCCGGCTTCTATTACGACCTCCAGGGCCCCCCATTTACCAGCAGGAGCAAGTAGTTCTGTTTTAGCTTCTGTAAGTTTCATATATGTACCTTTCTAAAAAATTAACAAATCCCTCCCTGAATCCCCCATATCCCTCTTTAGAAAAGGGGGAAAGAGGGGGATTTGAAAGGGGGACTAAGGGGGATTTTTACATTGAAATTTGCTTTAATATAACCCTGTCTTAACCACTTTTTCATTGCTTTCTAGTAACGTAGGGTTTCTTACACCATCCTGCCTAATACCGTACTCTGTTGCCGTAGGAGTTGGGCATATGCGAACAGCCTTATCACGCTCAAACATGTTTGGTATAAGGAAGCTTTCATCAAGCCTGTGAAAGACTACCTGCCCTTCCTCGCCATAGTCAACTATCTCCGATAGGCGTTCATAGCTTGGCTTGTTCCCATTTGCCGTTGAGACTATTTGCACTACCATCCTTGGTCCAGAGGGGTAGTACTCAAGGTCATACGTTGGTGATTCTTCTATCTCGAGACATAGGCCAAAAAGTGTATTACCGTATCCGGATATGTGAACTGCCTCTGGAAAATACTCTTTCTTAAATCTTTTATACGCATCTTTTCCTATTGATACGCCACCGTAATGGACCCCTTTGACTGCCATTCTCTTATCAACATCCATCCTTGTAGCCAATGCCTCAAGAACAGGAGGTGTTGTGTACAACACATCAATTTCCTGCGTCTCTATTATGTCCAATGCCTGTTCCAGTATGTGCTCCAGATAACGCTTGCTTCCTATCGTCTCCGGCTTCAATTTTTTTGCCCAGCGTGGGTCAAAATCTATAGAAAAAGGGTCCATACTCCTCATCCTATTGGCAACTGGCCCCACTGCCTTACCTATTATGTGTGGACCACTTGGTCCGATCCATAACCAGTTACCACCAGTAGGAAATCCTCGCCTTTCAGCTATATAACCAAACCAGTCAACAAATGTTGCATGGAATTCATCCCTTCTATAGGCAGTTACTTTAGGCCTACCTGTAGTACCTGCGGTTTCGCCCAGGATAAAATATTTCTTCCCGTTTAAAAAGGCCTTTGGAATGAAATGTTCAATTGGATATCTTCTCAAATCATCTTCACACATTGGCCCTAGAATCTTTAAATCGTCCAGCGTTTTTATCTCTTTTCTCGCATCAATTCCCAACTCCTTCTCTTTGTTAAGCCAGTATCGAGTACCATGATAAGGATCAAAGTGTATTGATATAACCACCGGTAACCATTCATCAGGTGACAAAACAAACCATTTTGTATCCTGGAAGGAAGGCAAATTAACCATTTCTAGATTCAACATTATTTGTAAAAGTTCACCGCATAGTACGGTGAGCAAATCCTTTAATTCAAAAATAGGCTCGGATTCCTTGCGAAAGCAAGGCTGCCTCCCTGCCCGACAGATGGCAGGCGGGCCTTTCGTGAGGAATCCAATCCTGACTTATCGTCAGGACAGGTTTCACCCTTCGTGATGCCCTGAAAAGGGCATGATCTTCTACTAAAATTTGGGTTTAAAAAGTAAAATACATGAAGGTAATAAAAATATGTCTGCCAATAATGCACTGGCCATTGTCACACCTGTCAACAATCCAAAATATTGAATGGGCTTAAAGCTCGATAAACAAAATATAAGAAATCCACAAGTGGCTACAACAGTCGTAAAAACTAATGCTCTACCCACGCCAGATAGCGTACGTTGTATTGAAACGCAATAATTTTTGTTTTCTTGATATTCCTTCTTGAAGCGGTATAAAAAATGGATTGAATCATCCACAGATATTCCTATAGCTACACTGGCAATCATAATTGTTGCGACGTCCAGGCGTATATCCAGATATCCCATAACCCCCAAAGTAACAGCAATCGGAGTGAGGTTAGGTATCATACTAATCATGCCTATCCGTAGTGACTTCAATAACAGCGTAATGCAAATAAAAATAAGTATAAATGCAAGCGTAAATGTCTTTATCTGACTTTCAATTAAATACCCCTGCATGTCCATAAGGAGGGGGACTATACCCGTAATAGTGCAGCCAATACTCAAAGGGAAATTAAATTTTATAAACTGTTCAATACTTTTAACAATCTCCTGATATCTGGATGATCCAACGTTTTTCATCCTCACGGAGACGCGACCCTCATTGCTATCCTTTGTATAAAGGCTTTCGACTATGCTATCTCCGTGAAGTGAAGCCAGTTTCACATAATCAATTGCCTTCTGCCGGGTTGTTACTTGATTATCTGACTTATCTTTGCTTAGCAACTTGTTAAGTTTCCTTACATAATCAACCACAGACATACTTGTTGTGACCTCAGGGATTTTTTTTAAGAAATTCTGCAGTTTTTCCATCTTATCAAGAACTTCCGGTTGAAAAATACCTCCTGTATTCACAGCATTAATAGCGATCTCTATGGGAAGAAGGCCCATCAAATTGCTTTCAATATATGATGTTGATCTTGATATCTCACTATTTTCAGGAAATGACTCGAAGATGTTTGACTCTACCTTAATCCTTGTTATTCCATAAATTGCAAAACCAACAAAAATTACGCTAACAGTGAATATCCAAAAGGTATTCTTATTAACAAAATTACCAACAAATGTGGACATATCGTGAATTTCTGAATTTTTTAACTTCTCATCCCTTGTCGCATTCCCGGAAGGGCTGCTTCTCGATACCGGAAAGAGAGAAAGGATGCCGGGAACCAACGTTATACAAACAAAAAAGGACATCATTATTCCCGCTGCTATAAAGATACCCGTATTCTTTACAGGAGTAACATCACTTACCATCAGAGAAAGAAAACCAATTGATGTGGTTGTGCATGCCAGGAAACAGGGGATGCCTATATGCTTTACGGTTTCCAGCACGTTTTTCTGCCGGTTTTTTGATATCGTGGTTTCTTGATAAAATCTGTTGAGAATATGTACTGTTGTGGCCAAAGAGATTATGAATACGAGCGGCATAAGCATTCCAGATACCATGTTCATTTTATTATGAAAGATCACAAATAAGCCAACAGCCCAGATGGTATTTATACTAATCGTTAAAACTGGGATTAATACTCCGGAAATATTTCTAAATAAGATTACTAGAATGATAAGTGCTACTGCAAACATAATAGGCATAAAAGTCCTGATATCCCTCTGTGACATACGATCCAATTCTGTGTTTACGATAGAAGGTCCTGCCAGATAAAAGTCCTTTGGTAAGACCTTTAATCCCCCCCCACCCCCCTTTAATAAAGGGGGGTGAGGGGGGATTGGTACGTTTCCTCTATCCGTTTCTGAGTACCCATCTACCAATGTAGTAAATTCATTTTGGTAAGAATTACTTATTATATTCCTGGATTCATTTACCAGCTTCATTCTTGATTTTGGAGAACCTTTTTCGACTGTGGCTATGATTGCTGTAGTTTTTCCATCTCCTGATATTACATTGTCTAAATACATATGGTCAGACATAACCTCTTCTTTAAAGACATCAATAACCTTCTTCCCATGACTTTTCTTTAAAATATCTTTGAAGTATGGAGACGATAATTTATCTTTAAAGACACTCGCTAGTGAAGTTACATTTTTAACTCCTTCAAGCTTCTCAAGTCTTTTAGCTATACTGTCAATTAATTTAATTCCTTCGCTACTAAAGATACTTGCATCGTTGACGGCTATTATGAGAAACTCCTCATCTCCAAACTTATCTATGAAATTATGATAATAATCAAGTTTTGGATCTCGTTCATTCAGCCACACTTCAATAGAGTTGTCAGTACTTGTCTGTCTTGCAAAATATCCAAAGAATCCCGTTAAAAGTCCAATCAAGATAAAAAATAATATACGGTATTTCAGTATTATGCCGGCAATTCGCTCCATATATATTTAGTTATTAATTCGCAAACAATTTTTGGTTTTTCTTCCTGAGGGACATGTCCACATTCAGGAATGATATTAACTTCTATATTACGAATTTCATTTTTTAATTTGTTTAATATTCCGATGGAGAATATTTCATCATTTTCTCCCCATATCAGTAATACAGGACAAATAACCTCCTTATAAAGTAATATAGTGTTATCCGTATTTTCATTATATATAGCTCTGGCTACAGAAGTTATTCCTCTTCTCCCTGCAGGAGAACGCAAAGGCTCAAGATAATTATCAACCACTTCTTCAGTAATTAAAGAGTGGTCAAAATATGCTTTTTTTAATGCCTTCTTCACATAATACCTTGCAAACATTCCCCTCATTACGAATTTGCTAATAAATTGATTTCTTGAAAATTTAATAAAAAATGGCTGTTTCTTAACCCTATATGCAGCAGGATTTATAAGGATAAGGTTTTTTATCTTTTCAGGACAAGATGCTGCCATTAACAAACCAATCCTGCCACCTAATGAATGCCCAACCAGGTTAGTATGTACGATTCCGAACTTTTCAAAAAACTCTTTCACCCAATCTACAAATGTCCAGATAGAATAATCACTATCATCAGGTTTATCAGACTTTCCAAAACCTTTCAAATCCAATGCATATACATGGAAATTCTCTGATAGTATAGGAACAACCTTTCTCCATGTGTAAGATGATGCTGAAAAACCATGGAGTAAACATATTGATTCTCCCTTCCCCGACTCTTCATAGTAAGCTCTTATTCCGTTTAATACTGTTTCAGACAAAATTAAGTCTCTACAAATAGTTAACTAATACGTTCATCTTAAGGGCGAGTGTTATGTCACCCTCAATTTGAACCTCTTTCTTAAAAAATGCCTGTTGTGGTGTAATCTCACGTCGTACAATAGACATAAATGTATGGCCATCCAGTCGGAAAATGCATATGGGCTTTCCTGTCTGCCGTGAAGGCACAGGCAGGGATGTAACTTCTTCAGACAGTAATCCTGCATTGTCCTTGTGGTATCCCTTAAACTCATATTTCGTTTCTACAGGAGAACATGGGGTTAGGTAATTTCTTAATATGCCCTTCAGTAACCCATCTTCCACAATGATTGTCCAGCTTCCGGCATTATGCCCCACTATGTCAAACCTGATCGCAGTATTAAGACTCTCAATCTTCGGTAATGGACACATATTTACACGGTCAAACATCAACTCTTCAAAATATTCAACATGTGTTGTATTATGCGTAATTTCTGGTCGCTTCTCATAATTTCCAGGTTTTGTCTCAATCATTTGTTGAAATTTATTATTCATCATTATTTATATGATTTATAAGGGCTGTTTTCCCTGTCCACCTATCTTTATGGTGGGCGAACAGCCTTATAAGTTGGTTCGTTCAGGGAACGAACCCTACGTAAAAATCCACAATACTTCTAACCGTCAAGTTATACATGCCAGCTGTAGCGGAAACCCATGCCTGAGGCAGGTCTGTCCTTCGGCACGACTTTAGGTTTCCACGTCCATGGTTAGCTGATGAAAATTTACATTAACACTGGCATTCACCCAATGGCAAGTGGAGGTCTACCCGCCCGTACCGAACGGGTACGTTCGGGCAGGAAGACCTCCCTGCCTACCGGCGGGCAGGCGCTACATTTTATCCAACAGAAAATGAAATTCCTATACTATCAAACCATTCCAACCTTTTGTGATGTCACCCGCTCTCCTTCTCCCCAATTATGAGAAATAGCATAGTCTAGTAATATTTTTATTAAATCATGATTTATAACAGGACAATTAATACCTGTGCCCTTTAATGTATTTTGAGTTTTGCTACAATCAAATCGTAACTTGCCAAATATATAAGGGTGATAAGTTCTTGTCTGGCGAAGGAATAATCTCTCTATTGTACTTAAGTGTTTATGTTCCATTTGCCCATCAATTGATATGTCTACCCCCTTTATTTCCAGGACAGACATTAAAAAATCTCTCAATTCATTTAATGTTGGTGGATTTGGATTTGTGATATGAAAGATTTTATCTACGGATTCTCTTTTTCTTGAAATTGCAACTATGGCTTCGGAAACATAATCTATAGGAACAAGATTAACCAGGGCATGCGGGTCGCCCGGTACCCTTATAGTAATATTTATACCCTGATATTTTGAATCTTGCCTTTGATGATTAAGATAACCGTTTTTGATATTGAGCAAGACTTTCGCAAAGAGGTATAGATTGTCGAATTTACAGGTAAAACCTGTCCTTGAATCTCCCACTATTATACCTGGACGATACATCGTATAAGGAATTACGTTCTCCTTCGCGTATTGAACCACCATTTGCTCCGCAAGAAATTTACTCTTTTCATACTCATTATTGAATTGAGGTTTATTATCTAGCTCATCCTCAAAAACAACACCGTTCCCTTTACCAGCAACATACGCCGTACTGATATAATGGAATCTCTTTTGTTTGCCAGAATTAGCAAACTGTAGCAAGTTTGCCGTTCCGTTTACGTTTACCATCATAAGCTCATCCGCTCGTTGCTTTTCAAAGTGAGTTGCCGCTGCGCAGTGAAATGCCTCATCTACTTCAGAACATAATTGTTTATATATACCTTCACCTAATCCTAAACATTCTGATGTTATGTCTCCCTCAACTATTTCCACATTATCTAAAAATAAACCGTATAGAGATTTATCTATGCGATTGTTTAGGATAAAATCCTCAGCAATACTTCTATTTCGGTGTCTTTTTCTTATCAGCAGCCTTAGTTCATATCCCAGGACCAAAAGCCTCTTCGTAATAGCACTGCCAACAAAACCATTGGCCCCTGTAATCAAGATTGTTTTATTTCTTATCTCCATACTTTTATTCTTTCGTAATTGCTAGTTTTAGGTATTATTAATTGCCTCATTAATCGCAACTTTTATCTCTCCACAATCAGCGGGTTTCCTGAAATATCCAAAAGCCTCATGAATAATAGAGGATACAGAAGAGAATGACTCTTCACTATCAGCAACAACAATGACTGGTAATTCCTTATCTACCGCCCTTATTGCGGAAAATGCCAACGTACTAATTGTGCTGTTTGGTTGCAGGCTGAGGACAATTGCATCATATTTCTCTTTCAAAACGTACTTTAAAGCTTCGCTTGCCCTGGAAATATCGTGCACAGAAAAACCATCTGATTCGAGCGATTTTCTTAAGCTGCTTCTAAATAAATCCTCATGGTCACAAATAAGAATTTTTTTTGCCATTTATTGCGAACGGGTCTTCTTCTAAATGTCATCTAATGGAATAAATTTTATCGGGCTTAAAGGTGGTTTTTTATCATCGCTATCTACCTTGGAAGGTTATGGGTGATATATTGTAAGATATGTATAATGCAACGGATATGCCGTCAGCGGGAGATATGAATTGTATTTTACAAGTACTATATTAAGTCTTAATTCATCAGGAGGTTACAATGTTTTGAATGCCTGGCCCACAAAAGAAGGTGAGTATTTAAAGGAGTGGATTTTGTAAAATTTACATGGCGCTTCATGTAATATTTACAAACGTATTTATTGAAAGTGTGTCTATGCACTAAAGAGGATGGTTGAAAAAGGGAACATACAGCGAAAAAACAAATTCTCCACAGAATCCCCATTTTTTAACATAGGAGTCTGTGTGTGAACAAATTTAACATATACCCCGAAAATAGGGTTTCTCCCCTATTAGCCTTTATCTCAAATTGTGAATATATTTAGCAAATAATACCCAAATCGTGAAATCTTACCTATTAACATTTATCCTAAGATTGGGAGTAAAATGTTAATAAATTTAGAAAAAAATACCTCAAAATAAGAGATGTTCCTTATTATTCCCTGGTTGTGGCCAGATTGCGATCAAAACATTTCAAAGCAGTCAAAAATCAGCCTGCTTTAGCAATTTTGTTATCCAGCGCTGACCATATTATTTATATCTCTTCTTAACTCTGATAAATTAAAAGGTTTTCTGACAACAAAGTCCACTTTCAGGCCCTCTTTCTTAACATCCTCCATCGTGTACTTCCAAGCAGTGATTAGGCCCGCTTTTGGCCTTTTATCAGTGTAATCAAGCACTTTCATTAGGTCCATTCCAGTGACCTCTGGCATGGCCAGTTCACATAAAATAAGGCCAAACTCTTCATCTTCACTTTGATTGATTGTCTTGAATTAATAAGGAATTCTGTAAGATTTTAGTTTGTTATATAGTGTCTTTAAAGAAATACCAAGTACTTCAGCTACACGTGTTTTATTGCCGTTCATCCTTGAAAGGGTATTAACGATGTGTCGTCTTTCGAGATCAGAGAGAGAGACGTTAGCATCCAGCTTATAATCCTTCGCCTCTATATGTCCTCTAATTTCCTCGGGTAAATTGCAGACACCTATCTTTTCTCCATCTGTAAGTATTACCAGATTCTCTATCAGGTTTTTAAGCTCTCGTATGTTACCTGACCAATTATAGTTCGTCAAACACTCAAGCGCTTCAGGACAGATCTTTTTTTCAACCGCATTAATTCCATGCATTTTCAGGAAGTGTTCAACAAGTAATGGAATGTCTTCTTTTCTCTCCCTCAGAGGAGGCAAAAATATGTGAACAATATTAATCCTGAAAAATAAATCCTCGCGAAATGTGCCTTTTTTGACTTCAAACGGAAGGTCCTTGTTTGTAGCTGATATAATCCTCGTATCAACAAACATCGACTTACTATCTCCCAGTCTGCGAATTTCTCCGGATTCCAATACCCTCAACAATTTTGCCTGAATACCTATTGGTAATTCGCCGACTTCATCCAGGAATAACGTCCCCCTGTCTGCAACCTCAAATAATCCAAGACGAGTTTCATGAGCTCCAGTAAATGCACCCTTAACATGGCCGAAAAGTTCACTCTCAAGAAGTGTATCATGAAGAGCAGCACAATTAACAGTAACAAAGGGATGCTTGTTGCGTTTACTTTTCTCATGTATACCTCTTGCAACGAGTTCTTTTCCGGTGCCACTCTCACCCTGAATAAGCACAGTAGAATCTGTTGCAGATACCTTGTCTATTAAATTAAAGACGGGTTTCATTTTCTTGCTCTTGCTTAACATGACTTTATCCTGCTCTTTGGTAGTCGCAAGTCTTCTTAAAGAAGTATTTTCTTTTGAAAGCTGCTTCTTCTCATAAGCCTTCTTCAAAAGTATATCTAACTCATTAAGCCTGCAAGGTTTTGTAATATAATCGTATGCCCCCATCTTCATAGACTCAACAGCACTATCAATAGTAGCTCTTCCCGTAAGCATTATTACCTCTGTTTCAGAATCGGTTTTCTTTATCTTTTTCAGCGCCTTAAGTCCACCCATACCCGGCATTTTTATGTCGAGTATTATCACGTCAAAGTCGTGCCTCTTCAATTCGTCCAAGGCAGACTCGCCACTGTCAGCACAAACTACAGAGTATCTCATGCGGGATAATTCCCTCTTCATAACTTTGCCAAATGTCTTGTCATCATCTACAAAAAGAACTTTATGTTTATTTTTCATTATGTATTGGTAAGGAAACCGTGAATGTTGTACCATACCCAATGCCATTACTATTAACAAATATCTTTCCTTTATGGTCTTCTACGATACCATAACAGATGGATAGCCCAAGACCCGTACCTTTGCCCGGTGATTTAGTAGTAAAAAATGGTTCAAAAATCTTATCTAAATTCTCAGATGCAATACCACATCCTGTATCCTCAAACATTATTTGAGCGCAGTCATCATTTCTGATTGTTGATACCTTGATTTTCCCACCATCCCTGGTTGCATCAATTGCATTTAAGACCATATTCAGGAAAACCTGTTTAAGTTGATTGGAATCTCCAAAGATTATGAGGGGTTCAGTACTAAAATTTAACTCGATATCCAACCCTTTTCGTTCTTTTTGTCGACCCATCATCTTAACGACATCGGATACCAGGCCTTTTATGTCTACCTTACCGAAAACAGGTTCCTGTCGCCTTGAAAAATCTAATAGCTTAGATATTATAGACTTACATCTATAAGCCTCATCGCAAATTGTCTTCAGATAATCAGGAAAGACCTCTTTGTCATCTTTTGACTTAAAATCTAAATTATCCATACGATTCATAAGCCCTTCAGCACAACTCGCAACAGAAGCTAATGGATTGTTTATCTCATGCGCAACTCCTGCAGCCAGAGTCCCGATCCCGGCCAGCTTTTCAGACCTGCTCAGGCGTCTTTGTGTCTCCTGCAACCTCTCGTAAGTCTGTTTAATCTCTTGTGTCCTTTCCTCTACCCTTTCCTCCAGATGATCCCTTGCCTCAACAAGCTGATTTGTCTTTAAGCGGATAACACCAGACGCCTTCTTAATAATCATTAGTAATATAAGAAACAATAGTCCCATACTTGAACCCGTTATTATGACGGCCTTTCTATGTGCCCTCGTTATCTGAATGTCTAAATCCTTCATATTCTGATAGATTTCCAGAACACCTACCTGTTTTTTTGTATTAGCAACTCCTTCGCTATATTTATAAATAGGGTAATAACTTTCTATCAAGGCTTCTTCCACGAGGACGCCTTTTGAATCTCTCACACCTGCAGGTTGCAATGTAGATGCAGAGAAACCCTTAAGCGCCGAATCCAATTGCAAATTTTCACCCCTCCCCAGAACATATCCTATGTGCTCAGGAATATTGCTGTATATAATCTGGCCGTTCATATCAAAGAGGTATATCTTCTTTAAGTTGAGTCCATAGACGTTACTCTTCATGACCTTGTCGAGTCTGTTAAATTGATCCTGATTGTTTTCAAGATCGATATATCCATATTTACTTATAGTGGGGCTAAAGAATTCTTCGTACAAGGCATGGTTAATATTCGTGACGATATATCCTGCATAATTCTCACTTCGCTCTATCAAGCCATTTTTCTCAATCCTTGAAAAAATCTCACCGACCAGAAAGCTTACGATACCTATAACAATGAAACTCGTAATAGAATAGTATAGCATCAGGTGGAATTTTTCCGGGTGAAAAATTGAAAACCATCTTTTATTTAAATCTTTATCGCTCATTTCAGTGCACTCAAATCATAGCGCGGCATAGCCGCAACCAAAATAAAAACAATTTAAGTATTCAGGGATTTAAGAATTCCTAAATCCCTTAATTCCTCAATTTATACTGTGTTTTAACAAAAAACTTACTGAAAAACGGAAAATTTACGGTGTAATAGTATACAGTGTAAGCTTATGATACGGATTATTAATATATCTATCGTTCTTAAATTCAGCAACGATTTTTGATTTATTCGTAATAGAATTTATCCCCCTAATCTTCGAAGTCGATAACATTATTTCCGGTGTAATTAAAGAAGACTCTATATCATACTGCAAATCATTTACGTCTCTGACCCTCCTTGTATCCCATACAGGGGCATAATACTCAAAAAACCTCTTCGTTTCCCAGCAATAAATGCGCGTCGAAGGGGCATCATAATTATGTTTCATATAACGTAATAGTTGTATTTGAGTTATTGGCTCCTTTTTATGGGCATATACGAGGCTTACGGACATGATACTCATACTCATAATAAAAATGCCAATAAATAAATGGTATGGTGAAAATAATTTATGCCTATCCAAGCTTAAGTTGGAGTAAGTATATTTAAAATCTTTCAATCTTACCAAACCTGCAGAGATACAGATTATGATCAAGGGGATTAAAGGTAATACGTGACGAGGCTTTTCTAAATTCTGACCAAGGAATACCCATAAGAAATATGGCAGCATATAAAACATAATAAATCTTGTTTTGTAATCAAACCTTGCATGTCTTAAATATATGACTAGACCAAGCCCCATTATGATGGATGGTAATATACGAAAGACAGATGTATCATAACACCAGAAACCAAGTCCATTACAAAAAACGCACCACATGAAACCTGAGAATCTTGAAAAGACGTTCTGTGATGTTGCTATTGAACCTCCCCAATCACCAAAATGCCCAAACGTAAAGCTAAATCCATTTACTATGAGCGACTTCAGTCCAGTATAGCACGCAAGCGGAACCAACCAGATACATATCCCGATAACGAATGCAAACAATCCATAACGTATCTTTATATTTTCCTCTTTTGATTTTGATAGTGTCTGCAAGACATAAAGCCACAGGATAATAAATGGGAAGTAACTAAGTCTGATACCCAGACATATACCCAGCATCACACTACCCATAATCAGATACCTAAATGCATATGCCCTGGTGGTACATGCAAAAAACAGCAATTGGGCTGATAATATTATGAAGAACAAACCCGTAGCATCTGAGAATGCTTTTTCTGACTGCAGCCAGCATAATGGATTGACAACATAAATGAACGCCGTAAGCCACGCGACTTCATTAGAAAACATCCTCTTTGCTAGATAAAACAATGGTATTAATGCCGCGCTACCAAATACGGCCCCGGGTATCGTTAATGCCAGTATGTCACTATCCGTAAAAAGATGAACCAACCAACAGAAGGACATATACACAGGATATCCCGGAAAATGAGGCTGATAATACGCAATATCATAATCATGCAAACCAAGGGCAAAATCTATACTATCCCACCCCTCAAGATGCCTCCCCATAAACAATATCCTGCTGGCCATGCATATAACCACAAGAACTGCCAAAATTATTACGTTTTTACTTCGCATGTCTTTCAATTTATTGTATGTTCCTGAGCTAACAATTTGTCTTGACTATGTTGCTCTCCTAGCGTACATATAACTAAGTATAACTTATTCATAGAAATTATAATAAAGTTAGCATAATCATCAAGCCAAATAGCAGTCTAAATTCATAAACCTGATATATTAGATGTCTGAATAGGCACATTTCTCATATTACGATTCCGTATAGCCGTAAATAAGGCAGTTATTAGGAGGTCAAAAGATGGAAAGGTTTGGGTTCTAAACTTGCATACCAATCAAAAAAAATCGAAATCGATACTTGGCTTGCATCTGGGGATGCCTACAAAGTTGAAATAAACGAACCATGGAGTTCAATTGAAAGAAAATTAAAACCTAAACCAAAAATTTTTGAATATAACAATTCCCAAGATAATAAGACTGGTTCCAGTATTCGTGTTATTGGTCACCCACCATATAGAAAAGAGAAACCTTTCACTATTGAGCAAATCGAAACCTATTTACTACACAGAACTTTTATTGGTTTTACAGGGGAACGAGAAAATCCACCAGAAATAACATTGTCGGTATTAGGGCAAACAAATAAATTATCAATAGGTTTCCCTGAATTAAAGATTAAAGAGTCAAAAGAAGGAACTGTTGTTATAAATACTTCTGAAAATATAACTCAACCTGGAACCAATAAATCAATTTTTGTAAAAATGAAAGGATTTTATACTTGGGATGATACCGATTATGGTCTTGACAAAAATCAGTTAAATACTGGACTAATTCTTTCTGTAAAAGGAATTCCTTATTTCAAGGTTGATATGGGGGAATTTGGTAGTAAAAATCTTCGAACAGTTCGCCCAGGAGAAAACAAATGTTGTTTAATTTTAGAATGCGATACCATTCAAGAACGAATGAATATTTCCCGGAGTAGTCTTGTGGATTCGATTGAAACTAATCTTCTTAAAAAAGCATGTAGCCAAATATTCAGCAAAATTGAGTCATCATCTGAATACCTTGAATTTAGGCGCATCCAAGAAAGAAGGAAAAGCACTCATGCTGCAGAACAAATCGATACAAAAAAACGAGCATTAGAGTCGGAAAATCAAAGATGGGTTATTTACCAGACTGATAAAGACGAAAAACCAATAGTCTTACTTCGTGAGCCAGAAAATGAAAATGATGTTCTTGCTATACTTTGGAAGTTAGAGGCACTCAACGCCCTTCCTTTTAAAACTTTTAAAACATTAGGTCACGCTGGCAATGGTCCTGATTTAATAGCACATTTCCAAGAGGATGAATCATCTCATCCTGATCGTTATACATCAATAGAGGTAGAAAACAAATTTTACAATTATAAAATCCATGGACATCGACCATCTCAATACCCTCGAATAATATGCTGGGAGATAGGAAAGACACCTAAATTGTCAATTAACAAAACAGATAAAAGATACAAATATACTGCTGAATTAGACCAATTCCAAGTTCATATTTTCGCATTACGACAGTTAAGCACTTTAAAAGTAATACCAAAAAAAGATTTTGGAAAAAACGAAATAATTACATAATAAGCAAGATGGTCACCTATAAAAATGAAAGTCAATAGTAAATAGACTTCTCCTATTAGATGATTCCTCAATAAATTAATAAAATAACATTGTTACTTTTAATCTTGTCCCCTACGCCACGATAAGCAGGACATGGAGTTTAAAATCGTAATTCTAGAGTTAATGGGGGTAAGGTCTTGCAATATTACAATCTAAATAATAAATATAAAATTTTTTAGAAGACAAATCTTTCTTATTGAGAGAAACCCTTCAAAGTTTAACTTATCCGTAATAAAGACCTTGAGCCTTATCCTCTATACCACTAATTCTTGACATTATATTCCCTCATCCAAGTCTAAATAAAAAATATCATGATACAATGTATCAGGTGGAAATATGATTTACCCTTGACATATGTAACCATTTAGGTTACACTTATCCGGTGATCAAGACTTTTGCGCACAAGAGATTAGGATTTTTTCTATTCTGGTTCTAAAAAAGGTATTCAAGCTCAACATGCACAAAAATTGGAGGACATTCTTGATAGGCTCGATGCATCAAATGTAATCACAGATATGAAGTTTCCGGGATCAAATTTACATCAGCTTAAAGGTAAAATGAAGGGATTATGGTCCGTAAAGGTAACAGGAAATTGGAGAATTGTCTTTAGTTTTAAAGAAGGTAATGTTTACAATGTTGATTATGTAGATTATCATTAGGAGAATTAAAGAATGAGAATTAGAAAACGCCCTCCAACACATCCGGGTGATATTTTAAAAAGACATTATTTGGAACCTCTGTCTTTAACAATCATAGAGCTTTCAGAAACACTTGGAGTGTCTAGAAAAACGCTTTCCAAGATTATTAATGAACACGCTTCAGTTACCCCTGATATGGCTTTGCGTTTGTCAAAGGCATTTAACACAACACCCGAACTATGGCTTAGTTTACAGCAAAACTATGATTTATGGCATGCCTCCCAAAAATCTAATGATTGGAAAATGGTTGAAGCAATAGCAACATAATAATCAATATAAATAAGCTTCCACCTATTCTTTATTTAATATTTACAGTTTTTGCCTGCCCTGTACAATCATTGCGGCATCAAGGCCCATCTCCATAGCCCTGTCCATAAAGATATATCTGAATAGTCCGTTTCTCCCGCTAACCAGGATATTTTCTATACCATCTATCCACGAAACCAATTTTTCAAGATGTGCTTTATAGCCTAATCGGTATATGGGATAAGCGTGCTTTTCTCTTGTAAAGAAATAATCAATCACCTTACCCTTAATATCGATACCTAACTTTAAAAGGTCATCAACACACCTCTTAAATAATAAGTTATCCGGCATATTCCATACTTCATCATTATAAAAACATGGAATCTCCAATATCAAAGATGTCTTTCCATCAGGGGCATTATGAGGACTCCTTTTTTTGGGTTCCTGTATCCGGGTCATAATATATTTTCCATCCGGTATGTATGTCCAAGTATTTTTACCTATCTCAGGTTTATCAATCAGGATATTAAGAAATCTAAGACTACGGTATCTAAGTACCTTCAAAGACCCATTAAAATCTTGATATACTCTCCCCCTGTCCAATGTACGTAATAAATCGGTTATCGGTATTGTTGAGATGACCCAGTCACAATAAATCACTTCATCCTTTCCGTCGATATTATGAATGATACCTCTTACACTGTCTCCCTCGAGCAAAAGTCTTTTAAAAGTAGCATTAAGGATTATGTTGCCGCCATTTTTCTTTACTTCTTCACCAATATATTCAAATATCTGACCTATTCCATATTTTGGATAAAAGAATGTTTTTGCGTAAGTCCTCGGCGTATTCTTCCCTAACCCGCATAATCTCAAGATGACATCCCAGAGGTTTAATAGAGAAATCCTTTCCGCAGCCCAATCTGAAGATAACTTACTCGAAGGTATTCCCCATAATTTACTGGTATAGTCTTTGAAAAAAGTATCATACAACGTATTGCCAAATCTATTTATTAACCAATCTTCAAGTGAATCGTCTGGAGTATGTTTAAGTTTCTTATAAATACTCTGAAATGCGTAATCCATTAGACACCCTGTCACAAATCTCATATCGGTTTGTTTTAGAATATCACCGGCAGAAAGGGGATACTGAAACTCCCTACCGTTTAATCTTATAGCACTTACGCGTTCTGATACTAATAGCTCATCTCCCATTAGCTCTGATATCTTATTTAATAGTTCAACATTTTTTGAGATTAATCTATGTCCACCTAAATCGAAATTAAATCCTTTATATCTTATTGTCTTGCACAGCCCACCCAATGATGAATCTGCCTCAATTACGACAACGTTCTTTCCATTCTTAGAAAGTTCCCATGCTGCGCTCAGGCCACACGCTCCGCCACCTAAAATGACTACGGTATCCATAATCTAAAGATCCTTGTTAACATTGTCATTCCCGCGAAAGCGGGAATCTTAAACAGATTCCCGATCAGGTCGGGAATGACATGATTGCTGACTAAATATAAATTACTTAATAAAGAAACCAATCTATTACCAACTAAAAATTATCTGAATAAATCCCTTCTTTTCCCTGTCTTCTTTCGCTTCATTTTCCATCTCGTACTCAAGTTTAAGCTTTACATGATTCATGGGTGAATAATTTATTCCTAACGCCACCCTATCTGCATCATTTTCATCGGTTACAAGGTCATTAGAATCAACAGAATCAAATCTTGCCACACCTTCAATGTAGCTCAAATAATTCATTTCTGGAGAGTACCTGTATGAAGCCTGAAAATAATATCCTTCACGATCAAAACTCCCACCCGCAATCGTTGACCTCTCAACGTTACTCCTTATATATTCACTTCGTATTTCAAAACCGCCCTTTTGGAAGGAAATATCAGCCCCTATAAAGTTCATACTGAACTTTTCATCGTCATCATATTTGCCCGTTAAATAAGAACCACCAACTTCTAAACCGGGCATAAGCTCAAAACCCAAACGCCCTCCCAGTGCCTTATTGTCGTTGTTATCTTCAAACCCCAATCGCTGCTCACCTTTTTCCTCTGGACTGGATAATCCATTCGTAACTGCAAGTTCATATTTGAATTTCGTTTTATAGAGAAATGGAACAATTCCATATAACTCCAAACCCGCATCGGAGTAAGTATCCGGAATAATTTTTATGGATGGATTGGGCCTATCAATAAGCTTATTGTATGGAGCGCTTTCCACTAACCTCTCAATACCAAATGGATAGATGAATTTTCCTGCCCTGAATACAAGCTTCTCGTTGAATACATTCCAATCCAGTTCAAATTTCTCAAGCTCGAATTCTTCGAAACCATCATCCATCTCAAGCTCAGAATCGAATTCTAAATTCTTGAATATCTGTGTCCCAAACCAAAGGGTCAGTTCAGTTTGATTAAAAACGTTTGATGAGTCCTTTTCTGTTTCGTCGAGGCCTCCTGAAAAAGGCGCTCCCACACTCAGGAAACCGTGAAACTCAGGCTTTAATAAACTTGGCTCCTCTAATTTGACCTCATCGATATCAAACAAAAACCCTTCGGTGTCTTTCTTAGAATCCTTTTTATAACCTTGACCTAAAAGTAAGGTATTAAAAAACAATATAAAAACAAAAACCAGTATCTGAAAACTTCTAATAAAATTTATCAATATGTTGTTTCTTTACCACTTTCAAAATAAGGAAAAACTATAAGAAGTTTCTCTTCTATTTCTTTTGTAATCATCTCAAATTCTTTTGGTTTTGGGCTAACTGCCCCTGCGCCAAGAAAACCCAGACTGCCCAACGTCTTTCTGGCCTCTTTAAGCTTGCTGAAAATCTCATCATGGATTTTAGTATCATTAAGTTTATCATATTTTCTAACATTCCCTGCAAGTAAGGTTGTATAATACTCCTCTACAAGTCGTAACCTAACCTTTGCCCGTGTAAATTTCTGTAGTTTTTCATCAAGATTCCAGTAATATTTCTCCCTCATAGCAAAGAAAACCAGATTTGCCATGGCTTTTATAACTTCCTGAAAATTGTGTTGTGCCAAACCGGCATCAAGTTTTGGCCTGAGGTCCACATCGAAAAGGGTCTTAACATCATCAATCCTATCGCTAATACTATTAATATCCGACTCAACCTTTGCCCAATCACCCTTCCTTCCATAGAAGATAACCGATTTGAAAACCGTGATAAGAGGATCCTCATTTCTTTTATAACCATATCCAACAGAAACTTTAGGACATATGAAAATAGCGAAAACAACTATCACTAATATATATTGTTTTGATAAAAAGGGCATAGCTATGCAAGCCAGATTAGATTATTCTCAGGATTTTCATAAATCCCTTTAATTAGTTTCTGTTGGGGAAAACACTGCTTTGTCACCCTGAACTTGTTTCAGGGTCTTTTAACATATTGATATATATAGATTCTGAAATAAATTCAGAATGACATTTTTGATATTTGGACTTTCCCCAACAGAAACTAATTATAGGTATCCAATTAAACCTAAGATAAACTTATATTCTTTTTAACTTACCTGTTAACTCTCGACTATAAGATATGCCAATTGTAAATAATTACATTACGACAACGTAGTATCTTTAAAACTAATATAGTTCAATTGAAACAAGAACTACTAATAAATTCAATATTATATATGGAGACATAGTATGTATAAAGCCTTATAATCTCCCCTTATTAAGCTGTGTCTAGCCATAGTTTAGTACTTAAATTAAGCTGTAATTTAAACCGGTCTGATGTAAGCTAATAGAGTAAATAAATGCATTTGAAGGTTTCTAAACACTATTTAAGCCCTTGTTGCTCTTGTGCAATTAACCTTAGAAAATAATTTAGTCAAAAAAACAAATATTTAGTATAGACTTTTTGAATGTCAGGAATGAAATCAAGGATTGGATATTGAAAACTTTTGAATTATAGTTGGCAAAGGTGAATTTTCATAATGCAGGAGATCTCATAGTTAACACAATAGTCGATTCCTGATATCTTCGGACAGGTCACTGATTCTTATGTTTTCGGCCCTCGCTTTCTTTATGTTCTTAAAATTTCTTAAACGAACACAAACAATAAGCCTGGATATCGATTGGTTCTATAGAAAAGGTGCAATGGTATTCCTCTGGTTTTTAGATAATCCAATGTCCAGGTTTGGTAATCAGGCTAAGACCATATTTTTTGCAACTATCCCCCAATCATTAACATGGTTCAGCAAGAACCCACAGATGGCTTTAAATATGGCTGCTACCAATATAATGCTTTTAAGATTTAGCGGATCAACTACTAGAAAAAAGTTAAGGAAACAAATGAGAGAAGAAATAGCTCTTTATCCCGGGGAAGTAATCAGATATTCGCATGTTGGTACAACTGTCATTTGGGTAATGGGATTTCTATTGGCACACCTGATAATATACATTGTTAGCGGCAGAATGGCTGTATGAAAAAGATCGTCTTCTTTGGCAGCCAAATGGAATTTTATGTACCCTTCCTTTCGGAAGGCGTCCTCGTCCGCCCTGGCGGGATTCCAGTTATAATTCTTGGAATCCCTGCAAAAGCGGGTGTTAATTATTTTAAACACTCATACTCTCAGGGATGAAAATCTTAGATTCCCTGACTGCCCGCCCGGATGAATCCCTGCCCGACGAATAGCAGGCGGGCCGACTCCGATCGGGAATCTATTTTCGGGTCTAAATAAAGTTTGAGAACGAATATATGGTGAGAGGTCTGATGAAGACCAAGACCTACATTATAAAAGATATGGTTTGTACGGCTTAAAGTACTTCTTGAATCCTTCTGATTCAAACCGTAAACTTAATTCTTCAAAGACTTCATCACTTCGCAACTGGCTTCTATGGTTGAATCTATATCCTCTTCACTATGAGCGGTTGAAACAAATGCCGCCTCAAACTGAGAAGGAGCAAAATAAAACCCTCTTTCCAACATCCCATGGAACCATGACGCATATCGTTCCGTATTACATCTCTTAGCAGACTCATAGTCAGTTACTTCCGCCTCATTAAAAAACGTACAAAGCATCGAACCCACACGGGTATGATACGTAGGTATTCCCGCATCACTAGCAGCCTTCTTTAAGCCTTCAGATAGCCGCTTAGATCTTCTTTCTAACTTCTTATAAATACTCTTCTTCTTCAATTTCTCTAACGTTGCAATACCGGAAGCCATTGCTAATGGATTACCGGATAACGTCCCTGCCTGATATACCGGGCCATTTGGGGATACACAGTCCATGATCTCTGCCTTACCACCATAGGCGCCGACAGGCAAACCTCCGCCGATTATCTTGCCAAGTGTAGTTAAATCAGGAGTTACCTTATATAATTCCTGTACTCCCCCGTGAGAAACCCTGAATCCCGTCATTACCTCATCGAATATTAAGACGATTCCATACTTGTCGGATATTTTCCTTAATCCCTTTAAATATCCTTTTTTTGGCGGCACTACACCCATATTTCCTGCAACAGGTTCTATAATAATGCAGGCAATCTTTTCGCCTTGACTATCACAGATATATTCAACAGCATCAAGATTATTAAACGGTATGATTAAGGTGTTCTGTGTGTAATCATGCGGAACTCCGGGACTTGTGGGAACACCCAATGTGGTAGCGCCTGAACCAGCCTGGACAAGTAGACCATCTACATGCCCATGGTAACAACCCTCAAACTTAATTACGAGATCTCTCTTGGTATAACCCCTTGCCAGCCGAATAGCGCTCATTGTAGCTTCAGTGCCCGAATTAACCGTTCGAACCTTTTCAATAGAAGGCATGGCCTCCTTTATGAGTTGAGCCAGTTGTGTTTCTAACTCAGTCGGTGCCCCAAAGCTTGTACCTTTCTTTAAGGTATCTTTTACATACTTTATAACTGACTTATCAAGGTGCCCAAGAATTAGGGGTCCCCATGAACATACATAATCAACATATCTGTTACCATCAACATCATTGATGTAACAACCTTGACCTGATTCTATAAAAAGAGGATCTCCCCCTACCCCTCCAAAGGCCCTTACAGGGCTATTTACACCACCAGGAATGCTCTCCAAAGCTCGTTTAAATGCTTCTTTTGACTTCTCTGTAACTAACATACTATCTATGATGGATTACGCCTCTATCCCAGTATCAAAAACACATAAAAACAAAGGTTAAAGACTGCGGTGTCCCCTCTGTATGACCTGTCCGAAAGTCTGCGCCGGACAGGTAGTCTGGCAGGCATCATATCCTCAACAACTCTTTCAATTTAGGCAAAAAGCGGAGGTTATCAAGAAAGCTTTTTATTGTCAATAAAAAACTAAAACACAGAATTTTTCAGTTTACGGGAACAAACAAATAGATGATTTTTTTGTGATCAAGTCCGAAAATAAAACTCTTTGTCGTTGCCGTAAGCAGTAGCCCCGAATGAAATGAGGGGTAATCTAAGCAATCTCCATCCTTTAACCTTTTATCATGCAAAACACTTTTTTTTGCTTATAAGGTGTTATGGAAATCAAGCAAGCAAGTTTTGACTAGATGATTTATTATTGACAGTTATAACAGAAATGATATATCCCATATTTTTTTCGAGAGTATTTGTGAAAGATTAGTAACGACAAATTGGCGTAAGCCATTGTTATATAAGGGTTAGTTCTGTGAAAGTTAAGAGCTTAAGCAGATATGGATTATGCCGATAATATTATAATAGAGGAGAATTACATGTCTTCAGTGACCTTTACTATTGAACCAACCAACCGAGGAACAGACTTTCACCCACGTGAAGGATATGGAACCAGGAGTTCTACCCATACTTTATCAAAGTCTCCTTCGCATAATCAGGAACCTGACATAATTGAGATTTCTTCTAATGCCAGAGAAAAACTTGCACAGGAAAATGAGAATAAAACCAAGGGATCAAGCAAATCAAGCAACGGGACTGAAAAAACCGTAGTCGATCAGAAATTGCCACAAGAGGAACAAAAAGAAGTTGAAAAACTCAAGAAAATTGATAGGAAGGTCAAGAGTCATGAGTTGGCTCACAAAGCTGCTGCTGGAGGTCTTGCCAGGGGAGGCGCTTCCTTTAAATACGCGACAGGACCAGATGGTAAAAGATATGCCGTAGGAGGTCATGTTAATATTGATACTAGCCCTATACCCAATGATCCAGAAGCCACCATCCACAAAGCCCAAGTCGTTCGAAGTGCCGCACTAGCTCCTGCCGATCCTTCACCAGAAGACAGAGCCGTTGCTGCCTCAGCAGTAAAAATGGAGCGTGAAGCTCGTATGGAACTAAGGGAAGAACAAAAAGAGGACTCAGATGAAACGACTCAAGTAAGCTACGAGGAAAACACCACAGACGTTAACTCTCTTCTTCAGGACTTAATCCAGAGTTACGAAAATCCTTTCCATTCCATCGGAAGTGTCTTAGACATACAAGCCTGAGCAGGCCTTTGCATTTTTCTATTATAAAACTAGCCAATTCAGGTAGAACTATTCGCCCATCATTTATACAACCACATCACACCTTCTTGGCAGGTTATCAAAATCTATCACTACTAACTGCTGCCAATGTTCCCAGAAAGCATATAATACTTGTTGTATTTTAAAGAATTAATCATTAACATATATTCCTTTATGCCCGATACAGGATACTTGTCCAATTGTGAGTGTCGGGATTCAGGGTCTCTGATCCTGAAAACGAGTTCAGGATTGATGTATATAGATTCTGAATCAACAGACTGTGTCACAATTGTCATCCCGCCCCCATTCCTAGCTTACGCAAGGAAGCTATGGGGGTCGGGATCTCTTAGGTTGCTAAGTTATTGAAATTATTAGATTCTGAAATAAATTCAGAATGACATATTATGTGTTTTCTCTATTATGACACAGCCTCCAAGTTCAGAATGACATTTTTCAGGCATCCCGTTTTCCGCAACAGAACTAATTATGACAATGAGTAACACAACGTAGAAAGAAAATCATGCATGTACAAAGACATAATCAACCATGGTACAAAGACGGATTGAGATTTGAATGTCAAAGATGCGGAAGGTGCTGCAGGGGAGAACCTGGTATGGTGTGGATGGATAAAAAAGAAATAAGGGAAACCTCGTCATTCCTGGGCATTACGCAGGACATTTTTGCCAAACTCTACCTAAGGATTGTCAGTGGCCGCTTTAGCCTTCTGGAACATAATAATGGAGACTGTGTCATGTATGATGACGGTTGTAAGATTTACTCTGTCAGACCTTCTCAATGCAAGACCTTCCCATTCTGGAAATCTAATCTGGAAAATGGAGCTGAGTGGGAAAAACTAATGAATACATGCCCTGGAATTGGCAAAGGAAGATTGCATACATTAAACGATATAGAAAATTATTTAAAACCTGAGTTGAGTAAATTATGATTAATAATTCTGCTCCCGGATAAATATAAAGTTATAGGGTTATCCGCTTGACTACAACTATCACAACATCTTGAGGGTTCAACTTA
>JBHHYH010000031.1:0-34606 GCA_046757465.1 Candidatus Scalinduaceae bacterium | reverse complement strand
TCTCTCTTTTACAACAACTGTGGATTCCGTAAGATGGATAAACCTGTCTATCAACCAGTCATCATCTGGAAACCCTTCACCCTTTGCAAGAACCCTTTTAAGCCTTTCGTCTATTACTTGGATGTCCCTTTTCTCTCCTTCTTCTCCCTCTTCTTCCCTTGCCACCTTCTGTAACTCTAACAATCTCTTTTTATTGCCTTTAATATCATTGTGTATTTCCGGATAGCGAAATACAATTATAGTCCATTTTATGTACATCAAGGGATTAAAGTATTCTTGCAGGAGTTTTTTGTGCGCCTCGCTCTCTTTTAATTCAATCTTATCGTTAAGGATATCGTCCTTTAATGTCTCTGCAAGTCTTACAGTAAATGACAGGAAATTTATGAAACGTTTTAGCGTACTTGGATTATCTCCCACTCCAACCTCTATTATGTCTGAATACTCCTTAAACCCTTCTGTGTCACACATCAAGGATTCAATAAATCGCCTCTTCCTCCGGGGCTCAATAGCAGGTAACTCAAGAGGTAGTTGTATCATATTGTCCAGATAGACCTCAGGTGAGATTACCCCGTCCGAACGGCTTGTCCGGGCGGGAAGGCTGCCTTGTCCCGCAACACCCCTGTCAATCCCAAGGATAAGGAGATACCCTTCAACATCAAGAAAAAGCTTCATAACCTTTAAAAACTCAACTGCTCTGTCCGGCAGACATCTATCGAGATCGTCTATAAAAACCACTATCCTGACGCTATCCTTATCAATGGCACTTGCTAGCTCATGCACTATTTCATAATAAATAGAAGACATCTCCTCTGATGTGGATTTTGCTCTTTTAATATGCCGTCTTATACGCTCTTTTCTTCCTGCCATTTTTGAAGCATCTAATTCAATTCCTACACCACCTAATTTAAAATCCTCTTTCGTCGCATAGGCAAAGGCTTCGGATATTTCTCCTATCCTTGTAGATACATCTTTAAGTTTTTTTGACAATTTTCTCCCTATTCCCTTGGTTTCTTCTTTGTATCTCCTTATCTCGTGCTCTATTGTCTTCAGGAAAGGAATGATAAGGTACTCTTCCCTCTCATACCTCCATGGATTAAACCAAACAGGTATGGCACTGGGATTAGTTTTGTTTTTAGAAAGCCTTCTCTCAAGAAGATGCATAAAGCTTGTTCTCCCGCTTCCACGCTTCCCGAAAATACCTATACAGAAAGGTGTCTTAAAATCCTCATCATTGATCATATCACTGAGGTTGTCAATGTATCTATCAAAACCTAAGAGGTCTTCTTCACAATAAATGTCCGAATTTAAACTTAAACGATTTTCCAACTATCACTCCTTGAATATACGTGATACTTCTGAAAATGAAATTTTGCGTTATGTATCTACACAACTAAATATACAATATGAGCTACTGTAAAATATCACATAACTCTAAAGGTTACAGCCAATTATGTCAACATTAAACTAGTTCTTCTGTGTGAATATCCTCCATGCGCATCTTTCGAATAACAGTGACTGCCTCAAGGACAATCCAGACAGAAAAAGAAAGTAGGAAAAGTGACAAAATGCTTAACACCCAATTCCCTGACCTTATAAAATCTTTTAAGCTGAGCACCATTGCCGTTGCCGTCATAATAATAAGGAATATCATCGGTATCAATGTAAATATTGTTTTCCTTCCTTTTCTAAATAAGTACACACTCAAAACCAGTAGCGACAATCCCGCAAGCATCTGATTTGTCGCACCAAAGATAGGCCATAAACGCTTCCAGCTCAGACCTTCACCTCCAAAGACGAGGATAAGGGGCGTAAACGCAGCAATAGCCGCTGCTACAAACCTATTTGTAAGGATCTTAATGTTATATATTTGCCCCAGTTCAGTTGTAATATACCTTTGTATCCTGGTAGAAGTATCAAGAGTGGTTGCCGCAAAGCTTATGACAATTACGGCAATCAATGTTGTGCCAAATCCATCGGGAAGCATTAAACCTTCCTTCAGGAAATAGGCACCCCCGTTAACGAATGCTCCTACTTTGGCATCCATACTTCCCGCGGTACTCCAGCTTGAATAATGGCTTTTCCATGCAGCAAGAGTAGCAAATCCCGCTGTTGACGCAAGTACAGACATCAATCCAAGCGATCCCTCACCTAACATTGCTCCATAGCCAATCATCCTTGCATCAGAAATATTATTAATCTGTTTCGATGTAGTTCCAGAACCAACAAGGCCATGAAATCCCGATATCGCGCCACAGGCAATCGTAATAAATAAGAACGGAAACCACGGCAAACCACCCTCAACCCCAAGATTTAGTGCGGGTGCAACCATTGGCGGATGCAAAATAAAAAGGCCTAAATACATAATACCTAATCCTACAAAAAGCTGGTGTGAGTTGATAAAATCTCTTGGCTGAAGCAACAGCCAAACAGGAAGAACTGACGCAATAAATGCGTAGACAAAGAGCAGGATAATCCACGATTCTACCTGCCCACCAACAAAGGCCGGTAAATGTACAGGGAAATATACACCAAGATATATAAATGTGTACAAGATAATCAACGCAATTATAGAAGGGATGAGAATTCCAAACCTTGTCCTGTAAATGATTATGCCTATAGTAATTGCAACTATGATTTGAATATTAACTGGAAGGACTGTGGTTGGGAATTGTGAAAACAATGTGGCAATTACATAGGCAAATACTGCTATTACAATCCATGTAAGAAAAAAGATAATGGTGAGAAACAATGCCTGTGCCCTTTTACCAATAACCTTTCCAGTTAAATCTCCTATGGAATGGCCCTTGTTCTTTGCAGAAATTACGAGACACCCAAAGTCATGAACAGCACCTATAAAGATAGTACCTATAACTACCCATAGTAGCGCAGGCAACCAACCCCATATTACGGCTATGGCAGGGCCAATAATAGGCGCTGCACCTGCTATTGATGTGAAATGGTGACCAAAAAGTACATGCTTGTTTGTAGGAACATAATCAATACCATCCTTAAACTCATGAGCAGGGGTTATTATGTTTGAATCTAATCTGTATGTCTTTTTACCAAGAAATCTTGAATAAAATAAGTAACTCAGAAAAAAGCAAAATATAGAAAAAAAGGCTAATAAGGCTGCATTCATTATCGTTGATATTTTATAAGAAATAGAGGAAAATAAAGGTATAAGCTTTGTTAGCCAGTTTTTGTATGTACGTATACCCTAACCCTGTCGAGTCAGAATAAGGCAATTCCGACCTCTGATCGGGATTTCCGTAATAATATATGAAGCTCAAACTGGATACAATAACAATTTTAATATGTTTTGGTTTCATCTTAATCATGAATACCGGCAAAATTAATTTCAAGGACGTATACGCATCTGAACTAAAAAGTATTACTATGGTATTTATAGGTGACGTTATGTTAGGACGTTTAGTAAATCAGACAATACGTATAAAAGGTTTTGAATATCCATGGGGAGACACCTTACCTATAATAAAAGATGCTGACCTATCGCTTATCAACCTTGAGTGTGTAATTGCGAAAGATGGGAAACCATGGGATAAGACACCTAAAGTATTCCTGTTCAGAGCTGATCCAACGGCGATCAACGTATTAAAAGTGGCAGGTATTGATTATGTTACACTTGCCAATAACCATACATTGGATTTTCAAGAAACAGCATTATTAGAAACCCTTAAACGTCTAGACAGAAATAATATTGCACATGCTGGCGCAGGCAGAGATATAAACGAAGCATCAAGGCCTGCATTGCTCGAAGCAAAAGGAATTAAGGCGGGTGTTGTAGCCTTTACCGATAACGAACCAGACTTTAGTGCTACAGAATCAAGGCCGGGTACCAATTACACTCCAATTACAACAGATGATAAGATTTTTAACAGGGTAAAATCTGCTATAGCATCTGCACGAGACACAGGTGCTAATATCGTTGTTTTCTCTATACACTGGGGGCCAAATATGCGTCAGTTCCCTCCAGACTATTTTAAGGAATTTGCCCATGCAGTAATGGATGCAGGTGCAGATATATTCCACGGTCATAGTGCCCACATATTTCAGGGTATAGAAATCTATAAGGGTAAACCTATAATGTATGATACGGGAGACTTTATTGATGATTATTATGTAGGTCCTGAGAAAAACGATCAGCAATTATTATATCTTATTACGACCAGCTCTTCTGGAGTAGAAAAGTTCGAGCTTATACCGGTCTTGATCTCAGAATGTCAGGTAAATCAAGCAACAGGTGAGACTTTTGATGAAATTTACGAAAGGATAAAGATATTGTCAAATGCTATGGGTACTGAAGTGCTTAAAAAAGATGAAAGATTAGAAATTGTTCTATCTAAAGACTAGATTATTCAGTCGGTAACTACTGCTGTAGTCCTTCTATTAATTTTAACAACCTCACAAGTTAAATGCCAGAACGTGCAAAAGAAGTTTTATCAATACAGTAAACAACAGTCTTTTTTACGCCAAACCTAAGAGCATCTTTATGACTCGGAAACCATATATCAATATGATTTCCCTTTATAGCGCTTCCTACATCCTCAGCCCTGAAAGTAGTTTTGGGAAATCCTTGTATCTTAAGCCTGCTTCCTAACTTTATTACCTTCCTATCTACAGCCACAGTCCCCCACTTTGCCACCTTGCCTGTTGCCGTAATCCCGTACCACTTGTCTGAAGGTTTTTTATTACAACATCTTTCACAGGAACAGTAAGCAGTTACCTTAAACACCTCAGCCCTCAAATTGGTGACAAGAAGCGGGTTTATCATCAATGTCAATATTCCAATAGTTAATATAGCTATCGCACTTTTCAGGGTAAATAATGAAGCATGCCTCATTTTTAAAACCTTCTTCATTTCTACGTACTCTTACAAAAGTCCATAAAATAAAAAAACCTTACTCCAAAGATATTCATTTTGAAAAATCTTCGGCAGTAAGGCTGTCTTTATTACGATACTTCTTTAACTTTTAAAGACCCTATTACTTTGCGTCCCCAGATTACTCTAGGTTTGCCTTTATCGTGGGTGATTATGTTACTAAGAAACAGTACAAGCTTAATTTATGTATATATTTATGTCAAGTAAAAATAGTGAATATTCTAAACTTTTAAATATTATTCAACGTATCGTCATGCAAAATTAAGCCTTACAACGACATTTTACACCTATTTTTTTAAGAATATTTACAATTTAATTTTTAATTAGTATCTGTTGCGGAAACACTATTTTGTCACCCCTGCCTGCGGCAGGCAGGCTGAACCTTGTGCTGAATTCTTTTCAGTATTGTTTCAGGGTCTCTGATCCTGAACTTGATTCAGGATTGATACATATAGATTCTGAAACCGAAGGTCCTGAATTTAATTCAGGATCTATTCAGAGTAGAGATGACTTTTTTTGATATTTGGGCTTTCCGCAACAGATACTAATTAGATAAGGCTTGTAGACGCCATTTAACTTTTTTCAGTCTGTTAATTTCTTAACATCAAAAACCACTGGTTTCACAGGGCTCCTTGGCATTTTGGTTATTGCATTACAACGTTTGGTGTTTGTATTATTACTAACTATAATTTTTGCGTATGCCCAATAGACAGGTTTAGCCTCAAAACTGCCACAGATTCTGTTTTTACTCTCAGCAACAGTCTTATTCCCAATTTCTTCGATATCCAAAATATCTATCTTTTCAACATTGATCCAGTTAATTTTATTATCCTGTGATTCTTTAGTTATTAAGTCATCCTCTGTAACTAAAATATCATATACTTTATACTTAGCTACATTTTCCAACATATGGAGGTAAGCATCAAATTCGTATATAACCGAAGTGCTATTTTCAGTTTTCAACATACGGATTATGGTATTTGCAATTACGATACCAAATTGTAACTCTAGAATTGAATATTTATAACTCATTGTAATATAGTGACATCTGTATTATGACGAATTTTGACGAATAAGCAAATTGGTTGATAACAGCAATTGGCTTATTAAGGATATTGTTGAAAAAAGCTACATTTAACTTTTCACAATTTCTACACAAAGGATACATTTGAGTTCAATATAATCTATTCATAGAAGGGTGATTTTCATGTTTTCTTTGTCAAGAGTGCGTTGGAATATTAAAGATTATTAAATTAAAAGAATTGACTTTTAAAGATTTACTTTTATATTAACTGTATTGTGATTGAGACTCATTATCAATAAAGTCATTTTAACAATCTATTGATGAAATGGGTAATTTATACAGGACTTAGGCAATGCAGGAATTAGTAGAAAAAGAACTTGATTCTAAAAAAGGCGAGTTTCGTATTGCGTTGGTTGGTAATCCAAATGTAGGAAAGAGTGTAATGTTTGGATTGTTAACTGGAAAATACGTAACCGTTTCAAACTATCCAGGAACAACTGTGGAGGTTTCTCGGGGTATATATGTAGGCTCTAGTGGCACAATAGAGGTTGTTGATACGCCAGGGGCTAATAGTCTGATTTCACATTCAGAGGATGAGAGGGTTGCGCGTGATATCCTCCTAAAACATAAGGAAAAGAAGATTCTACAGATAATAGATTCCAAAAATATACGTAGGGGGTTATTAATCACTACTCAATTAGCTGAGATGGGGCTTCCTGTATCGATAGGATTAAATATGTGGGATGAAACGCTGGATAGAGGTATATCCATAAATACTGATAAATTGCAGGAGACATTGGGTGTGCCAATAACAAAAACAATTGCAACTCAAAATTATGGAATAGGCGCATTAAAAACCTCTATTAATTTGGTAAAGATACCAAAGATAGAAATAAACTATGGAGATAATATTGAGGAGGGCATAAAGAAGATTGAGAAATTGCTACCAGACAACATTGCCGTAAAGAAAAGGGCCATAGCCACAATGTTGTTATCTTATGATGAGGCGTTAGAGGAAACTTTAAAAATAGACGAACAGATCATTGGACGCATTCACAAGATCAGGGATTATGCCCAAAAAAGTTTCGGTCATCCATTAAGTTATATAATAAGTAAGAGACGTATCGACTATGTTGATGATTTATTAGAAGGAATAGTAAGTATCAAAAAGGAAAAGAAAAAAATGGGCGTAGCGTTAAGAAATACCTTTTTCTTTGTAATTATGCCTCTAGTTTCTTTCTTTGTTGGATTCAAGGTTGTAGGCTTGTTGTTGTTTGCTATTGCAGGTTATGTAGTAACGAGTGGACAAATGGCGTTAATATTGAAAATTACAGGTGGTGCAATATCTGTGGGTCTTTCTTCCTTTTATTTGTTTGAAAGAGAGTACAGGACAAATCGGAAGATATCAAGCATTCTGGGTAGTTTAACTATGCATCCGTGTATGGCCTGGCCAATTTTAATTGTGGTTTTGTGGAGTATTTATAAGATCGTGGGTGAATTTGGTGCAGGTGATTGTGTTGATTTTATTGAGAACAAAATATTTGGTTCATCTCTGGAAAGATCTGGAGGATTTGATTTTAAGGCATTTATACCCTTCACGAGGATAGAATATGTATTTACACATGTAAATTTTCAGGGAATCAATTATTATCTTGGACTGCTAACTCAGAAATTTATGAATGCTGATAATTTTTTCTTCGAATTGTTTTTAGGTAAAGATGCAGGTCTAATACAGGTTGGTATAACCTATTCTATAGCCATAATATTGCCTATTGTTGGATTTTTTTTCCTCAGCTTTGGGATTATGGAGGATAGTGGCTATTTACCAAGATTGGCCGTAATGGTTAACAGGATATTCAAGGTGATTGGCCTTAATGGCAAGGCTGTTTTGCCTATGGTGATGGGATTGGGGTGTGACACAATGGCGACATTGACTACGCGCATCCTTGATACTAAGAAGGAAAGGATAATATCCACTCTCCTGCTTGCCCTTGCCGTACCATGTTCCGCTCAATTAGGGGTTATTGCGGGAATTCTGGGCAGGGTATCCGGAGTTTACTTTTCAATTTATATTTTTGTAATTTTTTTTCATATGTTACTGGTTGGTTATCTTTCATCAAAGATTCTTAGAGGAACAGGATCAGACTTCTTAATGGAAATACCTCCATTTAGAAGGCCAAAGATATCCAATATTTTATTGAAGACATATTATAGAACAAAATGGTTTTTAAAGGAAGCGGTTCCTCTATTTGTATTGGGCACATTTATATTGTTTGTGTTCACAAAACTTGGTATTTTAACATATATTGAAAATGCAGCTAAGCCGGTAGTTAAGTATTTCCTGGGCTTACCAGTTGAGACTACAAAGGGATTTATCCTGGGTTTCTTGCGCAGAGATTATGCGGTTGTGAGTATTTTTAAGACCCTGGACGAAAAAGCCGGTAGTCTGACGATTGATCCGAATCAACTTATAGTTGCGCTTGTTGTTATTACGCTTTTTGTGCCCTGTCTGGCAAACTTTTTTGTTATGATTAAGGAAAGGGGAGCGAAGACAGCGTTTCTTATGCTTTCTTTTATACTCCCATTCTCTTTCCTTGTGGGGGGAGTATTGAGATATATATTGCAGTTGGTATCAATTTAAGATATAGATGAGTAAGGAGTTATTTTAAATGGTTGATGAGACACAAATCGAAGAGATGCTTGAATGCATATGGATGGCTGAAGAGGACAACGGAAAGGTCGAAAGGGTAGTTCTGGATGACAGGTTTGGTTCTGAAATTGCGGATAACGTTTTGCGTAAAATGGTCGAAAAAAGACTAATCAATCTTCATGATTCAAAGGTTTCCTTTACTGAGACAGGAAGAAATAGGGCAAAACTAATTATAAGACGCCATCGTTTAGCAGAGAGGTTGTTAAATGACGTACTTGAAATCAGCGATGATGCGTTTGAGCGAAGTGCATGCCAATTTGAGCACTTCGTAAACGAAGAGATTATTGCAAGTATTTGCACGTTGCTTGGTCATCCAGCAGTGTGTCCACACGGAAAACAGATCCCTCCAGGTGATTGCTGTTTAAGTGCAAAAAAGGTTTTAAAACCTGTAGTCAATGCGTTATCGGAACTCAGGTCAGGCGCTAGAGCGAAGGTAGTTTATGTCACGACGAAATCACATGCAAGGTTAGACAGGCTTTCTTCAATCGGTGTGAATCCAGGGCTTGAACTTACAGTTCACCAAAAACATCCCAGTATTGTTATACAATTTGGAGAGACACAATTGGCATTGGATAAAGACATTGCTAAAGATATATTCGTTCGTACAATTCAGAGCTAACAGTTGTATTCATCAAAAAAACCTCACATTTTTAAACTCACATTTTGGCTTGACATCAAAATCTGACTGTGTTATTTTCTGGTAACTTAGGTGTATGTGTTTATATGAAAGAGTGCGTACAATATGTATTTTGCTTAAACACGTCCTCCGCTGAACAACATCATTTTACGGTAAAACAATATTCATAAATATAGTATATCTTTGTAAGCAGAGTATTCCCGTGTAAAACACATAATAAAGGAGCCTCGAATGAGAATTTTAATTTCGGCAGTATTCATAGCGAGTTTATTTTGTTTTTATATAAGTCAAGAATATATGCATACGACAACATATGCTTATGGTGGCGAAAGCACCTCGAAAGATAAACCTGGTGGAATAAATCAATCTTATTTACTGGCTAAAAAGGAAGATAGTGATTATATATTTGAAAAGGATATAATAATTACAACTGATGACCTTGATAAAGAAAAAAAACAGGAGAAAAAGGAGGTTGTGGAGAAAGATAAAGAAATTGTAGTAAAAGAGAAACAGGAGAAAAAGGATTCCCAGAAAGAGATTGCGGAGAAAGTCGGAAAAAAAGTAGTAAAAGAGAAAGGGAAATCATATACTCTTGACACGGCTTATGAGACCCTTGAAAAAGGCGATAAATATAAAGCAAGAAATATATTTTCAGCATTATATTTTGCTGAAGCTGATCATGAAAAAAGAAACAAAATTAAAACAGAGCTTGATAAGTTAAATGCAGAGCTAGTATTTTCTATGGCACCAAGCCCAGATGCTATCATTTATACCGTAAAACCAGGTGATACCTTTTCCACAATAGCCTCTGAATTTAATACCTCTTACGAGTTAATTATGAAAATAAATAATAAGGGTAGACCGTTGATTCGCGTAGGCGAGAAGTTAAAGGTTTTAAAGGGTGAAATTTCGCTCTTGGTTGATAAAAGCGATTTTACATTGACGGTATTACTCGATGGTCACTTTATCAAGCAATATCCTGTTGGCATTGGGATGTTTGATAAAACTCCTGAAGATGTTTTTTTGATTAAAGATAAATTAAAAAATCCCACATGGTATTCTCCTGAGGGTGTATATGAGTACGGTGACCCCAGGAATCTTCTGGGAACACGTTGGATGGGGTTTGAAGATAAGGAAGATTTTTACGGTTATGGTATTCATGGTACAAGTGAACCTGAAACAATTGGCAAGCCGTCATCGAATGGATGTATACGCTTATTGAATGAGGATGCTGAGGAACTTTTTAAGTTTGTAAAGTTAAAAACAAAGGTTGTTATACAGAAATAACAAAAACGAATATCATAATCTCTTTTATATTTTAGAAAGGGAATAGAATTTTTTTGTGTATAGATATAAAACTTTAGACAGGTATTTAAATGATGTATCTTCGAATATTTCTACTCCTGGAGGAGGAAGTGTTTCAGCATTGGTTGGAGCTCTAAGTACAAGCATGGTTGCTATGTCAGCAAATTTTACGTTGGGGAAAGGAAAATTTAAAGACGTCGAACCTCAGATAAAAGAAATACTGGAAAAGTGTAGAAATGATCGTGAAGAGTTATTGAGGTTAATGGAAGAGGATATTGAAGCGTATAAAGGAGTGGACAGGGCATATGCCCTGTCAAAATCAAATGAAGAAGAGAAGAAGCAACGTACGTCAGCTATTCAAAGTGCCTTGGAGAAGGCAACGGATGTACCTCTCAGGATTGTAAGGTGCTCTTTAGGACTTCTTGAATATACCAATGGATTAGTAAAAATTGCGAATCCAAATCTTGTTACAGATGTTGGTGTTGCTGGCGTATTAGCGAATGCGGCTCTTAAAGGTGCTATGTTAAATGTTGAAATCAACTTAAACTGCATACAAAGCAAGGAAGTAGTGAACACCGTAAAGGAAGAGATTGAGAAAACCTTGGTGAGGGCTGAAAAATTAATTGATGATATTATGAAGAAAGTAAAGGATATAATGAACAAATAAGCTAGCTTCTTTCGTCCCGTCCGATCCGGTACGGGCGCACGCACTCGGGCATATTGCTAATTTATCTTAATTCAAAAAGAACTGTTTAGTAATGGAATGGTACATAAATAAGGGAGCGAAAAATTGCTCTTGTTGCGAAAGGTTTTTTAAAGAAGAAGAGGAATACTTTTCTGCTCTTTACGATAAAGATAATGATTTTACAAGAAGAGATTTTTGCCTAGAATGCTGGAATAAGGCTAGAGGAGGGGGGATTTTTTCTTATTGGAAGACGAAGGTTCAAAAAACATCAGATACTGTACCGAAGTATGCCGATATAGATGTTTTTTACGATTTATTCCAAAGATTAGAAAATGAAAGTAACCTGTCGAGTGTAAATTTTAGGTATGTATTATCGTTATATTTGATGAGAAAAAAAATTTTAAAACTAAAGGCTACACATAGAACTAACGGGAGTGAAATTCTGGTATTTCAGAATTTTAAGGAGGATAAAGAAACAAAAGTTTTTAAACCACATTTAGGTCGGGAGGAAATTCTAGCAGTTACTGAAGAAATAGGCAAATTGTTGAATTGCACAGCGCAAATATAGCTCTCCACGATTAGGCAGTTGCAGGTACAATTTCCTTAGATACATTATATGGACATTCTTTACAATCAACTGCAATACCCTGATTTTTTTTCTGTTTTAATTTTAAACGAAGATTTTCAAGTGTCTTCTCAGGAACGCCAGGGTCCTTTTGCAGCCTTAGTAAATCACGCCTGATTTGTCTCGTCCTGCGTATACTCGGGCATTGTGATCTTGCAACCCGTGAGGGACATATACTAACTATCTTCTTCTTATTTATTCTTTTTTTCATGCTATTCATTCCATCGTCCTATTATATCTTATTCTATATTTACGGCAAGTGCTTCTAATGTTTTTCTAGCTGCTATTTGTTCAGCATTCTTTCTGTTATTTCCTAGCCCGGTACAATATTCAACGTTGTTAATCAAAGTGACTACTTCAAATGTCTTCTTATGATCTGGACCGCTTTGCTTTATTATTTTGTACTTTGGTATGTGTCCCTGCTCTTTTTGACAAAAATGTTGAAGAATCGATTTGTAGTTTTTTTCGTGTTTATTATTGCACACAATATCAATTTCGTTATCTAGATGTTTGAGTATAAAATCAAAAACTGCTTTCAGGCCTCCGTCAATATATATGGCCGCAATGATTGCTTCAAAGACATTTGCTATAAGTGATTTTGGAAGTGAACTGCCCGTTGTCAATCCCTTTCCTACAGATACATGGCTTTTTAAATCCATTTCTGTTCCAATCTTAGCAAGGGTCACACTACTTACTACTACAGATTTTATTTTTGTTAGCTTTCCTTCTGAGTAATTAGGAAACTTCTTAAATAAGTATTCGGAGATTACCATCCCAAGTATAGCATCACCAAGAAATTCTAACCTTTCATTGCTAGGATTATAAGGTGTTTTAAAGGAGGTATGAGTTAATGCATTTTCGAGTAGTTTAGTGTTTTTGAAAGAATAACCAAGCGTCTGCTGGCAATCTTTCAATTTTTTCCTAATTTCTGTATTATCTACTTTAAGCGACATTTTTTGTAGATTTTCTTTTCTTAAATAACATCGATTCTTCTATTGCCGTGTATTGAGTTGATGCATCGATTAGTTCAATGGCTGTGCTTCTGCGAAAGGATACTACCTCAACGCGACAGCCATGAGCCTTCAACATCTCTACAAGAGGCACGAAGTCGCCATCACCTGTGACAAGGACTACTGTGTCAAGTTTGGGTGCCATTCCAATAGTATCAATGGCTATTCCCATATCCCAATCTCCCTTGGCAGTTCCATCAGGTCTAAGGCGTAACTCTTTAGTCTTTATTTCATAACCTAATCGTTTAAGAGCATCTGTAAAGCTAGATTGATCAACATCTGATTTATGTACTACATATGCTACAGCCCTGACAAGGTCCCGATTGGATACTATTTCCTGTAACAGCTTACTGTAGTCAATCTTTGATTGATGAAGCGCTTTAGCTGAATAAAACATATTTTGTACATCAACAAATATACCCAGTCGCTGTCTAAACCTTGCAATTGCTTCACTTGACATATTTTCCTCCCAGTGTTGTTTAAACCTCATTTTATCTTGTTTTTTCTAACAGTCAAATAAAAAAAATTGACTTAAATTAGTTCCATGCGATTGTTATTCAACATCTTAATGCAGGTTGGGGTTTAGGATCTTTTACATCGAGTGGCTTGATCTCTAAAAACATTCAAAAAACAACGTGCTTTTCAACTTGTTATTTTGTTGACAGTATATGCATGTTCTGTTATATTTTTTAAAGCTACTGAAATTCTATAAGGTACTGAAATTATATACGCTTATGTGCTTTTTTGGATAAAAGATTCCTTATGGGTCTAGAAAAACTAAGGGGAAAAATCGATATTTTAGATATGAAAATTGTGGAACTTCTCAATGAAAGGGCAACTATCGTTAAGGAAATAGGTACAATCAAGAAACGTACCAATGCTCAAGTGTATGCCCCTGATAGAGAAAAGCAAATATATGAAAGAATTACAGCCAATAATAAAGGCCCTTTAAGCAATAAATGTCTGAGGGAGATATATAGAGAGCTGATGGCAGGTTCTCTAGTTCTTGAGAAATCTGTAAAGGTATCATATCTAGGACCTGAAGGTACCTTCAGCTATTTTGCTGCAAGGGGCAAATTTGGCGCTTCTGTTGAATATCTACCATTAAACGGTATTGATGCTGTTTTTAGAGAAGTAACAAATGAACGAACGGACTACGGTGTAGTTCCAATAGAAAACACAACCGAAGGGGGTATTAGGGAAACATTGAGTATGTTCATTGAGTATGATGTGAAGGCTTGTGCAGAGATTATAATGCCTATTCATCACAACTTGTTGGCAAATTGCAAAATAGATAAGGTAAAGAAAATATACTCAAAACCACAGGTTTTTTCACAATGTAAGTTATGGTTAGCAAATAATTTTGAAAGGGTCGACCTCCTGGATGTTGGGAGTACTACAGAAGCAGCAATTATTGCAGCAAAAGGAAAAGATTCCGCTGCCATTGCCCACGCAGGAGTAGCTAAGATATATGGGATAAATATACTTCAGCATAATATTGAAGACAATCCAAATAACATTACAAGGTTTTTTGTCCTAAGTCGCGTGTTCTCTCCGCCTACCGATCACGATAAGACAGCAGTTCTTTGTTATGTTAAAAACGAATCAGGGGCTTTATATAAGATTCTGGAACCATTTAAGAAGTACAATATAAACTTAACGGATATAGAACCATTACCTACAAGAAAAAAGGCTTGGGATTATTGCTTTTATATTGATTTCCTTGGTCATGCAACTGATGAAAATGTAAAAAATGCACTAGAGGAGGTTAAAAAAACTTGCATTGATCTGAATATAATCGGTTCATTTCCTGCAGGTGATGCAACAAGATGAAGAAGCTCTTCATAGTTGGCAACTGGAAAATGAACCTGACTTTGGAAGAAGCTAAAAATTTAGCAAATAAATTGCGCTATGGAATGGCGAATTTAAATAATGCTGTGGATGTGGGAGTATGTCCTCCTTTCATTTATTTAAGAGACATATATGAAATACTTCAAGATAGCAGGATTTATGTTGGCGCTCAAAATATGTATCTAGAAAAGAGTGGGGCTTTTACAGGAGAGGTCTCGGGAGCAATGCTTAAGGATATTGGTTGCACACATGTAATAATTGGTCATTCTGAAAGAAGAACAATTTTTCAAGAAACGAATTCGATGATAAATTCTAAGATAAAAACTGCATTATCTTACGATTTAAACCCGATATTATGTGTTGGAGAAAAGTTGGATGAGAGAGAATCAGGGAAAACTGAGGAGGTTGTTGACTTACAATTGTCAGAGGGTTTAAATGGTTTAACATCCGAACAAGTAAGAAGATTAACAATCGCTTATGAGCCCGTCTGGGCAATAGGTACGGGGAAAACTGCAACACCAAAACAGGCTAATGAAGTACACTCTTTCATTAGAAAGACGGTTGAAAATAGATGCGGAGATGACGTGGCTCAGAGCATAAGAATACAATACGGTGGAAGTGTAAATTCAGGAAATGCAAAAGAACTTTTAAGTCAGTCTGGAATTGATGGTGCCCTCGTTGGGGGGGCCAGCTTAGATTCAGAATCTTTTTTAGAGATAGTTTCGGATGCAGCCAGGTTGTCATAGATTTAAGATATTATCAAACGGTTTAACCTTCAGGGAAAATTATATTAACTATTTTACAAGAGGCAAATTTTTATGAAATTGAAATGGATTACTGCAGTTGTAATTATTTTTGGTTTACTTACCATGTTTTATATACTTCAGTGGTCAGCAGTTTTGAAGCCGTTGCTGATATTATTTTGCGTTGTCTTGATTGGCAGTGTGTTGATGCAAGCGGGAAGAGGTGGTGGCTTAGCGGCAATTGGTGGTTTATCAGACCAAACTGCATTGGGGACAAAAGGAAGTTCTGTTTTGAGCAAATTTACTTACCTTATTGGAGCTTCCTTCATTTTTACTACAATCTTGTTGACAAAATTAACATTAACATCAATTCATGGTACAGGAACTATAGGAAACGAAGCCCCAATGACATTTCAGGAAACTGCACATGAGCATGCTGCCCATGAACCCTCACAAACTACGAAAGAGATCACGGTGCAAGAAGAATCCATGGGCATGAAGGCAATTGATGTTACTGATGAAAAACAAGAAGATAAGAAAAAAGAGCACAAATCAAAGGTTGAAGAAGAAAGCAATAGCAAATAAGATTAAGAAGTCTTCAATATAAGTTCAACACAATGATATGACATGATTAAGAGTATGACTGGTTTTGGGCGAGCAGAGTTAAAAGATGAAGAAAAGGCGATTCTGGTCGAAATACGCTCTTTAAATAATAAATACTTAAAGATTAATACCAAGATACCTGAATCGTTAACAGACTTCGAGGAAAGAATTGGGAAACTCATAAGAAAAGAAATGCTTCGTGGAACTATAAATTTAACCTTAGAGTATAAAACGTCTGAGCAGGAACCAAAATGCTTTATTAATAAAGATGTCTTAAGGGGATATTATAGTTCAATATGTGAGGCACGGGAAGAAATATCATCTGAACAGGACATCTCGCTGGAAAAACTTATTTCTCTTCCTGGTGTGTTGGAATTTAAAAAAGATGCTGGGAATGGAAAGGTAACGGAAGACTTATGGTTAGAATTGGAAAAATCTATTAAACTTGCTATCGAAGATTTGAAGCATATGAAAGAAGTTGAAGGTAGGAATCTCCAATTGGAAATTGAAAAATGGGAAAACCATATTTCCTTATTACTGGATAAAATAGAAACCAAGTCTGCGAATGCAGTACCGGAATATCGAAACCGCATTCAAGAGAGAATAACTTCCCTGTTAGAGGAGACAGAAATAAAGATCGAAAAAGATGATTTATACAGGGAGGTTGCTATCTTTGCTGACAGATGCGATATTTCTGAGGAGTTAGGAAGGCTCAGGAGTCATCTTTTATTACTTAACGATGTAATGGAAAATGAAGAACCTACCGGGAGAAAACTTGAATTTATAGTACAAGAAATGTTCCGCGAGGCTAATACGATTGCAGCTAAAGCAAATAATGCGGATATAATCAAAGACGTTATTGAAATAAAAACTGAAATTGAACGAATAAAGGAGCAGGTATTTAATGTTGAATAATTGAATTTATTAAATTCTAAATTGTACGTGGTATTGTTCGTGAGCAGTAAAATAGGGCAACGCGAAAATAAAAAGGGGCGATTAGTAATAATATCAGGGCCATCGGGAAGTGGAAAAACAACAATCTGTAAACAATTGATGGAAAATTCTAGAATAAGGAGATCAATTTCCTATACCACGAGAGAACGTAGAGAGGGCGAAGAAGAAGGCATTGATTATCATTTCATAGAAAAAAGTGAATTTGAAAAACTTATTAATGAAAATAAATTAGCTGAGCATGCTGAATATTGTGGCTCACTGTACGGAACTCCTATCGAACCTATTAAAGAGGCTATCGAGAATGGCAAGATTTTCATACTCGCCATTGATGTTAAGGGGGCGTTGCAGATCATGAAAAAAATATCTGAAGTAACCTCAATATTCATAATGCCACCTGATGACGAAACTTTACGACAAAGGTTAAGGGAAAGACTTACGGATAGCGACGTCGACATTCACAAGAGGCTTGAGCTGGCAAATGAAGAATTAAAGTATAGCAAGCATTACGATTTTTGCGTTGTTAATGATCAATTAGATGATACTGTAAAGAAGATCAGGGAAATTTTAAACCTGACCTGACGAGAGGTTGTGTCATAATAAAGGAAATGCCTATTTTATCATTCTGAACTTGATTCAGAATCTAATGATTTCAATAGGATAGCAACCTTAGAGATCCCGAAACAAGTTCGGGATGACATTATGACACAGTCTCACGAGAGGTTGAAACTGAAATGACCAAGAATATCATATTTGGTGTTACCGGGAGTATCGCCGCATTTAAAGCTGCTGAGATTGTTTCAAGACTAAAAAGTCAGGGTTTTGACATTACCGTAATAATGACAAAATCTGCGCAAAATTTCATTAATCCATTGACTTTTAGAACTCTTTCACAGAATGAAGTCATAACAGACATTTTCATTGAAGATGGTACGTATGACCCACAACATATTTCCCTGGCTGATAAGGCAGACATAATTGTAATTGCACCCGCTACTGCTAATATTATTGGTAAATTAGCATCAGGCATAGCAGACGATGCTTTAACCAGTACCGTCATGGCCATAGACGCACCCATGTTAATAGCCCCGGCTATGGATGATAGAATGTACTTAAACCCGATTATGCAGAAGAATATAAAGGTGCTTCAAGATGTTGGATATAAATTTATAGGGCCAGAAAAGGGTAGATTAGCTTCAGGTCGAATAGGCATTGGCCGTATGGCAGACGTGGAGTTGATAATTCAATTGATAATTGGTGAACTTGAAAATACTTCCAAGCGAAAGGTTGACTTGTTAGTTAAAGGCATTAATGCAGAAAATAAAATTAAGAGTAAAAAGGAAAAGAGGTTGCGAAGATCTACCATTACCAAAATATATGAGTCAAGCGGCAAGCGGCATGGATCTGTTCGCAGCAGTTGATAGTCAAACAGTTCTGGAAAAAAACGAAATTAAGTTGATTCCGACAGGAATTTTTATAGCACTGCCATTTGGTTATGAGGCACAGGTTCGTCCAAGAAGTGGGTTGGCACTGAAATATGGTCTAACGCTAGTTAACGCACCTGGAACTATCGACAGCGATTACAGAGGTGAAATAGGCATCATTTTATGTAATCAGGGCTCTAACAGATTTTTGGTTGAACGAGGTATGCGAATCGCACAATTAGTAGTGCAGCCCGTTGTGCGTGCAGAGTTAGAAGAAGTGGTGGAACTGGAAGAAACTCATAGAGGAGAAGGGGGGTTTGGGCACACGGGGCATTAGTGTATGGGTAATCCTAATGACATATGAAATTTCTAGACAAGTAGATGCGCATATTTGGAAATGATAACAAGATTTAATCAAGGGAGATAGAAATTTATCTATGGAAAGAACCAGGGTTTTTCATTCAGTATACGCAATGGTTATCTTAACAATTGCGGTATTTATTTTGATAAGCATTGCTTCTTTTTCACCAAATGATCCTCCGTTTGCAAATTATCCTGTAAACAAATCTGTACAAAATTATTGTGGCAAGATAGGTGCTGGAATTTCTGGTTATTTGATATCCGGCATAGGAGCAACGTCATATGTTTTTGCATTATTGATAGGAGCTTTGGGGTTTTTACTGTTTTTAAGAAAGAAAGTAGAAATTTTGTGGGTAAAGATACTTGGCGGGATATTGCTTATTGTCTCCATTGCTCCAATACTTGGTCTATTTAGTAGTGTTGTAACAGGGGTATTTAGACTACCATCTGAAACAAGCGGTATCATTGGAATGATAGCAGCTACTAGACTTACAGAATATCTTGGTATCCCGGGCACTTGTATATTATTGTCTTTAGGCTTTCTCATATCTATGATGCTTATCTCTAATGTAAGTTTAGAGGTTCCCCTAAATTGGGTACTAAAGAAGATTCAGGGAATATTTGTTACTCGACCTTTAGCAAGTGATTACATGGGAGAGATTTGTGATTATAGTCTATCTAACAGAGATTGGGACATAGTAGAAGAAACTGATGCACCAGAAAAACCTGCTAAAGAAGAAGATGTTACTGTTATAGATGTTCTACCGACAGATGTAAAGGCAAAGCCTAAAAAGAAAATTACAATCTTCAGGAAGGATATATTTAACTTCTTCAAGGACCAAGAATACACACTTCCCCCAATCTCATTATTAGATGTGCTTAAAAAACATAAATTTGACAGTGATGAACATGTTATGGAAAAGGCCAATATATTAAAGAAGACATTAAAACAATTTAATATAATTGCAGACGTAGTAGGCATAGAGAAGGGCCCTTCGGTGACTATGTATGAACTGGAACTAGCTCCGGGTACCAAAGTGGGGAAGATAGCATCACTTTCTGATGATATTGCAATTGCACTTAAAGCTCAAAGTGTACGCATAGTAGCTCCTATACAGGGAAAATCTACCATAGGAATCGAAGTGCCAAATATTCATAGAAAACCTGTACAGCTGCGTGAAATATTTGAGGCAGCAGATAAAGATCTTCAAAAACAGACGATACCATTATTATTGGGTAAAAATATTGCTGGATACCCATTGATAGCAGACCTTGCAAATATGCCACATTTATTGGTTGCCGGTACGACTGGTTCCGGAAAGTCTGTATGTCTTAATTCCATAATTTTGAGTATACTTCTTTCACAACACCCGAAAAAATTAAAATTATTATTGATAGACCCAAAGATGGTTGAATTCTCCGCTTTCAAAGATATTCCTCATTTGATTACTCCAGTTGTTAAGGATATGAAGAGGGCAGCCGCTATACTGGAATGGGCGGTCAATAAGATGGACGAACGCTATGCACTTCTGGCAAGGTCAGGCGTAAGAGATATAACTGGATATAATAGATTGGATGATGCTGAAAAAAGAAGAAGACTAAATCCTGAGGGAGACGCAACTCTTGACGATGTGCCTTTCTTCCTGCCACACATGGTAATTGTTTTGGATGAATTGGCAGACTTAATGATGGTTGCTTCTAAAGAGGTTGAGGCATCAATCATTAGACTTTCACAAAAATCCAGGGCTGTTGGTATTCATCTAATTGTTGCTACCCAAAGACCATCTGTAGATGTTATTACTGGTTTAATCAAATCAAATTTGCCTTCACGAATTTCCTTTCACGTCTTTTCCAAGGTGGATTCACGTACAATCTTGGATCAAAATGGTGCAGAAAAACTTCTTGGACGGGGTGACATGCTTTTTCTACCCCCGGGAACTTCTAAGCTAACAAGGGTACAAGGAACGTATGTCAGTGAAGGTGAAGTAAAAAGGATTGTAAGCTACTTAAAGCAAGTAGCGCTCCCAGAATTCAGTCCAGAATTAAAGATGTGGCAGGGTTCGCTTGGAGGAAAAAATGCCGAGAAGGACAAACTTTATGACGAGGCAGTAAAGATTATATTGGAAACACAGCGTGGCTCGGTTTCGTTGCTACAAAGGCGATTGGAGATTGGTTACTCTCGTGCTGCCAGATTGATAGATTTAATGGCTGAGGATGGAATTATTGGCGAATATAAAGGTAGTCAGGCAAGAGAGGTATTTGTTACACTTGACGAATGGGAAGCGCAAAAAAAATAAAGAATTTAGAATTCATTCATGAGCATGCAAATTAATAAAACAGATGTCACAGCAAAGGGATTAGGTTTCAAAAAAAGCGCTGCTTTTAACCTCCCGAATAGAATAACTCTTTCTAGATTGTTTCTTGCCGTTATCTTTTTTGTTTTTCTCTCGTATCGTTTTTTTGATCTGGCCCTTGTAACTTTTTTCCTTGCAGTTCTTACTGATTGGCTCGATGGATACTATGCAAGAAAGAGAGGATTGTCAACAGACCTGGGGCGTATTGCAGACCCTTTTGTTGATAAGGTAATTATCTGTGGAGGTTTTATTATTTTTATACATATTGCGAAGGAGATTATGGCTCCGTGGATGGTGATAATAATTGTAGCCAGAGAGTTCTTTGTAAGCAGTATAAGGGGTTACTCCGAATCTAAGGGGGTTCCTTTTGCTAGTAATATGTGGGGAAAGACTAAGATGTTTCTACAATCAGTGACTATCTGTATCCTGATTTTACATTTTGCACACTTCAGAAATGTAGGTTGGACAGAGTACGTAGTATACACATTCATATGGGCTACCATCATCGTAACGCTCATGTCAGGTATCTTTTACATCATCTCAGCAAAGAAGACGTTACTTGCCACATGATAACTAGTTCTCCAGTATACAAAGAAGACGATACAACCAAAAAATGTTATGAGCTATAAGCTCGGCTTTAACATTTTTGAGCTACCTATTTTACCACAAACATACCTTCTACATCATCCATCAATACCATTTTGACTCTCTCATGCCATAAATCACCAAATTCCTTAATCTCTTCATCAGAACCGGTCCCGCTGACGGCAAGAGGCATCAGATCCGCCATCTTTGGGTTACCCGGCAGCATGTTGTTTGTGTAGGTAACTTCCACAGACTTACCATTATCAATCCGTTCAAATATTGCAGAACATATGGCGGTTGCGGGGGGTTGGCTGTTTTCATCAAAAGTCAAAAGGTTGTGTCTGTTGTACCTTCCGCCACCCAATCCGTGAAATCCATTCTCTGCAGCAGCACCAGTGATAAAAGTAACTACCTGAGATATTGGACCGTTAACCCTGTATTCTACACCACCCTTAAATGTCACCTTAATACCTCCCCTTGCTGGAATTTCATCACCGTAAAGATGTTTAAGCGCGGTCTGCGTTAACCTATACGCACCTGAGACTGCAAGACATGAATGTCCCGCCAATTTTACTGCATCTTCATATCTATAGACAAATGGTTCATCCTTGTCCATAGCGCCTAGGGCAACTGCAAGTGGATCCTTCATTTTAATTGGCTCTACCTGATCAAAAAAATCTTTATTGAACTTTGTCTGTCCTTCTGACATTGCGTTATTACCTCCAAAAACTAGAATTAAAAATAAGAAAGCAAATAATATATACAAGCTTCTATAAAATATGCACTTTTTTTGCCCCACTATGATATACCCTCCGTTGATTTACATATTATTGATTCCTAAAACAATTAATTCTCGGATTAGGAGTATACGTAATTGTTGCGAGAGTATATTAAAAATATTAAGAATCAAAGATAGTGCTTTATAAATCCAAAAATTATAGTTCTAAAAAAAACACGGCACCAGTATAAAAGTAAACATTTTCTTAGAAAAAGTTTAATTTGACCATAATCTTCTTACTGTTAGTACGTTCAAATGTATCCTTATTGCAAGAAGGAATAAAGCCGAAGATAAGACTTGTCATTGCTTTGAGTTGTAAGGGTTTTGATCAACTCGGGCAGGAAAACATTTAAGTATTACTGGTTAATTCAATAAATTAATTATAATTTAAAATAATATAAAATCAATATCAAAATTATCCTATCATTCTTGACGGTATGCATGGGAGAAGTGTTTATCGTATAGTTTTGAATATTTGAAATCCTTGGAAAGAACATTTCCTACAATAATTATTGCCGTCTTTTCAATGTGATCATGAATTGCTTCATCAGCAATATTAGCAAGTTTAGAAATAATAACTTTTTCGTCCTTCCAGCTCGCTTTATATACAATGGCAGCAGGGCATGATTCTCCGTAGATTGGTTTAAGTGCGTTTACGACTCTGTTAATTTCTTTAATGCTTAAGAAGATACATAATGTAGCCTTTGTTTCAGCGAGTTTTTCCAGTTTTTCAGTTGTGGGTACAGAGGTTTTCCCTTCAATTCTGGTTATTACTACGGTTTGTGATACACCTGGTAATGTCAGTTCTTGTTTCAAGGCCGATGCTGCAGCAAGAAACGAGCTCACACCTGGTATTACCTCGTAATCAATCCCTCTTTTATCTAATTCTGTCATCTGTTCCTGTATTGCTCCATAGATTGAGGGATCACCTGTATGAACCCTGGCAACATCTTCATTCATTACCTTTGCCTCTTCCATTACAGATATTATTTCCTCTAAGGTCATTGATGCAGAGTTATATTTCTTTGAATCCATTCTGCAATATTTAAGGATCTCCGGGTTTACAAGGGATCCCGCATATATACAATAACCCGATCTTTCTATTATTCTTTTCCCTTTAACAGTTATTAGTTCTGGGTCACCAGGTCCGGCGCCAATGAAATACACCTTCATAATTATTATTTTAATACATCAATTTCCTTCATAGTACCCGTAAAGGGTAAAGCAATTTTTAGGAAAATGAATATTTCATTATATAATAAAACACTGCAGTTAATAGTGCTGCTGCAGGGATTGTAATTACCCATGAAATGAGTATATCGCGAATAGTTTGCAGGTTTAATGAGCTTAAGCCTCTGGCGAGTCCCACACCTAAAACGGCGCCGACTAGAGTATGGGTTGTTGATACTGGTAAGGCGAGCTTAGAGGCCAATACAATTGTTATGGCTGCCCCGAATTCAGCAGCAAAACCCCTCGTGGGAGTTAATTCGGTAATATACTTCCCGACGGTCTCAATGACACGCCATCCCCAAGTGGCAAGCCCAACAACAATACCCAGCCCTCCTAATAATAGAATTAATAAAGGAACCTGGGCATTCATTTCTACAACTCCATTCTTTATGGCAGAAAGAACTCCTGCTAATGGTCCAATAGCGTTGGCAACGTCGTTAGCTCCATGAGCAAATGCAACAAAACAGGCGCTCAAGATTTGTAAATAAATAAAAATCTTTTCTACCGTTTGATAGTCGGTACTGATGTGTTTTTTATGAGAGTATCTTTCTAATTGATTAGAGACGATTTCTGATTTATCTAATAAATGCGTGACTTCATCAAAAAGCTCTCCCGTAACGGATTCCTTTACCCTTCTAAGATGCATCACTACCTTTTGAATACCTTTTTCTACTTTCGGATCAATAAACTCATTTTCTTCATTTTCATATTTCGGTGTTTTAACTTTATTGACCAGGGGTATACTGATAATTGCGCCTAATAATCCAACTAGAGAAGCAAGTATCAGGGCTTGATAAAGAGGTAGATCGAGGTGAAGATTCTTTAGTCCTTTGAAAACCATCACCAGTGTTAATATTCCAACAACAAAGAATACTAAAAATGGTGTCATCCTTTTTGCTGATAGAACTGGAGTCTTAGAATAAAAAATAACTCTTCTCAAAAGGCAAAATATCAAAAAAGAGATCGTTCCACTTAGAATAGGCGATACGACCCAACTAGCGGCAATCTGCGATATTTTGTTCCAGTGAATGGACCCAAAACCGCTGTAGATAATACCGAATCCCAAAACAGAGCCAACTATCGCATGAGTGGTAGAGACAGGCCATCCTTTATAGGAAGCAATGTTCAGCCATGTGCCGGCGGCCAATAAAGCAGCGATCATTCCATAGATATAACTATTTGGATCTCCAGAAAATATAACGGTATCGATGATTCCTTTTCTGACGGTGTTTGTGACGTGAGAACCAACAAAAAATGCCCCGGCGAATTCCATGAGGGCAGCGACGAGGATAGCCTTTTTAAGGGTTAAAGCCCCTGAACCGACCGATGTCCCCATAGCATTTGCAACATCATTTGCACCAATATTCCAGGCCATGTAAAAGCTGATGGCCAGGGCAAGAATAATGAGTATTGTTTCAGGACTCAAGTGGCTCTCTCTCTAGCATTATTCAAGATCGAGTAGATTACGAATACGGTGGGCTAGTTTTTCTGAAGTGTTAGATAATGTTCTTATTTCTCTCAGAATTGATAACCACAATTGGAATTCCCCATGTGAAAAATGCTCTTCATTGTTAAATATATTCTTAAGTAACTGCCTCTGAGATAAATCGGCCTCATGCTCCTTTAAGGCCACTTTGTTAACCATAGACTTGACTTTTTCAGCCTCACTACCGGTAAAAGACGTTTCAAGTAAATTATCAAACTCCTCAATGATAACTTTGATGAGTTCATAAGTTTCTAAATTCTTTTTTAGAAAGGTTTTGAAATCATCTTTGAATACTTCTTTCATTGTGAGTTCTTTAAGTGTAAGTAATACTCCGATATCCTCACAGTCGTCTGCAATATCATCTTGCAATGATAGGATTTCTAATAATGCACTTTTGCTTATAGGCATAAATAGGCTGCTTGGTAGATGATTGCGCAATTCATGTTTTGAAGTATCAGCCTTTGCTTCGAGCTTTGAGAGTTCTTTGGCTATTCGTGAGATAGATTCGAAATCATTTTTTTCCAAGGCCTCAAATATTTCTTTTACTTTATTGACACAGCCATTTACATCCTCCATATGCTTTTGCAGGGGAGCGAAAGGGGATTTTGCAAATAATTTTGCCAGCGTTCTCATGACGATTGATCAAAAAAATAGTGATAACGATTTACTTCTTTGCACCAAAGCAAATTGTGTGTATTAAAGCAGAAACCCGTAAGATTTCAATGACTTTTTCATATTTAATAGCAATTGCTATAATCAGCTTTCTGTTAGGCATTTTGAAGTTATGAGATATTTTGCTTCAAATACTTTTTGGCATCATCTATCATTTCCTTTGCCTGTCTCCTTGTTATATTTGTCTTTTCAGTTCCCCTAATCATTTCAGCGATCTCTTCAAGACGCATTTTTGTTGAAAGTTTTTCGATATCTACAAACGTTTTGTCGTTCTTAGTAAATTTATCAACCTTAAAGTGTTGGTCGCCATAGCTGGCTATCTGAGGCAGATGGGTAATGCAGATAATTTGATGGGATTGTGAAACCAGTTTTAATTTTTCACCAACTATTCTTCCCATTCTGCCTCCAATATTTGCATCGATTTCATCAAATACCAGGACTGGTGTTTGATCTGCTAATGCTAAATGACGTTTAAGCGCCAGCATTACTCTGGAAATTTCTCCACCCGAAGCGATTTTCCTGAGAGGTTTGACTTCTTCTCCGATATTAGATGAGAACATAAATTCAACACAATCAAATCCTGAAGTATTGGCATCCATTAATTTAAATTGTTCCGGCGCAGCTGTATTTATTGATGAGATACTAACATCAAACTTTCCATTATTAATACCCAAATCAGTCAATTCTGTCTTAATGAGGTTAGATAACTCTTTTCCTGCCTTCTTACGTAACTGTGTTAACTTTTTACCTGAATTAATTACTGTCTTTTTCAGTTGTTTTAATTCTTTTTCTGTACTGTCAAGGTCTTCATTTTCCCTTAAAAGCTGTTCCAGCTTTAATTTTGATTCTTTACAATAAGAAAGGATGTCATCTATTGTTTCACCATATTTGTTTTTAAGACGGCGAATGGTTTCAATCCGTTCTTCAATTTGTTCTAATCGTTCAGGATCAAAATCGTACTCTTCTGTATCCTTTCTTAACGTAATAGCCACGTCTTCCAACTGATAAATTGATTGATTACAGACCTCTAGATAGTCTTCAAAATTCTTGTCAATGTCTTTGATCTTGCACAATTCGTTTGCGGCCTCTTTTAATCTTGCAATTATGGAATTATCTGACTCATATAAACTGTTAGAACAATATGTTAATGCGTTTTGTATTTTTTCTGAATTTGCAAGAATACTGCGTTTTTCTTCTAAGGTCTCCAATTCATCAGTCTTTAGACAAGCGCTTTCAATCTCATTGATTTCAAAGTTGTAAAGGTCTATCTGTTTTCCTCTTTCTTCTTGATTACTTTTTACTGTTTGTATTAGTCTTTCTTTTTCGATTGCTCTTCCGTAAGTATCAGAGAATTTAACTCTTAAGTCATCCAACTTTCTAAAACTATCGAGGATTATAAGTTGGTTTGATGGATTTGTTAATGATTCATGTTCATGTTGACCATGTATATTGACCAAAAGTTCTCCAATGTCTTTTAAAAGAGAAACTGTTATAGGTTCATTATTAAGTCTACATCGGTTTCTACCATTTTGATCCAGTCTCCTTTGAATGATAATTTCTTCATCTGTACAGTTATCCATACGTTCTTTAATTTCTTCTAGGATGTATCCGTTTTTGATAATAAATATACCACTTACGGTAACCTCTTTTTTGTTAGTTCCAAAAATTTCATTTGTTGCTCGACTGCCAAGTAGAAAATTCATTGCGCCAATTATGAGCGATTTACCGACACCCGTAGTACCGGTAAAAATATTCAGACCTTTATCAAATTTGATTGTAATACTATCAATAAGGGCAAAATTCGAGATATAAAGTTCGCTTAACATGATTGAAATTATAATAATAAAAAATCTAGTTGTTTACCAGATAAAACCATCAACGTAGTGCTAAAAGACCTATGATGATATTAATAATAATTGTATACAAGTATTAATTGAGTTGATTATGAATAATCGTCTTATATAAAGAATGTTTTATTTTATACTATCATATTTATTTGAGAAAATTACTTTTCTGAAGATAAAAGAGAGTATTATACTGAAACTCATAGTGATAGATACTTCTTATTTAAATTGTTTGGACTTGCTTCATGAGAATATGAAAGCTCTAAGAGAAGGCAAAATGCAAACACAGGAAAAAGAAATATTATTGTTGGGGAACGAATTATTTTCTGCATAAAACCTATCCGGAATAACTTAGTTCAGGTGGGAAAAACTCTACAAGGCTAATATCAAAAGTCATTCTTTCCCAGCCAGAGGATTATTAGTGTTTTGCCATCATCTTGAGGAGGGGTACATAGTGTCAAACCTACATTGTACACTTGGCAAATTACGTAAAATGTAAATTGTAGGTTTGACACTAGCCCTGCTCTTACAAAAAAGTATCCAATGGTAAGAAGAAAGGAGAGAACAACAAGAAGAGCGGGGACAAGTATTTAGCGTGGGCATATGTAGAAGCGGCTAACTTTATGAGGCGTTATTGTCCGCAAGCCAGGAGCTGGCATCAACGCAAGGTATCTAAAACAAATCAGATCGTAGCAACAAAAGCATTAAGCAACAAGATAGCTGGGGTATGTTACTTTATCATAAAGGACCAGACAGAGTTTGATACTAAGATGTTATTTAAGTAGGTACGTGGGTGGAGTGGGGGACCAAATATTGAATTTTATGGTTATCAAACCAAAAATAAATGGAATCTACTTCATCCACGATAAATAAAAGGAACAACTATGTAAAGCTATTATGAGATGGGACAGTGAACCGGTATCGGGGTTGGTATAAAACCACAAGGTGTGATTGGAAAGCTGTTCCATCGATAAAGGCAAAAAAGTTTGAAAAGGTTTTAATTACATTTCTGCCTATGCTGTGAGCCACAAAGGTCTGGACATTGAGCCATAAGATTTGTAAAAATCAATGGACACATGCATGGAACCAAGGATTTTCTGGGGCATGAATTTGCCAGGGGCGACGAGTTTACTTCCGAAAGAATAAACTCGCACGAAAGCCTTGAACCGGATGGGTGACTGGAGCGGAATTGTAATCCGCAGCTAAAAACACTGAAAATCAGGGCGTGGATAATGTGTTAAGATTTTGAAAACTTTGAATAATTGTATGATAACACTGATTTAAAATATAGTAGATTGAGTTTATCGCCTTGAAGACTAACGGATGATTCAAAGAGAGAGGGCTACGCAAAATGCATAGCCTCCATCCATCCGTATAGCCACTCGCATGGCGCTCGGGTCGCTCTCCAGCGTTGCCCTATCCTCCAGCGAGTAAAATAAAGTATAACAAGTATTGGCTTGGTATAAAACAAAATATTAACTCCACCTCAATCTAATATTCCTGTTATCATCAAAATTGATAACGTAAAAAAAATTCATTTTTTCGCGCAAGTGAGGCTTTTTTTACTTGACAGGGGCCTACTAAATGGGTGACCCTATACTGCCTGCGAATAACGCTTGTTAGTATCGTCGTCCACCACCACCTCGTCCTCCGCCACCATGTCTTCCACCACCCCGGCCGCCTTCGGTGCGGGGACGAGCCTCATTAACGTTAAGCGTTCGCCCCTTCAACTCTTTGCCGTTCATGCCATCGATTGCCGCCTGGGCTTCAGCTTTACCTTGCATTTCTACGAACCCGAATCCTCTTGGTTCGCCAGTGAATTTATCCTTTATAATATTGACGGATGTGACCTGCCCAAAGGCCTCAAAAGCCTCACGCAAATCCTCTTCGCTGACATTCCGCGACATATTGCCTACATAGATATTCATTCTCTACCCCTTCCGTTTTATAGTTATTACAGTATAAAATAAGTAGTATCTGTTGCATAAATACTATATAGTCACCCTGAACTGGTTTCAGGGCCTCTTAACACATTGATATATATAGATTCTGAAACAAGTTCAGAATGACATTTTTTGAGTATTCAAACTTTCCGCAATAGATACTAAATACGCAGATAACTTGTTTATATCCGAAATGCTCGGATATACAACTCTTCACGCCTGCAAGCTCGACAACGCGGTTCTGGTGGGACAGACCCGTTCGGACGGCTTAGACCGGGCAGGCAAGGTGGGGGGTGCAGAACTATTCATTTACCTCCTCTCAATGGTTTAAATTTAGTTTATCCTACAAACTTGTGGTACTCCCTATATCCCTTGTATGGACACGGGGATAAACACCTTTAGAAATTCTAAAGGATACATGAAGGTGATATAATATTCTGATATAAAGATAGGTATTTCTAATGAAGTGAATCTCTCTATTTTTATGTTAGGAAAAGTAGATAGTCATTTATATGTAAGTCGTTGTCATCGGAAGGGCCATTGAATGCCTTAAATCCTTAAAACATAAAGAGTTTATCAACAAGATGCGATATAGTCAATAACTTTTTTATTATCTCCTCTATTACTTTACCAATACGGAGAATAATATTTTATATAGCGGAATGACATTGTGACACAGCCTGGAAGGCCGCGTTTTTCTGTGAAGGTGGATAAACTTCTTATTTAGTGTGATGTAACAGCTTCGGTTTTTTCAGCCTGTATCGATTCATTTAATTCTTTCAATAATTGATCTAAATCAGTTGGATTTATCTTTACTGCCTGGCCTATGTTTACTGCCCTTGCGAGAGTGTTTCTAAGAATAGGATTTCTGAGTTGTGTAAAACCTTTGCTTACAAGAACATCTATTGCCTGAGGATGTTGTTTAATAAGTTGATACACATTTGTTGACGCTGTAACAGCAGTTATTTCCTCATGCACTGCATCATCTACAGCACCTTGCTTCCCTGCACTAAAGGTCTTCCATATATTGATGCCAAAGAATAAGATAGCTACACTTTCAATGAATCCGCTTATTCCCATTAGCATAAATGAGAATGTTGAACCTGAATGTACGGCAATCGGTTGGAAGACAACCCTCATTGCGCTACCTATATTTATGAGGAAAAATACTATTGTTAAATACGAATAACTATAAAGTTTTATACCCTGACTGATGGGGACAATTCTTGATGCGAAACCAAAGATCATTATGGTAATAAATCCGACCGTAACTGCGTGCCTGTATGAACCAATTAATGCGTGTGAAACAGGCGTACCAGTAGCTGTTTCGTAAAAAGTAAAGGTTAACATGGCAACTTCGGCCACAATTAACCACAAAATTGCTGCCCAGACAAACTTCTCATAACTTTTTTCAATCTCCATTCCGGAAAAATCAATCTCTGGCTTCCTAAATATATTCAGATTATAAAGGAATAAGAGAACTGATATAAACTCGAGACATCCTGAGGTAAAGAAGAGTGTATTGAACGTATAATAAACTGGCAGGTTTACGTCTAAAAAGTATGCCTTTAATGGTTCGGATGCCGCCCTGAGGAAAACAGAAAAGTTTAACATCAACATGATAAGCAGGTTTATTTTGGGATTAGGGGCTTTTAGGCCCATAAAGGCTGGTATAGTTCTGGTAAGTACACCAAATATTACAAATGTTATGAAACCCATTACCTGTATGTGGCGAAGTGAATAGATCAGGGCATGAGGCATGCTAGTCTTACCAGCCATAATCATATACACGATTATGCCCGTAAGGGCCAATACCTGAACAAGAAACCAAAGATAACCTGATATTAAAAAGCCTTCGTAAGTTTCCAGTTCCTGCTTTTCAGCAGATATGATTGTCTTGAATACAACGAGCAGAAATATAATTACGGCCGCTACTTCCAGCAAACATCCTGATATAATCAAAGTTTTAAAGAAGGAAGAGTCTGAAAGTGGTAGAAGGGAGCGGAATAGGAATATTAGTAATATGCCCGAAACCATGAAAACAAAAGAGAGATTGGCTAGTTTTCCACTGTATAGGCGTGTGGCGTAAAATCTTGGGAGTACAAAGTAAGATATACCCATTATGAATAGTCCTACCCAGCCAAAGATTTGTGTGTGCCCATGAGTCTCTATCAACACCCTTGAAACAGCATAAAGAGAGTGGTGAAGTCCCATATAGAAAAGGAGTATGGCTCCATAAACACATCCAGTTGACAATGCAATAACAATAGCTGTCTTTATAAATTTTTCGTATATATTCTCATAAGCCACATCTGCACTTTCTTCAGATACTTCTGGAGCTTTTACTTTACCCTGAATGACGTCATTGAGTTCCCTTATTAACTTGTCACCATCAACATTATGTACCCTGGCGAAAAAATATACAGCTTCCTCGGGACCATACTCACCACCACACTCAAGTAAACCATATTTTGAAAAGACACCTTTAGTCTGTGGATAGTTCTTTATAATATCTTTTACTGTTGTCTTTCCTGTTATTTCTTTCACCTCTGATACTTCTGGTTTAGCAACGGTGGGTTCTTCTTTAATTTCATGTTTAACTTCTTCTCCCGTAATGATTTGTTCTGATACGGACTTATTTAGTACATCAAGAAGCTCCTCCAGGTTAACACTGCACGCCGCCGCCGTCTTTTCAATGCTTTGTATTCCACCACAACACATATCAAGGCCAAATTTGGTGAATATTTCGGCGGTATGTGGATATTTGACTGTCACAGCATTAACAATCATCTCTTTTGTAATCTTACGTCCCATCTCGTTCACCAACAACCTTCCCCTTTTCTCGACAAGGTATAAGTTAATGTTTCTATTGATAGTATTTGACTACTATTTTCCATACAAAAATTTATATCATATAGTAAAAAACATGTCAATCTCATTCCTAATTATGCAATTCGAGCAGAAAAGACTTGCAATATCTTCACTCATTTGATTTTATTGGCCTTTATTTAAAAGATCTTTCAAAATATATATAACCACCTGACATTCTTGCGTGTTTGTAACACTTTAACACTTTGAAAATGGGATTAATAATAGTATATACTGGTAATGGTAAAGGAAAGACATCTGCCGCAATGGGATCAGCTCTCAGGGCCGTTGGCCAGGGATTAAGGGTTCTAATGCTTCAGTTCATAAAAGGGTCGTGGGATTATGGAGAGCTTGAATCAATAAAAAGACTTGAACCGGATTTCATAATTCAACCACTGGGCAAGGGTTTCATACACCTGAAATCAAAGCAAGATGATAAAGAAGTCAAAGAGAACATTTCACAATCATGGAAACACGCCAAGGATGAGATTTTGTCAGATAAATATGATATGATTATACTTGATGAAATTAACTATGTTATCAGCTATGGACTATTGTCAGTTGAGGAAATGTTAACACTACTTGAGAAAAAGCCCAAAAGATTACACTTAATTCTGACAGGGCGTGATGCACACAAAAAAATAATTGAAAAATCAGATTTAGTTACTGAAATGAAGGAAATCAAACACCCATATTCTAAAGGTGTCAAGGCGCAAAAGGGAATAGAATTCTAGTGAATGTTTACCATATAGCACAGCATAGCCACCCGCCTGAATGGCAAAGAGGCTGTGTCGCAATTGTCATTCTGAACTTGTTTCAGAATCTAATGATTCCAATAACTTAGCAACCTAAGATATCCCGCCCCCACTGCTAGCTTATGAAGCGCAAGCGAGCAAGCTGTGGGGGGGGATGACAATTGCGACACAGCCTGAAAGTCGGGCAGGCAGGCAAGCAAGCAAGTTTGAAGTGTCTTAAGTGAACTACCCGCCCTGCCAGGCCCTGCCCGACAAATGGCAGGCGGGCGTTCGGACGGGGAGTGCTTAAAGTTAACAAATTGTTTTTTACCACAACTTTAGCTCACTTCACATTTTAGACACTTTAAACTTTTACAGCGACTAAAAAAACTATAATGGGACAAGTTAACCTGAAAGTAATTTTACTGAATCATACGCGAGATCCAGTGGAAGTGATAGCGCATGCAGCAAAGTTATGCTACAGTCCTAGTTCGGTAGAACAACTTAAGGAAAAAATAGAAAAATCCGACAATGAAAAATTTGTTGCAAAACTCCTAAAATTAGGCCACTTATCTCCACTGGAACATGTTTCGTTCACTTTTGGTGTTGAAGGTATATCGAGAGCGTGTTCTCATCAGCTTGTTAGGCACAGAGTAGCCTCATATTCTCAACAAAGTCAGAGGTACGTAGGCAAACACAGTGAAAAGGATGAAGAATGTTTTGATTTCATAATACCGCCGAGTGTCGATGTCGCTGGCAAAAAAGGATGGTTTATCGAAAAGATGAAAGAAATCCAGAAGTGGTATAATGAACTTGCTGAAGCATTGGGTAATTCTGGTGAGAAATCAAATGAAGATGCGCGCTTTGTTTTACCTAACGCCGCGGAAACTAAAATAATTATTACTATGAATGTCAGAGAATTACTCCATTTTTTTAGCGTGAGATGCTGCGAACGTGCGCAGTGGGAAATAAGGGAACTTGCAACTGAAATGTTAAGGCTAGCAAAAGAGATCCTGCCCAGTATTTTCTCGAAATCTGGTCCGAATTGTATAACCGGTCCCTGCTCAGAAGGTGAGATGTATTGCGGCAAGCTTGAGGAGGTTAGAGAGAAGTTTAAGAATTTGTAACTATATAAAACTGATTCATCCTTGCCGGGAAACAAGTGGAGTTAAGCATCCTTCTATGTTAGAAGTATGCTTAACTCCTGGAATCCCCACGAAAGCGGGGGATATTTCCTCCCTGCCCGACATAACGCAGACTGTGTCACAATTGTCATCCCCCCCC
>JBHHYH010000030.1:0-35339 GCA_046757465.1 Candidatus Scalinduaceae bacterium | reverse complement strand
ACCTACGGCAGACTCGCTGTGGCGAGTCTAACTAATTCCTTATAAAAAAAAGGAGCGCCTCATTAACGGGGCGCTCCTTTAACTCTTTCAAAATGTCCGGTCCCAAAAAAACAAATTGTAAAGCTGTGCATTTACGAGCTCTTAAAGCCTTTAGCTGGTAATCTCCATAAAAATTAAAATTAAAATACCTTTCTAAATATATTTTACCTTTTTTTTCTTGTGGTTTTTCTCTTAGCTGTGGTTTTTCTCTTAGCTGTAGACTTTTTTGCACGAGAAGATTTTTTCTTCGCCGTTGTCTTTCTCTTAGCCGTACTTTTTTTTCGAGTAGCTTTTACTGCCATATTATATCACCCCCTTTTTAGGCAAATAAGACCAAAAACATCTTGAAGAGTTACCAATTACAGCTTAAGGCCTTCATCTCTTCGCCTCTAACATAACAATCTTTTACAAACCTCCGTGCACCTTCAGCAAAACCTTTTATTTCATCTTCTGAGTACGGCTCGACGTCTAACAGCCTGCTGTCGAGACAATTATTCGGCCTAAAGGTCTGTAAAATATATCTCTTGCTTCCAGCTATGCTTCGTGCAATCTCAGTAATATCTAAACCGTCTAAAAAAGTAGGACAAACTGTAGTGCGGAATTCATATTCTATACCACTTTCCATTATTAATCTTATACTCTTTCTGATATCCGACAGGTCACACGAAGTTCCAGCAGCTATTCTATATTTTTCCTCCCTTAAAGGTGCTTTTATATCCATAGCTACGCAATCAATTAGCCCTCTTTGTATCAGATTCTCCAATGCAGCGGGATTCGTACCATTTGTATCTATCCTAACTTTTAAATCCATCTCCTTAAAAATCTTTGTCAACAAATCTATATCACTATGAGACGTAGGCTCCCCACCCGTAATAACAATGCCATCTAGCCAACTTTTGTTTTGTTTTATCTTTCCTATTACGGCATCTAATGGAATACTTTCAAGCTCGTTGGGCTCCCTGACTAAGTGAGTAGCATGACAATATGGACATCTCAAATTACAATGGGGGAGGAAGATAATAGAAACAATATTTCCCTCCCACTCTATCAAACTGTTTTCTATGAAACCTTTTATTGTTATAGACATGTTTCTTTCCACGTTTCAAAGATAAAAACTTATAATAACCAAGATGTTTTCTATGTCAACTATTATTTTGTTTATATTGCATTGTGAAAAGAAAAATAATTTTTTTAGCAGTCATTTAAGTTTTAGAATTCTCCTTATGTCTACTTGCCAATTCACTAATTCTCGTTCTGTCCCAGTTGTTGACTTTATCGTGCGATACAAGTCTTCTTATTCCATAGAAATTTGATGAATCACAGTAAGAACACACATCGACCAACCTGGGAATAACACGGTGACATTCGTTACAAATAGTGAATTCCGGTGATATGGTTAATTGTGCTGCCTGTGTATTTTCAAAGGTCTTTCGAACCAATTTCATAATACCGGAAGCTGGTGGCCTCTCCTCTCCCACAAAAGCATGTATTATTGCGCCAGACTCAATCATGCTATGGAATTTACTCTGAACATTGATCCTTGTGATCATGTCTGTAGGCGCATCTGGACGCAAGTGAACGCTGTTTGTGTAATAAAACTCGTCTTTGTCGATGTTGCCTTTGATTAAGTTAACGGCTTCCTTGTAGTTTCTAACATCGATCTTGGCAAGCCTCCTGCTCGCACTTTCTGCAGGTGATTCTTCAAGTGAAAATTTTAAATTATATTTTTTGCCCTCTTCTTTCACTCTGAAATACATATGAGAAATGATACGTAGTCCGAGTTTAACGACATCATCACCTTCATGTAATTCCTTACCAATCATATACTGTAGACATTCATTCAGGCCTATAATGCCAACTATGTAAGTCGAACCCTCTAAATCTACATAGGGCCTTCCGTCAGCAGCCTTCTTGCCGATTTCCCATAAAGGCATTTCAGGACCAGACATCAATCTACTGATAAATTTCTTTTTTTGTAGATGTGCCTTGATGGCAATGTCTATACCTTTGTCAATCTCTCGATAAAGTTTGTCAAAGTCTCCTTTGCCGGCCCTGTAGGCAGCTTGAGGAAGACTTACTGTTACGTTCTGAAATCCGCAAAATCTCATACTTTCAGGATGATCAATCATATAATTATCATCAATGGTCGTGCGCAGTCGGCAACATGCTGACAAGGTTATTTCATCCCTATCGAAGACAAAATAAGGTACTCCATTTTCACTTGCAATCTGACAAGCATATTCTAATAACTCATATTGTGCTGGATCACTAAAAGTGTCACTGCTTATGTGTAAATCACATTTAGGGAAAGCAAATACATGCCCATATCTATCACCTTCGCGCCATACGTCTAGCATAGCTTTTGTGAATCGCTGTGAAGTCAGGTCGTAATCTCCATACACCTTACCTGTGGGTTTCCCACCTGGGCCAATAGCCGATATCTTTTTTAGATAATTTGGGATGCCTGTGTGTATATTGAAATCCAAAAATAATGTTTGCCCTCCCCTGGAAAAGGCACTTTGTGAACCGCTGAAGATTAGGTGCTGTGCCTCCTGCTTCATTTTTTCATAACTCATACCTTCAAGATACGGCGCATACATTATATTAATATAGCCCACCCCTAATGCCCCTGCGTAGTATGCCTGCATTGAAGCAAGAAATGTATTCAAATGACCCGTAAGCGTTCTGGCATGTTTAGCAGGTGCGGATGATGTATCCAGATTTTCCAGTGATAATCCGTATTTTTTTAAATATTCTAGAGAATGGGAGGAACAATATACCCTGGTCGGATAGCCAAGATCATGAATGTGGACCATTCCAGTAATGTGTGCGTCTGCAACGTCTTTAGAAAATACTTCTTGGAGAGCATATTGCTTTAAGGTGTTTTCGGCTACAGCAAGATTAATTGCCTCAGGATTATTGGATGCTATATTGCTGTTTTCTTTATTTTTCGAGTATATTAGTTGTTCAATGTCATACTTTGGCATACCTAAGGTAGTTTGTTTTTCAAGCTTTGCATTGTACCCTCTTTCAAAGAGTTCATTATCTGCCAGTTCGCGAATCAGTGATGTGGATATTCTATTTAGACCTGAAGCGAAAACACGATTTTCAACAGCGTTTGCAATCTCTTGAGCTATTTCGTTAGACAAATCTGCTTCTTTTTCTAATGCTATTGCGATTTTTCTTTTGTCCCAGGGGAACGAATCATCTCTACTAACCTGGTCTACCATTAATGCAGCATCGGTTGTACTCTTACTCTTCTTGATTCGCTTTCTAACACGAAGTGATTCACGTATCCTTGCTCTTTTTTCTCGATACAATATATAGGCTTTCGCAGTCTTCGCATGTCCATTCTTGATTAAAATTTCTTCAACTAGGTCCTGAATATCTTCTATTTCGGGGATTTTGTCATTAAATCTTTTTTGTAAGAAATGAGTCACAGCACTTGCAAGTTCTACTGCAATGGACCTATCTTCACCACTAACAGCTTTTGCAGCTTTGAAAATAGCATCAGCTATTTTGCTTTCATCAAAAGGTGCTAATCTACCATCACGCTTCTGAATCATTTCAATTGTCATCGTAGAACTATCCTCCTTTTTATACGATTTAATTTCTCTTAACTTTTTTCTTGGTTGGAGATATTAAAGGTTTCAACTCATTAAGGAATTCATTTACATCTTTAAACTCTCTGTATACTGACGCAAACCTAACATAAGCTACCTTATCCAGAATTTCAAGCTTTTGCATAACAAGTTCACCAATAAACTTTGTATCAACTTCCCTTTCAAACTTGTCGTATATTACTCTTTCAATTTCAGAAACAACATTTTCAAGTGCTTCGGTTGACACAGGCCTTTTTTCACATGCCTTGAGCAATCCTGTTAGTATCTTATGGCGATCGAAATTAATTCTACTACCATTCTTTTTTACCACTCTTATAGGACTTTCTTCAACCCTCTCGTATGTTGTAAATCGCCTGCCACAATTTAAACATGCGCGCCTTCGTTTTACACTTAAACCGTCTATTGATGTTCTTGAGTTAATTACTCTGTCATTATCAACCTTACAAAATAGACACTGCATGTATAGTAAGATTTGAAATCGAATCTCTAAAAGTAAGCTTATAACATCAACATGTAGAAGTGCGAAGCAATCTAACATACAACATGTTGAATGTCAAGCAAATTCCAAAAATATCCTGAATTTTATTTACCAATACAAAATTCTGAAAATATTATATCCAGTATATCATCCGTTATTACCTCTCCCGTAACTTCACCAATGGTATCTAACAAACTTCTCAAATCTATCGCTATAAGCTCGTAGCTTACCTTTTGATTTAAAGAATCTGTAATGTGCACTAATGTCTCAAGTGCCTGAGAAAGTATAATTTTTTGCCTCATAGTAAAAACGATATCTGAAGCGGATATATCAACACTCTTTTTAAGAATATTAGAGACCATTATCTTCTTTAATTTATCTAATCCCTCCCCTGTGAGTACTGATGTTTTAACTACTGGAAATGTTCTCATCATTAAGGAAAAATCTTTACAATCAACCTCTTGTGGCATGTCATTCTTATTGATTACAATTATCTTATTTTTTGTGGTTATGGAGTTGGAAAATTTGATTTGTTCAGCCTGAAGTTTCATACTCCCATCTATAAAAAACAGGACAATTTGGGCATCATTTACGGAATTGTATATTCTTTTCATAATTATAGATTCCAATTCCCCTTTTTCATGCGTAACTCCTGCGGTGTCTATAATTCGAAAATTTATACCTTCCAAATTTAATACAGCTTCCAGCGTATCTCTTGTTGTACCATTGATTGGTGTGACTATTGCCTTTGAATACTTTAATAGCTTATTAAACACACTTGATTTGCCTGTATTTGGCCAACCGACAAAAACAGTTTTTATGCCGTCACGAAAAATTCTCGATGTTTGATCTTTTTCAACAATCTTACTCAATTTCTCTTTTATATGTTCAAGCTGTTTTTCTATTTCATTGAAAGATATTAATTCAATATCCTGATCAAAAAAATCAATACTTGCCTCTATTCTAGCGCTGAGTTTCATTAATTCTCCTTGTATCTCACTCAGAAATCCTGCCAGTCTTCCTTTTAAATTTGAAACAGCAAGTAACAGTTCAGACTCTGTCTGGGAACGTATTATATGTAATACAGATTCTGCTTCTGTAAGGTTTATTCTCCCATTTAGAAATGCTCTTTTGGTAAATTCTCCGGGTTCTGCAATCCTGATACTTATTTTTTCTTCACCATTACCTGCTTTGTAGTTATTTATGTTTCTCGATGAAACCAATGTTTCCAAAAGTATTTCGAGTAAAGGAGGCGAACCAAAAGTATGGATTTCTACAATATCTTCCCTTGTATACGAATTTGGGGCTTTCATAATATAAATGTAGACAGGAACACTAATCTTTTCTTCTTCGATATAAATATTACCTTGATATGTGATGAAGCCTTTTTCATGCGTAATCCTCTTACAATCTTTAGGCACAAAAATATTTTGTAAATAAGTAAAGACATCTTTGCCGCTGAGCCTGATAATAGCTCTAATAGACCTGCCAGAAGGTGTGGAAATTGCTAATATATTATTTTCAAGGCCAAATGCCATAATTCTTTTTTTATTTAGCCCTTTAGAGATGTTGTTCATAGGGCGCAAGACGGGCTTTGATAATGAAATCTCTAAGGGTGTGTGTAGTTAAACTCCCAATGGTGTATCCTAAAAGCTGCGGCAGATAAGTTGGTGGTACATAGGTTTTGCAGAAATGGGATTTTACTTTGCCTTTACCTTACCCTTAGTTATCCTTTTTCCCTTATAATAAATATCAACCTTCTTAATGCTCCTTCTGATAAACATTTGTTCACCAATACTAATCAATGTACTGGTTGTCCAGTAAAGGGTAAGTCCTGAAGGCATGGTATAAAGTATGAAAGGAAAAATAATAGGCATCATCTGCATCATTCTCTGTTGCATCCTTGCTTGGGGATCATCTCCAGAAACAGTTTTTGGTGTAAGTTTCATTTGTACAAACGAAGCAATACCCATAATTATGGGTAATATATTTAGCCCGTCCCCGAGAAATGGAAGGCTGAAAGGAAGTTGGAGTAGAGTATCGGGCTTTGATAAATCGCTAATCCATGAAACAAAAGGAGCCTGTCTCATCTCAAAAGATAGCTGAAGCGTCCTGAATAGGGCAAAGAATACGGGCATTTGAAGCATTATTGGCATGCAACCACTCATTGGATTTACACCATGTTGTTTAAACAACTTCATTTGTTCCTGCCCCATCCTTTGTTTATCACCTTTATACTTTTCTTTTAATTGACCGATAAGAGGTTGAAGTTGTTGCATCTTGAACATTGACATCTGACTTTTCCTGGTTAGAGGGAAAAGGATCAACTTTACTAAGAATGTTAACAGTAGTATGGCAATTCCATAATTTTGTATAAACCCGTAAAAGGTATTTAATATTTTTATGAGTATCTTACATATAGAGGTAGTCCAGCCATAATTTAAAAGCACTAAAAGGTTTTTTCTTTGTTTTAAGATGTCTTCTTTTTTGGGACCAAGGAAATAAAAATAATCATGTTGTTGCTTGCCGTGAGGAGAAATAGTAACTTTTTTAGTCTGAATACTTACAATAAAATCATCCTTGTAATAGGGGTCAGGGTTGTCAATCAACTCTGATGTTGTAGTAGCTATCCAATTACTTGATGAAGGTATTAATACAGCCGCAAAATATTTATTAACAGCGCCAACCCAAGATATACCCACAGATTCGTTTTTATAAGGCATCTTTTTCGTTGTTGTTTGTACAAGTTTTATTTTGCCTTGACCAACATCTATTCCCACCACCGATGAAAGCCCGGTACGATAGTCAGTTTCTGGATAGATACCACTTGCTGAATTTATCGTATACGCCAAGGCAACATCTGAATTTGAAGTGTTTTCGAAGGTTATCACAATACCAAGGTTATATTTGCCATTTTCTAAAGAAATATCTTTCGTTATACGAAGTCCATTTTCTAAAAGAGTGGTAAAGACAACTTTATCTTCCTTTTGCTCAACGACCTTATGTTTACGACGATTTAATTGAAATTCTTCGTCTAATAATTTAATTCTTAAAGGCAACAACTCTTTTCTATTAGGTTTAAGTAATTCCAATACCTGTGTTTTTTCTGAATTCTTAAATTCGGTTAAGACAGCAGATTTTAACGCTGCACCTTCGTTAGTCCATACCGTTCTTATTAGATCATTTTGTATTACTATGTTGTCCTGTAGTTCTATTTCATCTTGAACGATCTTTATTTTTTCTTCTTGCTCCTTTTGTACTGTTATCCTTCTTTCTAGTACTTCTTTTTCTTTGACAACAGTTTTTTCATCAACAACTTCTTCTTTCTTTTCTTCATCTGGAGGCTTTGTTGGCTGTGGAAATTGCTGAAGAAAGTAAAGCATTATTATTGCACAAAGGACGAACGCCAATATTGCTTTCTTATCCATCTATCTTTTTCTTAAACTCCTTATACAAAAATTTATAAATTCAAAGTACCGGTTAAAACGTGTCCGCGATACAGAAGTGGTAATCATTTCCGAATAAGTAAGGTAGGATAATACTTGTGCCTGATTGTTAACAAAACATAATTCCGAGGCCTGACATTCTCAAGATAGTAAACAATTATGGCTTAATCCTAGCTATATATAAAAACCCCTTTGCAATACTTCAATCTGATCCGTAATAAGACAATAAGTTCTGCTAAAGAGAATTTTTTTACGAGAAGCTTATTTCTTATCTTCTGGCAACTCTGCTTCGTCAATTAACATTACGGGGATGTCATCCTTTATTGGATACCTCCTCCCACAATTTGTACAAACTATCTTGTTATTTTCAAGTCTTACTTCTGTTTTGCAGAGTGGGCAGGCAAGTATTTCCAACAATTCCTTGTCAATCATAATGGGCTCCCTCGATTTTCTTAGTTATTTGATGATATCAGAATTTCGCCAAACTCCTCGTGTTGCTCAAGTCTAATTTTCTTCAAACGCACCAATTCAAGTAAAGCAAGAAAAATCCCTGCAAGTTCTATCTCACCTCTGGTCTTAAAGGATAATTCATTAAATGAGATAGTATAAGTATTAACCAATCTATCAATTACCATATTCATATATGTCTCCGCTGGCACGTTATCATATATTATTGTGGTACCCACATCTCCGAGAGTTTGCTTCATAAAATTTGAAAAAAGTTGTGCAATTCTCCATACATCTATTTCATCCAGATGAACTTGTTCGGTTTCCTCTTCATTTGCCAATTTTTCTTTAGGCCTCGGATATCTCTTACTCTTTTCTTCTGCCCATTTTGCTATTGCTGTGGTGGTTTCCTTGTACCTTTTATATTCAAGAAGTTGCTTCACTAACTCTAATCTTGGATCTTCTTCCTCTTCGCCCTCAAATATTTCAGTACGAGGTAAAAGTGTTCGGGATTTTATGTACATTAAAGTTGAAGCCATAACCAAAAAATCCCCAGCCAAACCAATATCTACCTTTTGTAATTTATCCAGATGTACCATATACTGGTCTGTAATCTTTGCAATTGGAATATCGTATATATCAACCTCTTCCCTGCGGATTAAGTAAAGAAGTAGGTCTAAAGGGCCATTGTAAATCTCAAGATCAATTTTATATTCTGTTTGCATTTATCTATTAACTAAACTTATAAGCCAGAAAAAATTTTAAAAAAGAAAATTGTCGGTGGCCAGATAATGTAAGATAATATTGGTATATGAGCGAAATTCCCAAGCAATATTAAACCTAACAGAATAAAAGGGCTATATCTACACACATCTTCATAACCAGGAAGCATATGGCGAGGTAAGAATCCTTTTAAAATATGTGAACCATCCAACGGATGAAGTGGAATAAAATTAAAAATAGCTAATATCAAGTTTATCTGAATTACCATCAACAATAAGTTACGTAGATTATTAATAAAATAGCTTGTATCGCCTACAAATTTGTATGATGTTTGAAAAATCAGACCAAAAAAAAATGCCGAAACAAAGTTGGAAATAGGCCCTGCAGCTGAAACAATTACATCATCTCGCCTTGGATGCTTAAAATAATTTGGGTTTACGGGTACTGGTTTCCCCCATCCAAAGTGTGCAATGATGAAACAAATTGTACCAATAGGATCAAGATGCGCTATTGGATTAAGTGTCAGACGTCCTTGCATCTTGGCTGTTGGGTCTCCCAATTTGTTAGCAGTCCAGGCATGAAAAAACTCATGAATAGTAATGGCATATAGTATCGCTATTGCGAAAATAATTATACTTTTAAGCTCGAAATTCATTATTATATTAGTCTTTGTAGGAAATTCCATTTATATTATCACGCTTCATATGCTATGTCAAGCAAAGAACACCATTTACACATTTCGCTTGAATAAAAAATACTTACGCATATAATACAAAAGAGCTTATAATTAGTTTTAATTATTTATGAGCCTGGCAATGAAAAAAAGTTCAACTGATATAGAATATGGTAAAAAGGTCATAGATATGGAGGCAGATGCAGTCAAAAACCTCATTCAACATATTGATGATAACTTTCAGAAAGCGATTGATTTAATTATTAAGTGTAACGGTAGGATAGTTGTGACCGGAATCGGCAAAGCAGGAATAATAGGACAAAAAATATCGGCCACATTGGCCAGTACAGGTACTCCCTCCTATTGGCTGCATTCTTCTGAAGCAAAGCATGGTGATCTCGGAAGGGTAGTCGCAGAGGATGTGGTTCTGGCTCTTTCAAACAGTGGTGAAACTGAAGTTGCTCAACTTATACCCTTTTTAAAAAAAATTGGTGCAAAAACCATTGCAATAACTGGTAATGACAAATCCAGTTTAGCAAAGTACAGTGACATAGTCCTGTACATTGGTAATATAGATGAAGCTTGTCCTTTAGGCCTTGCCCCTACAGCAAGTTCTACAGCCATGCTTACGTTGGGTGATGCGATAGCATTAACAGTTTTAAAGAAAAGAAACTTAAGTAAAGAAGAATATGTCTTTTTTCATCCGGGCGGAGAAATCGGAAGAAAGCTTCTAACTGTGGACGTAATAATGCGAAAAGATGAAGAAAATCCAATAACAAATGAAGATACAATTGTAGCGGATGCACTTAAAATTATGACAAATACGAAGGGAAGACCTGGAGCAGTAAATGTCCTTGGCCCGAATAAAAAGCTGGTAGGTTTCTTTACAGATGGAGATCTTAGAAGAAATCTTCAGAAAGATGCTTCTTTTCTTAAAAAAGCTATTAAAGATGTTATGACGAAAGAACCAAAATTCATTAAAACCGGTCGTCTTGCATCGGAGGCCTACAAGATATTACGGGAAAATAAAATAGACCAAATTTCTGTTGTAGACGATAATAAAGTTCCCGTTGGTATGGTTGATGTGCAGGATTTGCTCGATGCCGGATATTAGTCGTTATTCAAATCTTGCTCGTCTGGTCAAATCGTTTGAACGGACAGCCCACCTAGCTGTGCTCGAGCAGATTTCTGTTTTGCATTCGAAAATTGCATTTTTAATATTTGCTCAGGATTCCACTGAATTTTGAGCAGCTTTAAGACTTTTATGTTACAATCTTTGTCATTCTTGAACCCGGAGATTTATTAAGTATTGAATGAAATAAAAATTGTTATTATTGATGTGGATGGGGTGCTTACAGATGGAAAGATTATATTGGATGCGAATGGCAACGAATCAAAAGTCTTTTACGTGCAGGATGGTACGGGTATTACTTATTTACATCGTGCAGGTATAAAGACGGCCATTATCAGCGGGAGGGAAAGCAAGGCTGTGGCACATCGAGCTAAAGAACTTTGTATAGAAGATGTATACCAGGGCATACATAATAAGATAGAAGCGTACGAGAAGATTCTCAAAAAGCATAGAATAAAAGATAATGAAACCTGCTATATTGGTGATGACCTTATTGATCTGCCAATCTTAAGAAGGGTTGGGTTTTCAGTTGCCGTACCCAATGCACCCTTAGAATTAAAGAGAAGCGTTTCGTATGTGACTAGTGCACCCGGAGGGTATGGTGCTATACGTGAAGTGACAGAAAAAATCCTGAAATCACAGGGTAAATGGAACATGATAATCTCGAGATATTACTGAAATCTCAAAATTTCCAGGAGTTGGCTAATATAAGAAGGATGTTTAAATTGACGACTGAAAGAGGTTTAAGTCTATTATGAGAAAACGACGTTTCTTTTATATGGGAATAATAATTGTTTGCTTTCTACTTTTGGCTCTTTCGCTCTCCGGCTTACTTGAATATACCTCTTACATCAAAAAAGAAGAGCAACCCGTGTTAAAAAAAATAATAGACGAAAGCTCTAAAAGAATGCAGAGGCTAACTCAAAAATCAGACATAAAAGATATAACCCAAGAAATATACGGCCTTTATTTGCCAAACTATGACAAAGATGGAAGGGAAGTTTCGGTGATTAGGGGTGCCTATACTGTATTTCTCAAAAATAGAATTTACAAGATTACAAAGCCTGAGATCGAATTTTTAAATGCTAGTAACGAAAATAATAACCAGCCAGGAAACATAGTCATAACTTCCGATTTCGGGGAGATATATAAAGAGACCAATAAAGGGTTTCTCTATGGAAATGTGATAACCAGATTAGAAGAAGATTTTAAGATATACACCGATGATTTAAAGTACTTACCTGATGAGAAAATAATTAATACAGATGGTTTTGTTGCAATTAAAAGTGAAGGTATGGAGATTACAGGATCGGGCTTTGAAATTAGTTTGACTGATTCAAAAGCATGGGTCAAAGATGACCCTGAAATGGAAGTAAAAAGTAATCGTGACGATTTCTTCCTTTTTCCCGGGAAAGAAGCTACTGCTTCAAATTTTAAGGGCCAAACGGCCATTGCAAATGGAAATATCGATGAGAATATTTTCATTCGGTCTAGTGGAGAATTGGTTTTTGAGAACGAAAAAAAGCTTATAACATTTCATGATAATGTGCGTGTTTCAAAAGGTAAGTCCACTATATTTGCAGATAAATTAACAATATCTTTTGACTCGAGTATGGAAAATGTAAAGAACGTAATAGCAAGTGGAAATGTTTTGGCGTCCGATGGCACAAAAACGGCAAAGGGAGAAAATTTGTCATGGGATTCAGAAAAGCAAGTCGCAATACTAGATGATGATCCTGTAGCTGAATTCTTTGACGACAAGGTGTCAATAGCTGCTGCCAGGATTAAGTTCTTTAAAGATCAAGGCAGAATGGATATTCCCGTAGGCGGGCAATTAATTACCACTGTTAGTGTAGGAAGTAAAAAGAGTGATGAACAAGAGGAGAACAAAGAAACAAAGTCAATTATTCCCTCTTCCAGTAAAAACCAAGCTTACGAAAGTATCACAATTACTTGGAGCGGTAGAATGTCCTTTCAACAGGATGTAAACCAGGCTATTTTTGAAGAAGAAGTTGTTGTAAATAAGAAAGGATCAAAATTGTATTGTGAGGAGTTGATAGTAACTTTTGATGATGAAAATGAGGGGATGCAGAAGTTGGAAGCTACCAGGGATGTTCTCTTTATTGAAAAAAGGGGTGATTCGCTTAGGGAAGCACGGGGAGAAAAAATGGTATGGTTTTCTAGAGGAAATTACATTGAATTATACGGGAGCCCTCTGGCATCAGTTAAAGATGGTGAAAGACAAATATCAGCACCAAAGATTTCCTTTTCGGAAGATGAAAACAAAATGTTTGCGGAAGGGAAAGGAAACCTATTAGTCAAAACTCATGCAAAGAAAGAAGAAGATTCTGAATTTGTTGATATTAACTGGAATGAAAAGATGGTGTACAATGGCAAAAATAAAACTGCAATCTTTTATGAAATGGTTAATACCGTTAAAGGAGAAGAAAAACTTGATTGTGACAGACTAGACGTACTTTTTTTTGACAAAGATGAGATAAAAAAAATCACTGCATTAGGGAATGTTTATATTGAAAGTCCGAGGTTAGAGAATACAGAAGGAGTCGGGACATTACTTGTTTGGGATTTTTCAGAAGACCTTGCGGTGCTTACGGGAGACCCTCTTGCAGAATTAAGAAGGTCAGGTGCTCGAACATTTTCTGAAAAGATATATTTTGATATGAATTCACAAAGAGTCCACTGGGAAGGGAAACCACACTGGCAAATCTACGCAGAACAGCGATAAATACATTGAATGGCAAATAAAGTGTCTTACAAAATTATCATCATTGTAATAATTTTCATAATACATTCACAAACGGTAATTTCAGAAGAATTGTCCGAAAATATTATCGTCATCGCACGGCATGGCTCGCTGGAAGATACCCCAGAAAATACATTTGTTGCCTTTGAGGAGGCAATAAATATAGGTGTAGGTGGTTTAGAGATAGATGTAAGAAAAACGAAAGATGATAAGTTGATCTTAATGCATGATGACACAATTGACCGGACAACCGATGGCAAGGGTTACGTCAGCAACTTGTTATATGATGAGATAAAACAGTACGATGCAGGGGCATGGAAAGGAGAAGAATTCACTGGAGAAGAAGTGCCACTTTTATCTGATGTTTTACAATTTGCAAAAGAGAAAAACATCAAAATTATATTAAATGTCAAAGAACATGGTATTGAACAACAAGCCATCTCCCTTATTAGAGAATTTGACATGTTAAATCAAATTTACTTTGGCGGAACATTGGAGGCTACTCGTAGTACGGAAACAGGGATTCAAGGGGCTAAATTAGTATTCGTACCGCCCAATAAACTGACCAATGATACGATAGAATTAGTTCATGAAAGACATAATCATATTGGAACGAGTCTTATTAACTCTGATGACAGAGATAAAATGAAGGAAAGGATGATTAAGGGTGTTGATGTTATTCTGACGGATTACCCTAGTGTTGCAATTGATCTGTTGCATTATAAGGCAAGAAATCAACAAAAGAGGGAAAATAAGAAAAGTAAAAACAAATTAAAAATTAAAAGGAACGGAAACGAAGGACAAGTACATGTCCTAGTGGATATAATGATAAATGAATCACCTGATAAGTCGAGAATGGCTGCACTGGCAACAAGTACTCTACCACAAGAAATTTCAGTTCCACCATTGATTCAACTCTTAGCTCATAAAAAAAGCTTGAAGCGTTTCAATCCTATCAGAAAAATTATTTCAACTTTCAAAAAAGAAAAAGGCAACTCGCTTCCTTCAATTATGGTTAGAAGGAATGCCGCATGGGCTTTAGGATTTATCGGAGATAAAAGTGCTGTAGAGCCGCTTGTCATGCAATTAGAAACCGGTGATTCAGAATTAAAAAGAGAAATAATACTGGCACTTAAAAAAATTGCAGATAAGCAAACAGTACCAGTACTAAATGAGATATTATTAAATGATAAAGATCCCTATGTCAGGTATGACGCTGCAAGGGCCTTAGGTGAAATAAAAGATGCTGATTCTGTTTATACCTTAATAACAGCACTTAAAAATGACAGAAACTGGACGGTTAAGAAAGGTTGTGCCGGTGCTCTGGGAAAAATTGGTAACAAAAAAGCCGTAAACTCGCTTAAGGCTCTCCTGGCAACTGATGCGGGTAAAGAAGCTTCATGGGCACGTAATAGAGCGGCATGGGCATTAGCAAAAATAGGGAAAGATGCAATAAGAGCTCTTGTGTTTTCACTGGGCGATAACGAAAAAAGTACTCGCAGAAGAGCTAGCTGGGCCTTAATAAGGATTGGAAACCCTGCGGTACCATACTTAATTTCAGCATTGAGAGATACTAGTAAATCGGTTCGTGAAAGATCTGCAATGGTACTGGGATGGATAAGGAGCAGAGATGCAATAGTTCCTCTCTTGTGGGCGCTAAAGGATAAAGATACAGAGGCAAGAAAAATGGCAGCCTGGGCGCTTGGCAGGATTGGAGGAGCCAAAGCAAAAAATGCACTTAAGGAAATACTTTCTGATGAAGACGAAGTTGTAGTGGAATATGCAAAAGAGGCAATGCAAAGAATTAGATTATAACTTTAACAATGAAAAACAAATGATAAGGAACCAATGAATAGAAGTATCGTTTACCTGGTTGGGGCGGGTCCTGGTGACCCTGAATTAATTACCATAAAAGGAATGGCTTGTATTAAGAAAGCCGATGTTATTATTTACGACCATCTCGTTAACACTTCCTTGTTGAAAGAAGCCAAAAACGAAGCCGACATAATCTATGTGGGTAAACAGGGAAATAAACATACAATGGAGCAAGAAGACATCAATAGACTAATTGTAAACAAGGCTAAGGAAGATAAAATTGTGGCTAGACTAAAGGGTGGAGATCCGTTCGTATTCGGCAGAGGAGGAGAAGAGGCAGTGTTCCTGAAAGAAAACAATATACCTTTTGAGATTGTTCCCGGAATAACTGCAGCAGTAGCTACGCCTGCTTACGCTGGTATACCGGTAACTCATCGTTCCTGTACATCCACGTTTGGTCTCATCACAGGTCATGAAGATCCAGCGAAGGAACAAAGTGAAATCGATTGGGGGAAAATAAGTACCGGCATAGGTACGCTAACATTCTACATGGGTGTTAAAAACCTTCCAAATATAGTTGAACAACTTATCAAACACGGTCGTTCTAAGGATACACCAGTAGCCGTAATAAGGTGGGGGACCACTCCTGCACAACAAACAGTTACTGGCACATTATCAAATATTGTAGAAAAGGCAAAAAAAATCAAACCTCCTGCCATCACGATAGTGGGAGAAGTCGTAAAACTCAGAGATCAGTTAAATTGGTATGAAACAAAACCCCTTTTTGGCAAGACTATTATAGTCACTCGCTCGAGAGATCAGGCAAGTGAGTTCTCCGAGAAACTTATCTGCCTTGGTGCAAATGTTCTGGAGTTTCCAACCATAAGTATAACCAATCCGGACAACTTTGACCCTCTTGACAAAGGGATAAAAAGATTAGAATCCACTGACTGGATTATTTTTACAAGTGTAAATGGCGTTGACTCTTTCTTTCATAGACTATTTAATTTAGGAGGTGATATTAGGGACCTTAAAGGAGTAAAGATATGTGCTATAGGGCCAGCAACAGCAGAAAGGATAAAAGAGTTCCACATCAGAGTGGACTGCCAACCACCTAAATACGTTGCTGAAAGCGTGGTCGAAGTATTCAAAAAGATTGAAGACCTCAGAGGAAAGCGAATCTTAATGCCACGGGCGGATATTGCACGAAGCTACCTTCCTGAGGAATTACAAAAATTGGGGGCAGATGTTATGGAGGTTATTGCCTATAAAACAGTTGTCGCAAGTAACGGAGATGCTGCGATTCTGGAGAGCCTGAAAGATGGAGTGGTTGATATTGTAACCTTCACAAGTTCTTCCACGGTGCGAAATTTCGTAAAGATTGTAGGTGAAGACAACCTGGCCACATTCAAGGAAAAGGTAAAATTCGCAAGCATAGGGCCAATAACCACTAAGACGGCAGAAGAAATGGATATTGAGGTCTCTATAAAAGCTGATGAATATACAATTCCGGGTTTAACAAAGGCAATAGTTGAAAGAGTAGGATGATAATGCGGAAGGGGGGAGTCGAACCCCCACCCCCTTGCGAGGACTAGGCCCTCAACCTAGCGTGTCTGCCATTCCACCACTTCCGCTTAAGACAAAATTCATTTTAACTCCGTGCAGATGAAAGTCAATTCGTTTTTGTGAAGGGAGATAAAGAATGATAGCAAATTTCAGTATCGTACCAATAGGCAAGGGAAATAGTCTAAGTACTCAGGTAGCAGATGTATTAAAGATCGTCGATGAAAGTGGCATAAATTATAAACTACACTCCATGGGCACCATTTTGGAAGGCGATTGGGATAAGATACTGAGACTCATAAGGAAGTGTCATGAAAGAACGTTGGAGGACTCGGCTCGTGTATTAACTACAATCACTATAGATGATCGCAAAGGCAAATCAAACCGAATCGTTGGAAAGGTTCAGTCTGTAGAAAGAAAATTGGGCAAAAAATTAAGAAAATAAAATGAAACCTAATTGAGCGATTTTTCCTAAAATTAATGTGACCTCCCCTTTGTCCCCTCCCCTGTGGAGTAATACAGTAATTCTACTCCACAGGGGAGGGGAAGAGCATTGCGAAGGGGTGGTTTTTATGTCACTTACTAGATGGTATAAATTTACAAGTAACTACTATATTAAAAAAATATTAGCACTATTGAGCTTTAAAAATCTCTCAATTTAGGTAAAATTATATTGCAATTTGTATAAAAATGTGTTTCATTTGTCCAAAGTGAATTTAGATTGCCTCGCTTACCACGTTAAATAGAGCACTTCTGATAAAATTCTATTTTTTCAAAGCTGAGTTCAGATTTGAAATACTCCTTCATTAAAACAGGTGTAATTTGATTCCTAAAAAGATTTTCTTCACAAAAGGTGTAGGTAAGCATAAGGAGAAGTTACAGTCACTGGAACTTGCACTGCGAAAGGCAGGTATAGAAAAATGTAATCTGGTTAGAGTATCAAGCATCTTTCCGCCAAACTGCAGGATTATATCAAAGGCACAAGGTATTAAACTCATAAAACCCGGTCAAATGGTATTCTGTGTGATGAGTATTAATTCAACTAACGAGCCGAATAGAATGATATCTACATCTATCGGGTTAGCAGTGCCTGCTGAACCCAATCACTACGGGTACCTGAGTGAACATCATGCATATGGCGAAACAGACGAGAAATCAGGCGATTACGCAGAAGATCTGGCTGCAACTATGCTTGCCAGTACACTGGGCATTGAGTTTGATCCTGAGAAGAACTATGACGAACGTAAAGAAATATTTCGCATGAGTGGCAAAATTGTTAAGACAAGAAATACTACACAATCAGCTATTGGCGATAAAAGAGGCCTGTGGTCAACGGTTGTAGCTGCTGCTGTTTTCGTCCTTTAATCCTCCCAATTAAATTTTTAATATCACATCACTATTGCATTTTCTTTATCCTTAAGTACAATAACACACCATGCAATACATAGATACAATCAAGAAGGAGCGCCTTTATGATTAAGGAAGTTTCAAGAGGGGTTATTGCTGCAAAGGGTTACAAAGCAGGCTCTGTTCATTGTGGTTTAAAAAGAAGCATTAAAAATCATGATATCGGTATTATAACCTCGGAAAAACCATGCAAAGCAGCTGCGCTTTTTACGACAAATCAAATAGTTGCAGCGCCAATAAAATACAGTAGAAAGATAGTAAAAAAAGGCACTGCACATGCCATAGTCGTAAACAGTGGCAATGCTAATGCATGTACAGGAGAGAAAGGTTATAAAGATGCTGAGACAATGGCACGATTAACGGCAGAACATTTCAATGTAAGTCCAGATAAAGTCATAGTCGCCTCTACCGGCATAATAGGACGGCCCCTCCCGATGAAAAAGATTCAATCAGGTATAAAGGAAACTTTTGCAGGTTTAGGTAAGCAATATATCAATGCGACAAATATTGCAAGGGCCATAATGACTACTGATACCGTGCCCAAATATATTGCCGTTAAAACACGAATAAGTGGAAAAGGGGTTACTATTGGGGCGATAGCCAAAGGTTCTGGTATGATTTCACCGAAAATGGCTACAATGTTTTGTTTTATCACTACCGATGCCTCAATCTCATTAAATACCTTAAGGTCTTGCATCAAAAAATCTGTAGAACATTCTTTTAATCAGATCACAGTAGATGGCCACATGAGTACGAGCGATATGGTGGTGATCCTTGCAAATGGTATGGCACATAATCGGACATTAACATCCAAAAGCGGAAATGCTCTTGCAACATTTCAAAAGGCGCTTGATTATGTGACATTGCGCATGGCAAAGGCAATAATAAAGGACGGCGAGGGCGCTACAAAATTTATTCAGGTCGAGGTTAATGAAGCAAAAACGGAATCGGATGCAAAGGAAATTGCTCGAAGAGTAGCGGAATCTCCTCTGGTTAAGACTGCCATAAATGGTGAAGACCCTAACTGGGGAAGGATTATTTCGGCTGCAGGTTATGCCGGGGTTACTCTTAATGAATCCAGGTTAAAATTGTTCATTAATAAGATTTTGATATATAAAAATGGTTTGCCAGTCACACCTATTCCAAAAAAGTTACTGAGTGAAATGAAGAAAGATGAAATAAAAATTCAATTATATCTGGGTATGGGTGAGAAGGGCACTACATTGTGGACGTGTGACCTATCGAAAGAGTACATAAAAATCAACGCAGAGTACCATACTTGAATGTAATAATTTACACACCGAAAGAAAGACAATCAATAATACACCTCGTATAAATTACTTAACTGCCTTATCAGAAAATGGGCCCACTAGGACTCGAACCTAGGACACGCGGATTATGAGTCCGCTGCTCTAACCGACTGAGCTATGGGCCCGATATGATTTATGAGTGAATTGGGCTGATCAGAGAAAATTCAGATCGTTAAACAAACCAGGCGCTTTAATCCTTCTATTCAGGACTCGTCAATATTATCAAACCTGAAAGACAATTCAAGCGTTTTTTAACAAATTCAAATTCGCTTGACATAATGTTATTATCAAAATAAAATGTAGGATTCTGGAATAAGTTAATTCATTTGCTGTCTACATCTAAAATACTATAAGGTGATAGGTAAATGTTAAAGGTTTTTGGAAATAAAGCAAAGAGAAGATACGAGATAGATGAAGAAGCTCCATGCATTGTTGCTTGTCCGATAAGACAGGATGCAAGAGATTATGTTCAACTGATCGCAAGGGGCAGGTTTAGGGAAGCGATGCAGGTAGTAGCTGAAAGAAATGCGCTTCCGTCTGCGTGTGGACGTATCTGCACCCATCCATGCGAGACTGAATGTAGAAGAAATGGGGTGGACAAGCCTATAGCAATTGCATGGCTTAAACGTTTCCTTGCTGACGGCGATTTTATGGAACAACCAAAAAGGCCACTGGAAGTAAAATATCCTGAAAAGATTGCAATTATTGGTGCAGGTCCGGCAGGATTAGGAGCAGCAAAAGATTTATCACTCCTTGGATATAAATGCACTATTTTTGAAGCATTTTCTGAGCCTGGAGGAATGCTTCGTATGGGAGTGCCGACATATCGCTTGCCGAAAACTTTCCTGGATAAAGACATAAACTTTATTAAAAATCTAGGTGTAGAAATGCGATTTAATACAACTTTTGGTAAGGATATTTCATTTGATGATTTAAAAAATGAAGGTTATGGAATTATATTTTTAGCTGTAGGTTTGCCGATAACCAGAAGACTTCCTATTGAAGGTACGGATTTAGACGGAGTTTTAAATGCTATAACATTTCTTAAGAGCGCGAACTGTGAAGGAAACGCAAAGGTTGGCAACAAAGTATTAGTTATTGGTGGTGGAGCGGTTGCAATGGATTGTGCAAGGACAGCCTTAAGACTTAGTCCAAGGGAGGTTCACATAGCATGTCTTGAATCTCGAAAAGAAATGCCAACAAGTGATTATGAGATAGAAGAAACGCTTCAGGAAAAAGCAATACTTCACACCTCAGTAGGACCAAAAAAGATACTTGGAAAGGATGGTAGAGTGACAGGTCTTGAGACGCTTAAGGTAAAATCGGTTTTTGATAGTCAGGGTAGATTTAACCCGTCATTTTATGAGGGTAGCGAATCAGTATTAGATGCGGACACTATTATTTTAGCAATTGGCCAGGCTTCTGATTTGTCTTTCCTTGAGGGACAGGAAAAAATACAGGTTACAAGGGGAGGGACAATAGTTGCAGATTCAAATACATTAAGTACTGATATGCCGGGGGTTTTTGCGGGTGGAGATATAGTATTAGGAAGGGGAACTCTTACACAGGGTTTGGGGCATGGTAAGAAGGCAGCAATATCTATTCATAATTATCTTAGAAAAACCTCGGAAACCGATTATAAAGCCAGAGATGTTAAACCTATCGATGAACTTTCAGAGACAAAGACGAGGGTAGATAAAATAAAAAAAGAGAAAAGAGAAGAAATGCCATCCTTGCTGCCAGAGAAGAGAGTAAAGAATTATGAAGAGGTTGAACTGGGTTTTACCGAAGAGATGGCAGTTCGTGAAGCAATGCGTTGCATGAATTGTGGTAATGGAGCATCCGTTTCAGAGGAAATTTGTACAGCATGTTTAACCTGCGTCAGGGTTTGTCCTTTTGAGATTCCAAAAATACAAAAAGAAGAGAATTTTGCCTTTATCGATGGAGATTGTCAATCATGTGGAATTTGTGTGGTAGAATGTCCTGCCAGGGCAATTGAATTCAAGGGACCTTATGAAGATTTCGGCAAATCGCAGTTAGATGGAATTTTCAATGAGGCAAAGAACATTGATCCGTTAATTATAAACTTTTGTTGTAGTTATAATTTAGACTTGGCATCATATACAGAAAAACTGCCAAAGAACATCAAACAAGTAAAAATACTCAGTTTAGGGAAATTAGGCCCCAAATTAATCCTTGAGGTGTTTGAGAAAGGCGCAGATGGTGTTTTGATTACGCCATGTGATGACTCTTGCCATTTCGGCGACCTGTGTAATACCTGGACTGAAAAAAGAGTAGAAACTGCAAGAGATTTTTTGTCTTCAATTGGTATAGAAAAAGAAAGAATTAGACATCATAAACTTTCTACTCATAATAAGAATAAGTTTCTACAAACCGCAAATCAAATGGTAAAAGATGTGCAAAAACTGAATTAAAGGAGATTCGTAATGAAAACAGCCTTAATCTTTACTGGAAGTGGTTCAATTCTCATAATTACCTCATATCCATCATTGGATGACGAAAGGTTTCTGGAAAAGTTAAAGCAAAAGGGGATTGAGAAATTTATCGCTTTTGAAGTTAAATTGGAAAGTGCAAAGAAAAAATACGGCAGCCGTTTTGATGTTATAAGAGATGACCTGAATGAAACAGAAGACATGCGAGTACTTGATTATAACGGCCAACTTGCTTTCGAAAGATTTTCCTTTGAAGAGTTGGGCGAAATGATTAAGCACGAGGGACACAATATATAAGCCTAAAATAAAACTGATATCTAAATTGAGCGATTTTTGCCCGCCCCCGCTAGAACCCCCATCCGAACGGCGTTGCCGGGCGGGCAGTCGGGCTGGCGAACGACAAAAGTTGGGCGGGTAGCCGCAACCTTCAGAGCCTGCCCTGAGCGTATCGAAGGGTTGAGTAACTTACATGAAATTGTCGTAAGCTCATCAAATGATTGAATATGTTCAAAAGCTTTAAGAAATATCAGTTGCGATTTGAGGATGTCATTCTGAGGGAGTATACGACCCCTGCCCGACCCGTCCGAATGGAGGCTGTGTCACAATAGAGAAAACTCATAATATGTCATTCTGAACTTGATTCAGAATCTAATGATTTCAATAGGTTAGCAACCTAAGAGATCCCGAAACAAGTTCGGGATGACAATTGTGACACAGCCTCATGGCAGGCGGGGAAGAATCTATTGCATCAAAGTCGAGATTATTCAGTCACTGTCGTTCTTTCAGAATGACGGCTATTTTGTGCTTTTAATAAGAATTGTGTCGAACAGTATTGTATGCGTTTCTAATATAGTATAATGAACAAAGAAAATAACATAAACGATAACTTCAAATCAGGAAGCAATCTTGAAAAACTGCTTAAGAGGGGAGAGTTTGTAGTTACGTCAGAACTGGGACCACCCAGGGGTGCTAGCCGGGAAGCAATCGAAAAGAAGGCAGGAATATTGAAAGGTTCGGCTGATGCTTTTAACATAACAGACTGTCAGACTGCAATGGTTCGTCTTTCTAGTATTGCAAGTGGAGTTATTCTTATTAATATGGGCATGGAACCTGTTGTACAGATGACCTGTAGGGACAGAAACAGAATAGCCATACAGAGTGACATACTTGGCGCTGCAGCCTTAGGTATGAAAAACCTTCTGTGTTTGACTGGAGATCATCAATGCTTTGGTGATCACCCGGATGCAAAAGGCGTCTTTGATATAGATTCGATTCAACTCCTGGATATAGTCAGACAAATGAGGGATGAGAAGAGATTCCAGTCAGGTGAAGAGTTAAAAATAGAACCGCGTCTTTTCTTGGGTGCTGCTGAGAATCCTTTTGCCGATCCTTTCAAATTTCGTGCTATACGCCTTGCAAAGAAGATAACGGCAGGTACCGATTTCATACAGACACAAATTATTTACAATATAAAGAAATTTGAGGAGTGGATGAGCATCGTACGAGATATGGGGCTACATAAGAAAGTATTCATTTTAGCAGGTGTTACCCCTATCAGATCGCTCGGAATGGCCAAATATATGAAAAACAATGTTCCCGGTATGGATGTTCCTGATGAGATTATAAAACGATTAGAAGGTGCAGAAAAGAAAAAGGCAGAAGGCATAAACATCTGCCTTGACATAATTGAGCGGTTACGCAAGATAGAGGGAGTTTCAGGAATTCATATAATGGCTATTGAGTGGGAAGAGATTGTTCCGGAGATCGTAGAGAGAGCGGGTTTACTCCCAAGGCCAAATCTATAACATGAATTGAGTGATTTTTCCTAAAATTAATACGACCTCCCCTTAGTCCCCTCCTTATTAAGGAGGGGATAAAGGGGAGGTGTCAAAATGAAAGTTTTTCGATCCTCCTTGTTAAGGAGGGGAAGAGCGTTGCGAAGGGGTGGTTTTTATGACACTTACCAGATTATGTAAATCTACAAGTAACTAGTGTATTAAAAAAATATCAGTACTATTGAGTTTTAAGAATCACTCAATTTAGGTATAAAATTTAGTGCCTTCCAGCCGCTAATTTATATTTGTTTACCACCTAATTAGTTTCTGTTGCGGAAACACTATATTGTCACCCTGAACTCGTTTCAGGGTCTCTTAACATCTTGATATATATAGATTCTGAAACAAGTTCAGAATGACCTTTTTGGGCATTTTAGCTTTCCGCAACAGATACTAATTGTATAAAATCAAAATTACCCCTGAAATCATAATAGCACTTCCTAAAAATCTTTCCTTAATATTAGTTTCCTTAAAGAACAAGGCGCCATAAATAACACCGATGAGGAGGCTCAAGCGCTTTACAGAAATCATGTAAGATACTTCAACAAGACTAATTGCCTTCAGGTGCGTAATCATCATGATCGCCATAGATATTCCAATAAAAAGGAAAAGTAATGGCTGGGAAACTATTTTTGACAAAACACGTTTGGTCTTAAAACTTACTATTAAAAACAAAAAAGCTGACAATAAAATCGAATAAAATACACTAAAAAATATTGGGCTTGAATGTTGTACGGCCATTTTGCCAAAGGTTGCTGTTATACTGAATATGAAAGCAACAATAATCATTAATATAGATCCTTTCTCTTTGGCTACCGCTCTTAATGGTTCAAGAAATCCTTGCTTGATTGTATGAACATTTAGCAAATAGGCGCCAATTACGACTAAAATTATTCCCATAAGACCAGTTTTATTAGGACTTTCTCCTAAGATAATGTATGACGTTCCAATCAAAAAGACCGGCGTTAAAGATAAAAACGGGAGTGTTAGTGAAAGGGGTGATATACTTATGGCCTTTATGTATAGCAGCAAAGCTATTATGTCAAATGGAAGGAGCACGAATGTAACTATAAAAAAGATACTATCAAGTTCGGGTATATCGATGAAGGGAATGATAAAGACCATGAAGGGAACTGCATAGCCGATCCTGACCAGGGCAACAAGATATGTGTCGTTATTAGTTGCTAATGCCTTTTTGCTAAGGGCATCTGCTGTCGCCACACTCAAAGCGCATATAAAGGCATATATAAACCAGTTCATTTAAACTGATTAAGAAATTTTGGTTTATAGAAAGTTTTTTTAGTATGCATTTTTACTTATAAATCCCTTCCAAACAGTCAACCACATTATTTCAAAGTCAAACATAAGTCTCCAGTTTTCTATATAGTACAAATCATACTCAATTCTTTTCTCGAGCGATGTATTACCCCTCCATCCGTTGACTTGCGCCCATCCTGTAATGCCAGCCTTCATCTTATGTCTTAACATATACTTTGGGATCTTGCTTCTGAATTGCTGGATAAAATGCGGCCTCTCAGGCCTTGGACCAACGATACTCATATCCCCCTTCAGCACGTTAAAGAATTGAGGAAGCTCGTCCAGACTGGTCTTTCGTAAAAAAGTACCAACCAATGTCCTGCGATGATCATTTTCTATTGCCCACATAGGGCCGGTTTTTTCTTCTGCCTGCATTCCCATAGTCCTATATTTCAACATCGCAAAAACCTTACCATCTAAGCCCATTCTATCCTGTTTGTACAGTATTGGCCCATTGGACGTTACTTTTATCAGAAGGGAAATAACAAACATTAAGGGTGAAGTGACTAATATTATGACCAAAGACAATAATATATCCGTAATCCTTTTAATTACTCTATTCCAACCATATAGCGGAGAATCTCTTAAACTGATTATGGGCATTCCCTCAAACTCTCCAACACCACCCCTCAAGGTAATAAATTCGAATAAATCTGGAAGTATCATGACTGAAACCATCTCGTCGGCTATGTTGTCAAGAATTGATTTCAACTTCTCATGGGCGCTAAGGGGAAGGGTTATTAAGACCATGTCAATCTTATGGTTTATTATAACGGTTCGAATATTTTCATAAGTATCCAGTACTTGATATCCTTTCACTGCATTGCCAACCTGTGAAGTATCCTCACTTAAAAAACCGCTAATCTCAATCCCGATTTCAGGATGTCCCTGTATTTTATCAGTAATATTTTGACCTAGATTTCCTGTGCCAACGATTAAGGCATATCGTAAATTGTAACCCCTTTTCCTGATGAGTCTTAAAAGCTCACGGAAAAGTATTCTGCTAATACACAAGGCGACAATGCTTATTATCCAGAAATACAGGAAAAAAACCCTTGAAAACTCCTGCCTCGCTACAAAGAATGTTAATGTGATTAAAATTAAGGTGGCAATTGAAGTTGCCTTGACAATGTCCATTACCTCTGCAACCCTGGATGAAATTCTTCTTGGCCTGTAAAGACCAAGGGCCTTAAACACTATAAACCAGAGTGGAATCATGATAATGAGAAGATAAACATATGTGTAAAATGAGGGGATACCTTTATGTGCCGGAATAATAGGAATGTAAAAACGTACGTAATAGGCCAGTACCCATGAACAGGAAAGCGTTATCCAATCAAGAAACAAGACCAATGTTTCAAAAAACTTACTATGTTTTTTTAACATGTTAGCTTTTTGGTTTTAACACAACAAAGTGATTGGCAGACTTAGAGTATTAAATTAGTAAAGTGATGGGAAAACATTAATCATTCTTTCAACAGGTTGCGACCCGTTCTATTGGACAGGTTTTGTATGGTATTTGAACCTTTATTAGAAAATTTTGCACAATGTATCTCTATGGTGAACTATTATCCTTTTTGTATTTCTCCTGTTATTGGTATTCTTATAGTGGGTTGTATTTTACTGTTAGTGTGAAGCTCTAGCAATCCATTTAGCCTGCCGATAGTTGCTTCTTTGTTTAATTTTATTTCAATTAAGTAATGGGGATTATTTTTTTCATATTTTTCAATAATTTTAGTGCTTAGATAATCTGGTGAGACCTTACTGTTTAAAATCTTTATATCATTCCTATTTATCTTAACGAAGATTTTTTGAGTTATTTCCTTTCCCCTTGTGATGTGACCATAGTAAATTTTTTTTGGATAAGTGGTAATGTCTCCAATTATTTCTCCAAAAAACGGGATTATGGCCTTTGGTTGCCTTGGATTGTCAGTTTGTAGATATATTACACCACTAAATCTCCCAATTTCAAGATTATCTTTTAGTATTGCTTTGATGATATATTCTTCGTTGTTCCTTTCCACAATTGAGGCCTTTACAAATGTTTTAGATGGTGTAATTTTTTTTATCTTGAAGTTAGGCTCTGTTAGCGATTTAATTGTGATTGTTTTGTCTATTTTCTTGCCTAAATAAATTGAACCAAAGTTAATATTTCGTGGTTTTACAATTATCTCTTCTATGATTTTTCCGGAAAGTGTTAGTTTGTATTTTGGAGAATTTGGATCGTTGCTTAAAACGGTTATGCTCTTGGTTACATTTCCTTTATAAGAACCAGAATTAAAGGTTGCCTTAATTTCTCCTGTTTTACCGGGCGATATAATTTTATTGGTTAACATTGCTGCCGTACATCCACAAGAAGTTTTTACTTTGCTAATTTCCAGGATACCTTTTCCCCGATTTTCAAATTTGTATACATGTTCAATCTTTTGTCCTTTGAAGATCTTACCAAAATTAAAATCTGAGTTTTCAAAGAAGATTACTGGATGCTGTTCAGAAATATTGGCAGAAGTGCTTTTATTATTAAGGGGTATTTCTGCCTTGAGCAATTTTGTGTTTGTAATGGATTGTCCGACTGTAAGCATGAGGAATAGAAATATCTTTAAATGTATTTTACTCATTTCAATTTAATAATTGCACAAAAGAGGTTAATCGAATTTCTAAATATATTATAAGTCAAAACTGTATTATATTATAAAAATTGCCAACGTAATCAAGACAGAAAAGGAGAAGAAAATATTTTTGTTTTTAGGGTACTTGGTTTTTTAATTGCTTTCAACATATTTTTTTGTTTGAAAGCTTATGTTGATTGTGCACAAGAGCTAAGTATATCGTGGACTGGTTTTCGCCATGATTCCCAGAATACTGGACGTAGCACACTTTTGGGGCCCAGGACGAATAATCTTAAGTGGAAATTCCCAACAGGGAATGGTATCGATTCATCTCCTGTGATTAGGCGTGATGGCACAATTTATGTAGGTTCTCAGGATGGGAAACTTTATGCGATGAAACCAGACGGTGACATTAAGTGGTTCTACGATACTGGAAGTAAGATATACTCAACCCCTGCGATAGGCTTAGATGATGTTATTTATGTTTGTGGATGGAATGGCAAAATCTTTGCGCTCGATTTTAATGGGAAACTTAAGTGGAATATACAGATAAAAGGTCGGATTTCCTCTTCGCCTGCTATTGCTACCAACGGCAATATTTATTTGGGTTCTGATAATTACAAATTATATGCAATAAGTCCTACGGGAAAAATTCTATGGGCTTTTGTAACCCGTAAATATGTGGATTCCTCCCCTGCGATAGATGAGGAAGGTACAATATATTTTGGTTCGAACGATGGTTATGTTTATGCTATAAATCAGGAAGGCAAACTTAAATGGCGCAAACGCAAGGGGAAGATCACTTCGTCACCTGCAATTGGCTCAGACGGCACAATATATTTTGGTTCAAATGATGGTAATTTTTATGCACTTAATCCTGACAGCACGTTGAAATGGTATTTTCAAACAAGAAAATGGATTGATTCCTCACCAGCCATTGGTAAAGATGGAAGCATTTATTTTGGTTCTAATGATGGCAACCTTTATGCACTTAATACTGATGGAATTTTAAAATGGACTTTTAAAACATATGGCGTTATAACCTCGTCTCCGGCGATAGATTCTGATGGAAATGTCTATTTCGGATCATGGGATAAGAAGCTTTATGCACTTAATCCTGACGGTATGCTTAAGTGGAGTTTTACTACTGGTGGGGCAATAAAATCATCACCAGCAATTGGATTAGACAGAACTATTTATTTTGGCTCAAGTGATGGTAATTTTTACGCCATAGGAGATAACAATTAACGAGGTTTTCTGTTATGGATTTTAGTAGGAGGATAGAAATGTTTAAGGAAACGTTTTTACAAAGAGTTATTGTTCCGGCATTTGTATTTTTACTTGTGGTAATGGTTGGTTTTGAAAACCATACTTCCAGCGCCGGGCTGGTTGATCCTCCCTGGCAGATGTTTCGGCGAGATTTAAGACACACCGGGGTTAGTCCTCATAAAGGGGCTCAGGCAAACACTCTTAAATGGAGTTTTAAGGTTGAAAAAAGGATTACGTCGTCGCCGGCAATTGGTTTGGATGACACAATATATTTTGGTTCGGTGGATGGAAAACTATATGCAGTCAGTCCAGAAGGTAAACTCAAGTGGAGTTTCAAGACGGGAGACGAAGTTACCTCATCTCCTGCCATCGGATATGACGGTACAATTTATTTTGGCTCAAGAGATAAAAAACTGTATGCGGTAAATCCAAATGGAAGCCTCAAATGGGATTATGAAACGGAAGGAGCCATTTTTTCCTCACCAACTGTAGGAAAAAATGGCATGATTTATTTTGGTTCAGGTGATGGCAGTCTACATGCAATAGATTTGTCAGGAAGTCTGAAATGGACATACAAGAATAAGCTTTATAGTCCTATAAGTTCATCGCCGGCAATTGGGCCGGATGGTACGATTTGCTTCATGATAACCAAAGGAATTATTTATGCACTTAATTCTGATGGATCTGAAAAATGGAAGCGTAGGATAGGCAGCAATGTTTATGCTTCTTTTTCCTCCCCTGCAGTCAATGAAGACGGCACCGTTTATATTGGTTCAGAGAACGGAAGGGTTTATGCAATTAATCCAAATGGTGAGATAAAAGGGATAGATGGTAAGAGAAAATGGATAGTTAATACGGGAAAGACTATTCAGTCTTCACCCGCAATAGGTAATGACGGAACAATATATTTTGGCTCTTACGATAAAAAAGTATACGCAATAAATTCTAACTGTACTCTTAGATGGAGCTTCAAGACTAATGGTTGGATTGAGTCATCACCAGCAGTGGATTCTGATGGAACTGTTTACATCGGTTCGAGCGATGGTAGTCTTTATGCAATAGACTCGGAAGGAAAACTTAAGTGGAGTTATCAAACTAATGGTTGGATAGAGTCGTCGCCATTAATAGGCTCAGATGGAACTGTATATTTTGGCTCGAATGATAATCATTTGTATGCAATTGGTAATTAACACTAAGAAACGTTCTCTTAAGCATCCTTTAGATAAGACAACTTCTTAATTTCATCCATTATCTTTTTTGTAACCTTTTCTCGGGACTTTCTTTCATTGGTATATTTATTGGTAAAATAGATCGGTTCTCCATATATTATTTTTACTTTCCTGAGACGAGGGAAAAAAGCCCCAGCAGGCAACACTTCAGATGCCCCATCAATATAAGCGGGAACTACTGTTGCTTCACTTTTGATTGCCAGGAAGTCGATACCATGTTTTCCATCTTGTAGATTACCATCAGGACTCATCTTTCCTTCCGGGAATATACAGAGAGTCCCATTGTTTCTTAGTAATTCTAAGCCTTCTTTTAATGCATCACAGTTAATACCTTGCTCTTTTACGGGTATTGCATGTTGAGATTTGAAGAACCATTTACCCCAGGTTTCGTAATTCTCTGATAACATCATGTAGGTTATTCTTTTTGGAAATGTAGCTTGCAAGACCATTGAATCAATATGGCTAGTATGGTTTGCGGCTACTATTATTGCGCCTTCTTTTGGAATTAAGCGGGTATTTACGGCTTCTACTTTGAAAAATACCTTGAGAATTAGGACATCTGTACATTTTAAGATTAAAAAGAACGTAACATCCAGGAATTTTAATAGGTTAGAGCTGTTTTCTTTATTAAGTTTGTAAGTTAGATAGTTTTTGTTTGTAACGATTGAATTCAAGGCTTTATTCTTTAATACTATTCTTCCCAGTAAGAAGATTGTCCATAAGCCAGTTAGCATTATTACCTTTTGGAGAGAAATTATGGTTGTAACTTTCCCAATAGTAAAGAGTAATGAGAGAATGGTAATTTGTCCAACCAACAACTTCCGGGAACTTTTATTATTAACTAATTCTCCAGATTTAACTGTTTTTTCCATATGTCATCTCCCTTTTTAATCGAGCACATTATAACATCTAAGAATTTACGTTCAACTGATTTTTGACTGTTTTGAGCTTAAAAATGCAATAATATTTGGTTATCGTTGACACCTTAAAAATGAGCTTGACAATCGAAAATTGTTAATATAAACTTTGTTTTTGGGTATTAGGGTATAAAATGAAAGGGATTTCCTTATTGAATAGTGATTTCAATTTTTTATGCTTTATTTATTGGCAGGAAATGGAGGTTGTTAGGGCCATTTAATGATAGTTTACATGTTTTTCTTCAGAGCCCTGAGACTTAAAAGTTTTAGGGTTTTTTTATTTAGTAGAGACAATCGCTTTTTGGGGTATATATATGATAATTGTAATGAAGCCAAATGTTGGAAAAAGTGAGATTGATCATGTAGTTGAAAAAGTCGAGGAAGTTGGATGTAAGGCAATATTGTTAGAAGGTACTAACAGGAAAGTGATTGCTGCAATAGGCGATAAGCGGGATGTTTCTCCAGAGTTTTGGGGTGCAATACCGGGTGTGGAAAAGGCTGTCCCTATCTTAGCTCCATACAAAATAGCTAGTAGAGAAGTAAAAAAGACCGATACTGAAATTAAAATTAACGATCAGGTAATTGGGGGCAATAAAGTAAGCGTAATTGCGGGTCCTTGTGCAGTAGAAAGTCAGGACCAGATTAATTTTATAGCAGATAAGGTAAAAAAAGCGGGAGCCATAGCGCTTAGGGGAGGGGCGTTTAAGCCTCGGACCAATCCTTATTCTTTTCAGGGCTTAAGGGAAGAGGGTCTTGAATATCTTGCAAAGGCCAGGGAAGCTACGGGATTAGCCGTGGTTACAGAGGTGCTAAGTCCGGAACATGTAAAGCTGGTAAGCAGCTATGTAGATGTGCTACAAATAGGAACAAGAAACATGGCAAATTTCCTGTTGCTACAAGCAGTCGGTGAATGTAAAAAGCCCGTAATTCTGAAGCGTGGTATGTCAGCTACTATGGATGAATTTTTACTTGCTGGTGAATATATACTTTCACAGGGAAATCCAAATGTTATCTTATGTGAGAGAGGGATAAGAACGTTCGAGAACCATACAAGGTTTACGTTGTCTTTAAGTATAGTGCCACAGCTTAAGAAACTAACACATCTTCCCATAATTGTAGACCCCAGCCATGGCACGGGTGTGCGGGATCTCGTGAAACCAATGTCTAAAGGGGCAATCGCAGTTGGCGCTGATGGGTTGTTGTTAGAAGTTCATCCCGATCCGGAAAAGGCTTTTGTTGATGGTCCTCAGACAATAACGATCGAGGAATTTGAGAATTTAATGACAGAATCGAGAACAATCGCAAGGGCCATAGGAAGAGATATTTAAGACAAAGAAGGCAAAACAAATCTGATTGTCGGGAAAATTGTATTGAGGAGAAAAGATAAGGAGATTACAAATCCTGAGGAAATTGAAGATTTATTGTCCAGCGCTATGGTAGGAAGACTGGGGACATGTCTTGATAGTATTCCATATATAACGCCTGTCAATTTTGTATACGATAAAGGCAAGATATTTTTTCATAGTGCTCCAGATGGTCGCAAGATCACCAATATAATGTCCAATCCGAAAGTGTGTTTTGAAATAGATGATGCTAAGTCAATCATCCCCAGGCAATCACCGTGTGCTTCTACTACTGAATATAAAAGTGTAATAATTTTTGGTGACATAAAATTTGTAACTGATATTACAGAAAAGACCTACGCTTTAAATAAACTTATAGAAAAATATGCTCGCCAATCACCAAAGATTTCTTTAACATCTGAAGCTGAGAAAAGGAGTAATATCCTCAGGACATCTGTACTCGAAAGGACCCTTGTCCTCGTAATCGGAGTTAAAGAACTCTCTGCTAAACAAAGCCCTGTTAGCAAAAAAACTATTACTGATCCCTCCAAAAAATAGTTAAATCCAAAAAGGCTAATCTAAAAGAAGTCACAGCCCAAATTTACAAAAAAGGTATTTTTTGAGTTAATAGTATAGGAGGTTCTAAATTTGGAAATTGTACCGTCTAAGAGAGTTCAATCAATTGGCGCTTATGCATTTGCTGAGGTTGACAAGCAAGTTGAGAAGTTAAAAGAGAAAGGCATCGAACCTATTGATTTTGGTGTAGGTGACCCAACAACCCCTACTCCAGAAGTTGTGCGTGAGGGCACTAAGAAAGGAATTGAGAAAAGAAAATGTTCAGGTTACCCGAGTTACATCGGTGCACCTGAATTCAGGGAAACCATATGCAAATGGATGAAGAGAAGATTTGATGTTACCCTTGATCCTGCCACAGAGGTTAGTTCTACCCTGGGTTCGAAGGAGGGCATTTTTAATTTTGCAGAGGGGTTTGTTGATCCGGGAGATTATGTCATTATCCCTACACCGGGTTATCCGCCTTATACAAGAGGGACGCTTTTTGCCGAAGGAATCCCTTTTTTTGTCCCTTTATTACCGGAAAACAAATATTTACCAGACTTGAGTTCAATTCCAAAAGATGTATGCAAGAGGGCTAAGATAATGTGGGTCAATTATCCAAATAGTCCCAGTGGTGTTACTGCTTCCACTGATTTTCTAAAAGAGCTTGTCGCTTTTGGTAAAGAGAACGATATCATCATAGTTTCTGATGAGGCATATATAGATATTTATTTCGGCAAGCCACCGCATAGCATACTTGAGATTACGACTGAGGGTGTAGCAGCGGTGCATTCTATGTCAAAAAGAAGCGCTATGACATGTTATCGAATAGGATGGGTTGCTGGTGATCGTCGAATTGTTGATGTATTTAAAAAGGTAAAGACTAATATTGACTCAGGTACAGCCACCTTTATCCAGGACGGCGCCATTGCCGGACTAAATGACGAGACTCATGTTCAAGTTATGAGAGAAGAGTATAAGGTTAAGAGGGATATGTTAATCAAGGCATTAACAAGTGTAGGATTACAGGATTGTACACCTGAAGCGACAATCTATATCTGGCAGAAGGTCCCAGAAGGAATGACATCTTTGGATTTTGCAATAAAGTTACTGGAACCAGAAATAGCTATTGTTGCCACCCCTGGCGAGTGGATTAGTGATGAAAGTTACGATGGTCATAATCCTGGCGAAGGATTCGTACGTTTTGCACTCGTTCCAAGCATAAAACAAACAGAAGAAGCAGCCAAAAGGATAAGTAGGCTGAAATTATAATAGAATTAAATAAATCCCCCTTTCTCCCCCTTTTACAAAGGGGGAACTAAGAGGGATTTCAAAAGTAGCGGAAACCTTTAGGTTTCCATTACTCCGGTGTACTTTTCTATCAAAATTACCCCAAAAACGGATGAAACTGTTAATGGTGGAAACCTAAAGGTTTCCGCTACAGTCTGCATGCTATAACAATGAAAAAACGTCTATTTAGTGGTATTCAACCAAGCGGTGATGTTCATATTGGAAACTATCTGGGTGCGATCAAGAATTGGGTTAAGCTTCTGGATGATTATGATTGTATATTTTCAATAGTAGACTACCATGCAGTAACGATTGAGTACGATCCAGGACAAATACAGAAGAGAATCATTAATGCTGCCGCGGTGAATATGGGCGCAGGTTTAGATCCAGACCGTTGTATTATTTTTGTACAGTCTCAAGTTCCTGAACATACGGAGTTAACATGGATACTTAATACACTTACTCCGATGGGACATCTTGAAAGAATGACACAATTCAAAGATAAGGCAGGGCAGAATGAAAAAAATGTTAATGTAGGTTTGTTTGATTATCCTGTGCTCCAAACAGCCGATATTCTCTTGTATAAGGGCTGTGCAGTACCAGTGGGCGAGGATCAGGTTCAACATATCGAGCTGTCACGTGAGATAGCAAGAAAGTTTAATACGAGATATGGAGAATTTTTCCCTGAACCTCAACATATTCTTTCAAATGCACCTAGAATTATGGGACTGGATGGTAAGACTAAAATGAGTAAAAGCACGAATAATCACATATCTCTTATCGAAGCACCTGATGTTATCTGGAAAAAATTGTCCAGGGCGGTAACTGATGAAAACAGGAAAAGAAGAAATGATCCGGGAAACCCTGATATTTGTAACCTTTTTACTCTGCATAAACATTTTTCAAAAGAATCTGAGATAGACAGAGTTGATAAAGAATGTAGAACTGCAGAGATAGGTTGTATTGATTGTAAAAAAATCCTATCAGACAACATGATTAAAGAACTTGAACCAATCAGAGAGAAAAGCCTGGAATTAATTAATAACCCTGACAGTGTCATTGACGTCCTTCATACAGGTGCTGAAAAATGTAAAAAAATGGC
>JBHHYH010000029.1:0-36778 GCA_046757465.1 Candidatus Scalinduaceae bacterium | reverse complement strand
TTTAACAGTTTACGTGAGGAATCATCTCTCATATTATCAGACCTTGAAAGCAGAATATGCTTGACAAGCTACAATCTTTGATTAACAAAAAGAACCGGGGACGCATCTTGACATTTGACAATCTTTGTAATCGAAATTATTCGATTTATCTTTGCCTAACAAATCAGTGGAGCCAACCCTCTGTCATTTGCGATTCGATTATTTTTAGGTTCTTTGTTTATCTTATTTATTTCTATTATTTTATTTGCCAAACGGGGTAGCTCACCTCAGGCGTTAGTGGCAAAATATTCATGTTGTATCAAACGCTGGATTTAATTCATGTTATGTAACCTTACTTTTAAGAAAGCTTTTGGTCTCGATATTTTACCTGTAGATCATGCTCTATTGCTGATTGAGTTAGGGGGTGGATCGTACAGCTTCTCTGTTAATAATAAATTGGTTAGTGTCAAGATAGGTAAGTTTGGCATATCAAAACAAGAGAAAATCATCTTAAGTAGCTTTTTTCATTGGGGTGACATAGATTCAAAATATAATTATGAAATTCAAACCTTAGATATTATGTTCAGTGTGGATCTTCCTATACCTGAACATCAACAGGAAGAAGGTTCAATAAACACTGAAATAGATAGTTTTGTTGAACCGTTCATCCAAGATGCCTTCAACGCCTTAACAAGGGTTATCGATGCACATAGAACAGCTAAGTACAATTTAAAGCGAGGGTCTGAAGAATGGAAAAAAGGAATGGTTTTTCTTATTCCAGAGATAACAGAAACAGAGTTTAAGACCTACCTATTTTATCAGCTAGAATATCGCAAAAGAATTTTTGTTGGATGTTTTAGTGATGGGCAGACAAAAACATCTTCATCAGTTGATAATACTCTTATCTCACAAGAAATAAATGATGTTGTAGAGAATGAAATTCCTCTTGATAGCAAGTTGATTGTTCAGGCGTGGGAATATTTATTTCATGAAGATTATCGCAACTCAGTTATATATGCAGCCGCAGTGCTTGAATTGAAGATTATAAAGACAATTCGAAAAGTTTATATTTCAAAGAACATAGCAACAACCTCAGGAATTGATAAATTTCTTGATGACGTAAGTAATAGACTGTTATGTACTGTAATCTTGGGCAGTCTAGGAATTGGTGACGAGGCGCTTCGAAATAAAATTGCCTCTGTTTTTGATATTCGAAACGGCCTTATCCATGGGAAAAAGAAAAAAGTTATCAAAGTAGAAGCAGAAGTAGCAATTAATGATACGGAAGAACTTTTGGAGATTCTTGAGAAATTGTGATAACGACTCTATCCCATACAGCATTAAGGGGTAAAATTATGAAAAAATAAGGAGGGAGGGCCAAACCTTCATATTTCAATTATTAATAAGTAAAGCCTAACAAGTCAGTGGAGGCAACCCCTCTGCCTCGTGTGGTTTTTGAGTTCTTAGATTCGTTTAATGTTTTATTTTTTTTACAGTTTTATCCGCCATACGTGTTGCCTCACTTTAGTCGTTATCTCAAAAGTTCTCTTGCAATTACAAGTCTTTGTATTTCTGATGTCCCTTCATAAAGCGTCGTTACCCTGGCATCCCGGTAAAATCTTTCTACAGAGTATTCCTTACAGTAACCGTATCCTCCGAAAATTTGTCCAGCTCTGTATGCCACTCTGTTCACCATCTCAGAGGCGTAAAGTTTTGCCTGTGCTGCCTCTTTGGTAAAACGTTCCTTACTGTCTTTAAGATATGCAGCCCTAAATGCCAAGACCCTTGCTGCCTCTATTTCAGTTGACATATCTGCAATCATCCACTTAATAGCCTGAAACTCGGAAATAGGTTTGCCAAATTGAACTCTTTCTTTGGAGTATTTTAATGCCTCTTCAAAGCAGGCGCTTGCTATTCCGATTGATTGTGCTGCAATGCCTATTCTACCTGAATCTAGAGTGGAAAGAGCAATTTTAAAACCATCACCTTCTTTTCCCAGGATATTTTCTTTTGATATCTTGCAGTTGTCAAAAATCAACTCTACTGTTTCGGAACCTTTTAGGCCCATTTTTTCTTCTTCTCTTCCAACAGAGAACCCACTTGTCCCTTTTTCAACTATAAATGCAGAAATTCCTTTCTTACCTTTTTCTTTATCTGTAACAGCAAAAACAATAGCTACTTGTGCATTCACACCGTTTGTTGTAAAGACTTTTGTGCCATCAAGTATGTAGTAACCGCCTTCTTTTTTTGCTGAGGTTCTAATGCTTCCTGCGTCAGAACCTGCATCTGCTTCTGTGAGCGCAAAGCAGCCCAGTAGTTCGCCTTTTGCTAATGGTATTAAGTATTTTTTCTTTTGTTCATCATTGCCATAATGATAAATGTTATCACACACGAGGGAGTTGTTGACAGAAAGGATAACACCCACTGAAGCCGATATCTTACAAATCTCTTCAATGGCTATTATATAGGATATAGCGTCCATACCACCGCCGCCGAACTCAACTGGTATTTTGATTCCACATAATCCTAGCTGCGATGCTTTTTTGATAATTTCATGGGGGAATTCACCTGTTTCCTCCATCTTTGCCACCATTGGTTTTATCTCGGAGATGGCAAAGTTTCTTACCGTTTCTCTAACCATTTTCTGTTCGTCTGTCAGGATAAAATCCACTGTATTATTTTTCTTTATGTTGTGTTACCTTGACCCAAATTGGAGTATCAGGAAAGGAGGTTTCTTGTAAGTGCTTGATCATTTCTGCTACGTGTTGTGTAATATTTTCTCTCTGGCAATTTGATGGGAAGAACTGAAGGATTTCTGCTTCGATTTCTCTTCCTTCTTCAGCGTGGGCTTTATCTGGAATGGTGTGCGTTGAGTAGTCCAGGGGTATAATTCCACGATATTTGCGGATAAGTTCATCATAGTCATTAAATATATTTTTGATTAAGATTCTTAGGTTTTCTGTCTCATACTCTCCTTTTTCAAAAATTCTTTTATGTAAATCTATTATGTATTCTCTTTCTTTACCAAAATCTGTGTATTGGTGTTCGTATGTATATGAACTCTTTTCATGCAATGAATCTTTGAGTGCTGTTAATTTTTCGTATTTGCTTTTAAACCCCTCCTCAATATTTTTCTGGAGTTGACTGAAATTATTTCTAAATGTTTTCATTAGTTCTATGAGTGTTTGTCTCATAATATTTATCCTTTACCCATTTGGCAAATCCCCCTCTTTCCCCCTTTTTTAAAGGGGGACTAAGGGGATTGAAAATTAGTCAACTTAGTCTTTATTTTTTAAATTTAGAAGGATTTTCCATTTACCTTCTTCTTTAACCAACGTAAAATTTCCTCTTTCTTCAATCATTGGTACATCAGCCTTTTTTAGGTATTGTCTTAACATATGTCTTGCAGCTTCCTGGGGATTTTTCATGTCTTTTGGGCCGTAAAAAGGTCCAAAGATTTCCGCATAGACCTTGGGCATATTTGGTTTAGTTACTGTAATGTTGACAATTGCGTTATCTTCATATATTTTTGTTTCATTTACTTCGTACTTGTTTAATGAGGATGTTATTTTTGCCATTTCTTGACGAAAGGGATCATTAATACTGTTTAACTCTATGAATTCACTTCTGCTTATAGTGCTTTTATCTACTTTTGAAATATAATTATATGTTTTTTTTAAATTATTTGAGTAAAGGGCTTTTAGGAATTTTATCAGTACATTTTCAGGAGTCTCTTTCCCAAAGCCAAAGACTGGAATAATAATTAGAAGAATTAAGATTAATGTTATGTATTTTTTCATTAATTGTCTTTCCTTCTCAATTCTTTGACTGTGCGGAAACCGTTCCATGGATACCTTTCCTGTGGTTGCCATGCAACTTTATCCGTACAGCTCAAGACCTCCCAATGTTCCTGTGGCGTGGCAAAACCACCCCCACGATCAGCCTTCAGATGTAACTCGGCAGTAATTTTATTCCTTAATTTATCATCTAAAACAGGATCTTCATTTATATTATTTTCAATGCAGTATGAGTAAAAGTTTTCCCAGTACCAATCTCTACACCAGTTGTTAACATTACCCGACATGTCATAACATCCAAAAGGGCTTATTCCTTCTGGATAACTTCCTACTATTGTCGTACCACCTATATTGCTATTAAAGTTTGTTACTTTAGACGTGGGAAAATCATTTCCCCATGGATATCTTCTATTATCTGTTCCCCTAGCTGCCTTTTCCCACTGTGCTTCAGTAGGTAATTGTTTGTCTGCCCATTTTGCATATGCTTCGGCTTCATACCAACTCACACCAGCAACGGGTTGTGTGAGTTTGTTCCATCCCTTTATATCCCAGGTTAAAGGTTTTTCAGATTTAGACTTTATTTTCCACTGCCAACCTTCCGGTGACCAATGACGCCTTTCTTTATAACCACCTTCATTTATAAATCTCATATATTGTTCATTTGTTATTGGAAAAATATCTGTTAGATAAGGTGATAAATGGACAGTCCTTTGTGGTCTTTCATGTACCTTGGCGAAGATGTCTTCATTTTCTAATCCCATTATAAAATTACCTACGGGTATCAAAACCATTTTTGAAAGGTCTTTACTGCTGATGTAATAATCACCTTCTTTGGATAAGCTCTTCGGGATAGAATATTTTTGCAATTGTTTATGTTTGGAATGTGATTGGGCCATCTTACTGAAAACTTTTATGGGATTTTTATATCGATTCAACTGCCATTGCCACTGCTTCTCCACCACCTATACACAGGCTTGCTATTCCATGTTTTCCATTAGTACGTTTAAGGTTGTAGAGCAATGTAGTTAATATCCTTGTACCACTAGCCCCTATAGGGTGTCCCATGGCAATAGCTCCACCACTGATATTAACCTTTTTGGGATCGAGATTTAGTTCATTATTAACTGCAAGTGAGGAAGAAGCAAAGGCCTCGTTTATTTCAAACAGATCAATATCACTTATGGTTAGTTTTGTTTTTTTTAAAACATCTTCAATTGAGTTTATTGGGGCCAAAGAAAACAACTCTGGGCTCAAGCCACTTTCGCTGTATCCCAAGATTTTTGCAAAAGGCCTGGTACCTAATTTTTTTGCCTTAGCTTCTGATGTTAATACTACGGCAGCTGCGCCATCACTAATTGATGAAGAATTTCCGGCTGTCAGCTTTCCATCTTCTTTAAAAGCAGGCTGGAGATGAGTTAACTTTTCACGGTTTAATTTCTTAGGTTCTTCATCTTCTTTAAGAAATTTTGAGGTTTCTTTTTTCTTGCTTATGTCAATTTGTATGATTTCTTCGTTAAAGTATCCGTTTTTTTGTGCGTTTAATGTACGATCATAACTTCCGAGTGCGTATTCATCTAACTGTTGCCTCGAAAAGTTAAATCTATCAGCGATTATTTCTGCGGCGCTTCCCATATGAAAATTATTATATACGTCCCAGAGACCATCCTTAATCATGCTATCAATAATCTTGCCGTCGCCTAAGCGATAACCAGTTCTTGCTTTTTCGAGAATATATGGCGTCCTGCTCATGCCCTCCATGCCACCAGCTACGACGACCTCTGCATCACCTAGAGAAATTGCTTGAGCGGCGAGCATTACGGCCTTTAGGCCTGAGCCACATACCTTATTTATTGTTAAACAGTTTGTTGATTTCGGTAGTCCCGCCCCCAATGCACATTGTCTGGCAGGCGCCTGTCCGAGGCCTGATGGTAAGACGTTTCCCATAATGACATGGTCTGGGATATTCGGTTCAATCGATGCCTTTTTAATTGCCTCAGCAATTACGATGCTGCCGAGTTTAGTGGTGGGTATTATACTTAAAGAGCCGTTGAAGCTTCCGATTGGTGTTCTGACTGCACTGATAATATACACATCACTCATTGGTTTCGTTGCTTATTCTCCATCCAGAAAGCAGCCTATTTTCCTGTATTTTTTATGTCGCTTTTCAATTAACTTGTCTATGGGAATTGCCTGGAGTTCTCCAATATACCTCACTATTGTTTCTTTTAATATCTTGGCCATTTCTTCTGGATTATTATGTGCTGCCCCTGTTGGTTCTAGTATTATTTCGTCTACTATCCCCAGTTCGTATAAGTCCTTTGCCGTAAACTTTAGTGCAGTTGCAGCTTCTTCTGCATTATCTTTACTTTTCCAAAGGATTGCCGCACACCCTTCTGGTGAGATAACGGAGCAGTATGCAAATTCCAGAATCGAAAATTTATCACCTACACCGATTCCAAGTGCACCACCGCTTCCTCCTTCTCCAATGACAATACAAATTATGGGAGTTTTGAGTTTAGTCATTTCTGCAATATTTATGGCTATAGCATGGGCTTGACCACGCTCTTCCGCCCCTATATCAGGATTTGCCCCTGGCGTGTCAATTAATGTGACTATTGGCAAATGAAACTTCTCAGCTAGCTTCATTTTATGCAATGCCTTTCGATATCCTTCTGGATTGGGCATACCGAAGTTGAGTTTAATTCTTTCCTTTGTTGTTTTACCTTTTTGGTGGCCAATTATCAAAGCCTTTTTACTACCAATTTTGCCAAGACCTGTGACTATGGACTTGTCATCTCCATAACTGCGATCTCCATGTAGTTCCACAAAATCATCAACCATTAAATTTATGTAATCGGATACGGGTGGCCGAAGGTGGTGGCGACTTATTTTTACGACTTCATAGGGAGGGAGATTAGAATACATTTCTTTTTGGAGTGTTTTTTTTTGTTCTTCTAGTTTTTTTATTTCAATGGACGAATCTTGCTCAGAATTATTCTTTAGTTCCTGAATACGTTTTTCTAGCTCGAGAATCGTATTTTCAAGATTATGTGTATCTTTGCTCATACCTTAGTTCCTTTTTCAGAAGCAAAACATGTTTATGAAACAGTTTTTTTATTTAATATAGTCGAATATATGGAAACGGTCAGATAATTTGAATCGCAGTCATGATTCTAGCAGTTTTTTTATCCAAATCAAGGGAATATAGGTTAATTAAATTTGACAAATTTCTTCTACAACGTTAACATCAATATTTAGGCTAATTCTATAAAAAAGAAGTTAAATGTTTTATTCATAGGTAAATACATAACAAATGAATTTTGGAATTGTTACAATAGTTGGAACCGGCTTGATAGGTGGTTCGATAGGGCTCGGTTTGAAGAAAAAAGGATTAACAAAACGAGTTCTAGGCGTTGGACATCGTAAGCCCTCAATAAATAAAGCGCTAAAGATGAAGGCGGTAGACGAAGGTACAACTGATATTGAGAAGTCGGTAAGTCAGGCAGATATCGTAATACTGGCAACTTCTGTTGATCTTATACCAGACCTTGCAAGAAAGGCAATTTCATTGATGAAAAAGTCTGCAATCCTTACTGATGTAGGGAGTACAAAGGGTTATATTGTTTCGCAGATAAATAAAGAGATAAAAGATAAGTGTGGGAGAAATGATCTAAATTTTATAGGAGCACATCCGCTGGCAGGTTCAGAGCAAAGGGGTATAGAATCAGCAAGACCAGACCTTTTTGAAGACAGTGTTTGTGTGTTAACACCTACAGATCTTAGTTCAAAAAGGTGCGTAGAAAAGATAGCAAATATGTGGAAGGCATTAGGTGCTAGGATAAGTATTTTAAAGCCGCATGTGCATGATGAGATCGTAGCATTTACCAGTCACTTGCCTCATTTTATTGCCTCTGAGCTTACAAACGTGGTTGATGAGAAACATTGGAAATTTGGAGCTAATGGATTAAGAGATACTACGAGGATTGCCTCGAGTGACCCAAAACTGTGGTTAAGTATTTGTAAACAGAATAGGGTAAAAATAATTGAAGCGCTTAAATGTTTTTCTGAAGAAACAAAATCTATGTTAAGAGATATGGAAGAAGAAAACGACAATGGGATATTAAACAGGTTGAAAAAGGCAAAGGCTTTACGTGATAAAAAGAAATGGAAAGAAGAATAGAAGTATTTACTAAAAAAGATTTTCCGGATACTCTTGGAAATGAAATAAAGTCAGAGATTGAGAATATCGGAATTAAATCTGTAGATGAGATACGCATAGCACAGGTGTACTTAATAGATGGAGATTTATCCACAGAGGATGTTAAATGCATTTGCAATGAATTATTAACAGACGGGTTAACCGAGGATTGCGTTTGTTATAATGGATTATCAGATTCATCTACTAATGTATGGGCAGGCCCGTCTGCCCGCCCGGCAACGCCGTTCGGACGGGCCGAGCTGGCAGGCAAGACAAAGTTTGAGCAGAAAGGGTATAAGGACAATGTTGTTTATACAATTGAGGTAGCTCGTAAGCAAGGTGTGATGGATCCGGTAGAGTCTACTGTAATTAAGGGGATCAGGGATTTAGGCCTTGATGCAAAATCTGTTAAAACCACAAGAAGATTTTTGATAACTGGTGTGCTTACGCTTGATCAGGTTGAGACTATAGCTAATAAGGTGCTTGCCAATAAGATTATAGAAGATGTTTTTATAAACAAACATAATTTGTTTTATGAAGAGAAAGAAACAATAGATTATGTATTCAGGAAAAATATACTTGAGATATTAAACGCAGAAGACGAACAGCTTCAGTCAATTAGTGAGAAAGGGCAGCTCTATTTAAATCTTCAGGAAATGAAAGCCGTACAGAAGTATTTTACTACCCTGAGTAGAAATCCTACTGATGTAGAACTTGAAACTATTGCTCAGACATGGTCTGAGCACTGCATGCACAAAACATTTAAAGGCGTAATAGAATACAATGGAGAATGTATTGATAATCTTTTAGCCAATACGATTATGAAGGTAACTTCAGAATTAAACAAACCGTGGTGTGTTTCTGTCTTTAAGGATAATGCGGGCATAATCGAGTTTGATGAGGACTACGATATTTGTTTTAAGGTTGAGACACACAACCACCCATCAGCAATCGAGCCTTATGGTGGAGCAAATACAGGAATAGGTGGTGTCATTAGAGATACCCTGGGTACAGGACTTGGAGCAAAACCAATTTTGAATACGGATATTTTTTGTTTTGGCCCTTTGGATTTGCCTGAGGAAAAAGTACCGGAGGGTGCCCTTCATCCAAAAAGGATATTTAAGGGGGTAGTGGCGGGTGTTAGGGATTACGGTAATCGTATGGGCATACCTACAGCAAATGGCGCTATCTTCTTCGATGAAAGATATACAAGTAATCCGCTTGTTTATTGCGGAAATGTTGGATTGATACGCAAGGATAAACGTGGGAAAAAATCATACGAGGGTGATCTGATATTACTTGTGGGTGGCAGGACTGGAAGGGATGGTATCCACGGGGCAACATTTTCGTCAGTCGAATTAACACAACAATCTGAAGTAGTATCTGGAGGCGCGGTACAAATTGGTAATCCAATAACAGAAAAGAAGGTTACAGACGTACTCTTAATGGCGCGCGACAAAGGTCTGTATAATAATATTACTGATTGTGGCGCAGGGGGCCTTTCCTCTGCCGTAGGTGAAATGGGAAAAGACCTCGGAGCTGTTGTTGACCTTGAAAAGGTACCTCTCAAATATGAAGGTCTCTCTTATTCAGAAATCTGGATTTCTGAAGCCCAGGAAAGAATGATACTTTCTGTACCACCAGAAAATAAGGAAGAGATCAAGGCAATGTTTCAGCAGGAGGACGTTGAGGCAACATTTATTGGAGAGTTTACGGGAGACAAGAGATTGCGCTTGAAATATAAAGGTGAAATGGTCGCAGATATAGAAATGGATTTCTTGCATAATGGATTGCCTCGAATCAAACGTAAGGCTGTATGGCATTCACCATCTCATGAAGATCCTGAAATAGCAGAAAAAGGGAATTATGGTGAAGATTTGAAAAAGGTTCTATCTTCATGGAATGTTTGTAGTAAAGAATGGGTAATTCGTCAGTACGATCACGAGGTACAGGGCGGAAGCGTTTTAAAACCACTGCAGGGGATAAATAATGATGGCCCTGGAGATGCATGCGTAATCAGACCACTATTAAACTCTAATAAAGGTTTAGCCGTTTCGAATGGCATGAATCCCAGATACGGGGACATAGATCCTTATCATATGACGGCTTCAGCCATTGACGAGGCCTTAAGACAGATAATATCTGTAGGTGGTAATTTAGAGAGAGTTGCGCTTCTTGACAACTTTAGCTGGGGTAATACAAACAAACCTGAATGTCTGGGTGGCCTTGTTAGGGCGGCAAAGGGGTGTTATGATACAGCTTTAGGTTATGAAACTCCCTTTATATCAGGCAAAGATAGTTTAAATAATGAATTTAAGCTTGAAGATAAAACTGTTTCCATACCACCATCTTTACTAATATCTGCTGTGTGTGTGATGTCAGATGTTACCAAGGCGATATCAATGGACGTAAAGGAGTATGGCAATCTTATATACATTTTGGGCTTAACAAAAAATGAGCTTGGCGGCTCTCATTATTATTATATACATGGTTTTAAAGGTAATTCAGTTCCTGTGGTCGACACAAAAATGGGTAAAAGGATAATGGAATTACTCTCAAGTGCTACAGAAAAAGGTTTAGTTAGATCATGTCATGATTGTTCAGAAGGTGGACTTGCTGTTGCAACAGCAGAGATGAGTTTTGCAGGTGGATACGGAATGGAACTGGATTTGTCTCTGGTACCGATTGATGAAGGTGTTGACAGGGACGATATAATTCTCTTTTCAGAATCTAATACACGATTTATCGTTGAAGTACAACCCCAGAATCAGAAAGAACTTGAGGACGTAATTAAGGACATTCCGTATGGGCGTATAGGAAGGGTTGTGGAGAATGATGTTTTTGCTGTTCTATCACAGAGTGGAAAAAAGATTATTTCTGAAAAGATTTCTGATCTTAAGGAGGCATGGCAGACAACTCTAAGGTTGTAATTTGAAAGCAAACTGGATTCCTCCAGAAAGGCCCGCCTGCCGTCAGGCTGTGTCACAATAGAGAAAACACATAATATGTCATTCTGAACCAGGTCCTGAACTGGATTCAGGATCTCCGATTTCAGAATCTAATGATTTCAATAACTTAGCAACCTTAGAGATCCCGAAACAAGTTCGGGATAACAATTGTGACACAGCCTTCGTTATGTCGGGCAGGGAGGAAATACCCCCACTTTCACGGGGATTCCAGTATGGAGGACTAAACTTCACCCGCGAAGAACTGGACTCCTTCCGAAAGGATTTTAGAGTTATTACCCTGCTTTCACAGGGAATCCAGTACCGGAAATAAGGAGGCGTGGGGAGTGCTACAAAGGGGTGAGAGACGTGTTCGTCCGTCATCCTAGCGAGCTAAATGAGCGGTCGTCTATCCTTAACAAAAAGTAAGTAATGGATAAAAGTATAAAAGTAACAAGAAGATGATTAAGTCACAAAATAAATTTAGACCTAAAGCTATAATCCTTCGCACAGCGGGGACGAATTGTGATTACGAGACGAAATATGCGCTTGAAAAAGCTGGTGCCTTTGTTGATTTAATACATATCAATCAAGTGCTCAAGAAGAAAAGTCTTTTAGGTCTATATCAAATACTTGTATTGCCGGGCGGATTTACTTATGGGGATGATATTGCAGCGGGGAAGGTTTTAGCAAATCAACTCAGGCATCATTTATTAGATGAGCTTATACAATTTGTTGATGATGGTAAGTTGATTATTGGGATTTGCAATGGTTTCCAGGTCTTGGTAAAGATGGGACTATTGCCGCGAATTAATGACATTCAATATACTTTAAATGGACATAAGCAGGAGTTTACCTTGACTTATAATGATTCAAATAAATTTGAAGACCGATGGGTGTATTTAAGGGCGTTTTCAAATAAGTCTGTTTTTATTGATAAAGATACGATATTATATATTCCTGTGGCAAATGCAGAAGGAAAGTTTATGGCAAAGAATGAAGAAAAGCTAAGAATGCTTAGTGAATCAGAGCAAATAGTGTTTAAGTATGTTGATAAAGAGGGTAATATATCAGGTTATCCGTGGGATCCGTGCGGATCTATGGGCAACGTGGCAGGAGTATGCGACCCTACAGGACGAATTCTTGGTATGATGCCACATCCTGAGCGCCATGTTGAACCGACTCAACACCCGCGCTGGACAAGGGAAGGATTAAAAGCCGAAGGAGAAGGAATTATAATTTTCAGAAAAGCTGTTGATTACATCTTAGAAATTCTATAACATTCTGGATTCCCCGCGAAAGCGGGGTTTTTCCTCCCTGCCCAACATAACGCAGACTGTGTCACAATTGTTATCCCGAACTTTTTTCGGGATCTCTAAGGTTGCTAAGTTATTGGAATCATTAGATTCTGAAATCGGAGATCCTGAATCCAGTTCAGGACCTGGTTCAGAATGACATATTATGTGTTTTCTCTATTGTGACACAGCCTGACGGCAGGCGGGCCTGTCGGGAGGATACCATAGCTTATTTTCGTGTTAAAGAGAAAATGTGGTAGAAAAGATTATGAGTAAGCTTAATGTAGATATAAAACCTGTAAGACACATTGTTTCAAAATGTAGTTATAATCAGGATTCTAATCTTATGGCAATATTACAGCAATCACAAGATATATATGGATATTTGCCGAAGACCGCATTAAAGGAAATATCAAGACTAACGGATATTCCGTTAACCAGGATCTTTGGTGTCGTTACGTTTTATTCCCAATTTACTTTAATACCTCGTGGTAAGCATGCGATAAAGGTTTGTAGCGGTACAGCTTGTCACGTAAAGGGTGCAGATGATGTGAAGCAAAAAATGAAAGATATATTAAATGTAGGGGAGGGAGAAACAACGCCAGATTATCAGTTTACATTGGAAACCGTAGCATGTATCGGAACATGCTTCCTCGCCCCTGTGATGATGGTAGATGAGAGATATTTTGGAAAGCTAACGGCTGATAAAGCATCAGATATTGTACAAAAATATTCAAGTAAAGAAAGCTAACGTCAAAAGTTTTATAAAGAGAGAGCAGAAAATATGAAGCCACGGTGTATAGAGGAAAGGTTGCATTTAAATTCGAAATCCGAAGCACGAAATTCGGATTTTATGGTTTATTACTTTGTGGTTAAAAAATTTGACAGCACTCATACAGCACTCATAAGGAGTAGAAAATGCTAAAAAGTTTGAAGTCATACGATGACCTTGTTGCTATGAGAACATTATGTGAAGAAAAGCTTAAACTGGACAAGGTTAAAGTACATATATGTATGACTGGTTGTCGTGCTTTGGGCGCTGAAGAAGTATATGGTGAATTCAAAAAACAGCTTGATGAGCAAAATTTGAAGGATAAGGTTGAGATTATAGAGACCGGCTGCCAGGGGTTATGTGCAAGGGCGCCAGTTATAACTATTGATCCGCCAGGAGTCTTTTATGGTAGAGTTACGGTGGATATTGTTCCTGAAATCATATCCAGTACGATTGTGAATGGTCAGGTTATAAATAAACTTTGTTATGTTGAAGCAGGGAAGAGAATACCTTATTTAAAAGACATCCCTTTTTATAGTAAACAAAAAAAGGTTGTTCTCAGAAATTGTGGAAAAATTGATCCAAATAATATTGAACAATATATAGCAAGAAAAGGATATGAAAGTATAGCAAAAGCACTTTTTAATTTTACACCAGAAGATATTATTAACGAGGTTAAAGATTCTGGTTTAAGGGGGCGCGGAGGCGCTGGTTTCCCAACAGGAATTAAGTGGGAATTCTGTAGAAAAGCAAAAGGAGATACTAAGTATATGATATGTAATGCAGATGAAGGTGACCCCGGAGCTTTTATGGACAGGGCAGTGTTGGAAGGTGATCCTCACGCAGTAATTGAGGGGATGCTTGTTGCCGCACGTGCAATTGACTCGGAAAAAGGTTTTATCTATGTTCGAGCCGAATATCCAATTGCTGTAAATCATCTTGAGAGAGCTATTGTACAGGCAAGACAGTTGAATTTGCTTGGAGATAATATCCTTGGATCTGGGTTTAACTTTGATCTGGAGATTAAAATGGGGGCAGGCGCTTTTGTTTGTGGAGAAGAAACAGCTTTAATTGCTTCCATTGAAGGCAAGAGAGGAATGCCACGCCCACGTCCTCCCTTTCCTGCAAATTCAGGATTATGGAATAGACCTACTAACATTAATAACGTAGAAACACTTGCTAATATACCAATAATAATTCTTAACGGTTCAGAATGGTATAAGCAATATGGCACGAAAAACGGTACGGGTACAAAGATATTTGCGCTGGCTGGGAAGGTGAAGAACACCGGATTGGTAGAAGTTCCAATGGGTACGACTCTTCGAGAAATTATCTTTGACATAGGAGGCGGCATACCTGGTAGTCGGCAATTTAAGGCCGCTCAGATGGGAGGACCTTCTGGTGGATGTGTGCCTGCAGAACACCTGGATCTGCCAATTGACTATGAAACGGTAAAGGAAGTTGGTGCCATTATGGGTTCTGGAGGACTCATTGTTATGGATAGCGATACGCCAATGGTTGAAATTGCCAAATATTTTATGGGTTTTTGTCATGATGAGTCTTGCGGGAAATGCGTTCCATGCAGGATTGGTACTAAAAGGATGTTGGAAACATTAACGAAGATAAATGAGGGGAATGGTCGTAAAAACGATATAGAAGATTTGAAGGAATTGGCTTATGTTACTCAGACTGCTTCTTTATGCGGGCTTGGTCAAACTGCGCCTAATCCAGTATTATCTACAATCAGGTATTTTATGAATGAATATGAAGAGCTTATTAAATGAAAGTAATCTCTGTAAATGGAACTGCAAGTAATGCAGGTAAAACCACAGTAGCATCTTATGTCTTAAAGAGTTTATCGGACAGTGCATCCAAATTTGATGGACAAAGGGAACAGGTAGTTAGTGAGAGATATGGACATGTACTCCAACATACAGGTAAGACTTCTTATAAAGGTGCGGAAAGTAAGTTTGACTTATCACTTTATGATAAAAGTTGGTGTGCCTTAAAAATCACGGTCAGGCACGAAGGTTCTTGTCCCAAGCATACGGGATGCGATACGTGCGATTCTGATTATGAACCTTTCAGGATTTTAACGGATGATGCTATTATAAAGGAAAAAGGTAAAGATACTGATCGATTTTCGAGGGTGGGTGCAGATAAGGTTGTATGGTTACAAACTGATTCAGATGCAGAGAAAACCGGCATTGAAGCAGCACTTGCCTGTTTTAATAAAGATGACACAATAATAGTTGAAGGTAATAGTTTTCTTCGTGTTCAAGATGCAGATGTAGCTATCTTGGTTGCATCGCCTTCTGTAAAGAAAGTAAAAAGATCAACAAAACTTATACTTGATAAAATAGGCCTTATTGCCATTAATGTACGTACAAATCACACATCTGAACAGATTGAAGAGTGTAGAGAACAATTGCGTGTTATTGGTTGCAAGGCGCCATATTTCGTAATCAATCCTTTTGTAGAAGACGGTTATTCTAATCAAACTTTTATTGACAGAATTCAGGAATATCTCTGAATTTCTATAATCAAAAATTGACCCCGCTGCCCTGTAGGCTAGAACGCCGTACAGGGCAAGATGCGGGGTCAATTAAAAGCTGAATGACGATTCAAGAGCTGTCCCAAAGGAAATGGATTTTTCCGCCTTCAAATATAAATCTTCAAACGAAGATTGCCGATTCACTCCGCATTTCTCCAATATTATCACGACTCTTAATCAATAGAGGTGCTACCTGTGTAGAGTCTGCTAGAACATTTCTGCAATCAAAGCTCTCTTCGCTCAACGACCCAATGCTATTGCCTGATATCGAAAAATCGAGTAAGAGGATTCTTGAAGCAATAAGTAAGGGTGAAAAAATTACTGTTTACGGTGATTATGATGTTGACGGCATTTCTGCTACTGCGTTGATGGTACAGTGTCTAGAGATTCTTTCCAGATTATACGGAAATTCGAAATCCGAAATAAGTTATTATATACCGGATCGTTTAGAAGAAGGTTATGGTTTGAATGCAAAGGCAATAGAGAAGTTAAGCAAAATGGGTACAAAGGTTATTATTACGGTTGATTGTGGTATTAATTCTTTTGAGGAAGCTAAAATTGCTAGAAAAAATGGAGTTGACCTTATAATAACTGACCATCATGAACCCTGCTTGCCTGGGCAGACAAACGTCTGTATACGGCCTTGTGAGGATGCTTTCGGGGTGATTAGTCCTAAACTGGCAACATCGGCTTATCCATTTAGGGAGCTTTCAGGTGTAGGAGTTGCTTTCATGCTTGCCTGGGCATTAGGGCAGAACGCTTCTAACCCGCCTGCCCGTCCGAACGGCTTGGCCGGGCGGGAACGAACTGGTCGGGCAGGTAATAAGAAGGTAGTTGCAAATGAATTTAAAGATTTCCTTATGAATGCAATGGGGCTAGCCGCCTTAGGTACCATTGCTGACGTGGTTCCTTTACAACGGGAAAACAGAATATTGGCAAAATACGGTCTTAGTTCATTACAACATTCTGAACATCCTGGTATTAAGGCATTGAAGGAAGTTGTCGGTCTTAAGGATAAAAAGGTTGATTCGTATCATGTGGGATTTTACCTGGGGCCAAGGATTAATGCGGCTGGTAGAGTTGGTAATGCACGAATAGGTGTTGAAATGTTGACCACAAGAAGTGAAAAGAGGGCGAAAGAAATAGCCGTTTATTTAGATAATGAGAATAAAAAACGACAGAAGATCCAAAAGGATATAATAGAGTCAGCAAAAAAGAAAATACTGAATAATATAGATTTTGACTCAGAGTTGACAATTATAATCTCTGATGACAACTGGCATCCTGGTGTGATTGGGATTGTGGCTTCAAGGTTGGCTGGAGAATTTTATAGGCCTGTCATTGTGATTGCAATTGATGATGAAATGGGACATGGTTCCGCACGCTCAATACCTAATTTCCATATATATGATGCTCTCACAAAATGTCAGCAATCTTCCCCTAGCAAGAAGTTGTTAGTTTCATTTGGAGGCCATGCGCAGGCTGCTGGATTAAGGATCTTAAAAAAGGATATTTCTGAGTTTAAGAAGATATTTAATAGTATTACATTAGAACAGATGAAAAAGGAAGATTTAAATCCAACACTTAATATAGATTCTGAAATTAAGTTGTCATCAGTTTCAAGACCTTTATTAGAGGAATTAAGCCGCTTATCGCCACATGGAGAAGGCAACCCGATTCCTGTTTTTGCTGTCAGGGATGTAAAGATTGTCGGCCAGGTACGGCGTTTCGGTGTTAATGGCAAGCATTTGAATTTCTTTGTCCGTCAAGGGGATATATCTTTTAGAGCAGTTGCATTTGGTATGGGAGATAAAATTGAGATGCTTAAAAAAAGTAATGGAAATTATTCTATTGCCTTTGTTCTTAGAGATTCGTCCCGGGCAGGGATAAATAAGTTTCAAATATCTAGCTATGACAGGGAGATATATAAAGGAAATTTAGAACTTGAGGTAAAGGATGTTTCTACTTGAAAACGTTATAACGTTTTATTAACATAGCAATCGTAATCTAAAAAGTGGAACAATCAAGCCTGTCGGGAGCTATAATACAACCGTGGATTTTTGCCTTAGGAATGATAGTAGGAAGTTTCCTTAATGTTTGTATTTATAGAATACCCAAGAAAATTTCATTGTTATGGCCGGGTTCCTCGTGCATCCATTGTAACACGACTATTGCCTGGTATGATAATATTCCAGTTTTTAGTTATTTGTTTTTGAAAGGTAGATGCAGACACTGTGGACATAATATCTCAATTAGATATCCAATTGTGGAGATCATTACAGGTTTTATTTTCTGGCTTCTGTTTCATAATATATTTATTGTAAATGGCGAATCACTATACACTTATAGCTTATACGCAATCTTTTGTTGCCTTCTTATTATTTGTTCGTTTATAGATTTAAAACTGCACATCATCCCAAACGAAATTACATATACAGGCTTAATCTTAGCGCCTGTGGCTAGTTTGTTGTGTCTCGGGCTTCATAATCCGAATGATTCGTTAAAGTACTTTGAGGGTAGCGGCAATCAGTGGATAAATTGCTTTTTAGCATCCTTGATGGGGGTTTTCATTGCGGCAGGGTTGGTCTTTTTATGCGGTATTATTGGTAAGATGGTCTTTAAGAAGGATGCGATGGGCTTTGGCGATGTGAAACTTATGGGTGTAATAGGTGGATTTTTAGGGTGGAAACTTGGTGTTGTAACGTTCTTTTTAGCCCCTTTTCTCGGATTATTATTTGGCATACCCAAACTTTTTTTAAAGAAAGAGCATGTAATTCCTTACGGTCCATTTTTGTCACTTGCCGCCTTTATTTGCATATTATCAAAGGACTTTTTTATTAGCATTATTGATACTTATACAGACACTTTTGCCTATTTATTTAGCACTTTAGTAACCCTGTAGATCTTTTATCGTTCCCTATAAAGCGTGCTTAAGTGTCTCGGAATTTATATGACTACCAGCCCGACAACCCCGCCTGCTCTGTCCGTCCGACAGGCGGGCATCGGTCGGGCAGGGTTCTGGCGAGAAGGTGAATTGCTTCATCGTTAACGTTCGTCGTAATAACATTTTTTTAAAGGGGGAGGTCATTATGAGGTTGAAATTAAGTTTTGTGCGTTATTTATTTTTATCTGTGATAATCCTTTCTGTTGGGTGCGCGGAATTGAATAGACTTCGTGAGGAAAACTTATCGATATCCCAAAGACTACAGGAGTTGGAAGGTAAAAATGCTTTATTGGCTGAAGAGCGAGATAAGTTAGAAAATGCAAAACGCAGTCTGGAGGAGAGCCTACAAGGGACTGGTGCTTCTGTCAGGATTAAGGATGGTAAAATTGCAGTTATGCTGCCCTCATCGATTTTCTTTAATTCTGGTCAAGCCACACTTAAGAAAGTGGTAAAGAATAGTTTGACCAAGGTGTGCAATGCGATTAAGAATGATTTTCCAAGTGGGACTATTAGGATTGAAGGGCATACAGATAGCGATCCTATTAAGAGAACGAAGAGTTTATATGCATCCAACTGGGAACTTTCAGCTATGCGTGCTGCCAACGTACTTCATTTTCTAGTCGAGAAATGCGGTTTAGACTCTAAGAGATTATATATTGCCGGTTTTGGAGAATATCGACCAATTGCCAGCAATAAGACTAAAAAGGGCAAGAAGCAAAACCGACGCGTGGAGATTGTTATTTTGACAACCAGATGATAGCGATTATTGATTATGGGATGGGCAACTTAAGGAGTGTAGAGAAGGCGTTTGAAAGGGTTGGCTTTGAGACGGTAGTAACGGATAAATCGGAAATAATAGACAGATCAGAGAAAATCGTTTTACCAGGTGTTGGGTCCTTTAAAGATGCGAAAGATGGTTTGAGCGAAAGAAATCTGGTAGAGCCAATAGTCAATCATATAAAAAAAGGTAGACTCTTTTTGGGGATTTGCCTTGGACTCCAGTTGCTTTTTACAAGGAGTACTGAAGGTGGTGAATGTAAGGGGCTAGACATTGTTGCTGGTGAGGTGGTCAGATTTGAACCTACCCGACAACGTTCAGGCGGGAAAGAGAAAAAAGAAGAATCCTCTAAAAGTTTATTTGATGAAAATAACCATAAATTGAAAATACCTCACATGGGATGGAATGAGATACAAATTAAGAAAAAAGTTTCTATCCTCAATGGCTTGCCTGATCATCCATTTATGTATTTCGTGCATTCCTATTATGTAATTCCAGACCGTAATGATATAATTGCTACCGAAACTGAATACGGTATCTCCTTTGTTTCGATGATATCAATAGAGAACATCTTTGCAACGCAATTCCATCCCGAGAAGAGCCAACGTTATGGTTTAACGATTCTTAAGAATTTTGGTGAGTTATGAATGTTAATTATACCTGCAATAGATTTGAAAGATGGAAAATGTGTTAGATTGTCCAGAGGTAAGAAGGAACATGAAACGGTCTTTTCGGACAATCCTGTGCATGTCGCCGAAGCCTGGAAAGAACAAGGGGCTGAGTATCTTCACATCGTTGATCTTGATGGTGCATTTGAGGGGGAACCCAGGAATACGCATGTTATAAAGCTTATAAGAAAAAATGTGGATATATACTTACAGGTTGGAGGTGGCATCAGAGACAAGCAGGTGATGCAAGAGTTGTTTGATGTTGGGATAGATAGGCTCGTTATAGGGACAAGGGCACTTGATTCGCCTGATTGGGTTTTTGACATATGTACTGAATTTCCTGGAAAAATAGCCGTTGGGATTGATGCGGAGAATGGTAGAGTTGCCGTTAAAGGATGGACATCAGTTTCAAACCGTACAGCTATAGATTTTGCAAAGGAGATTGAGAAGGCAAATCCCGCAGTTATAATTTTTACCGACATAGAAAGAGATGGAATGTTACAGGGGCCTAATTTTTCGAGTATTATGGATTTAACCAAGAATGTTAATACGCCAGTTATAGCTTCTGGTGGTATTTCTTCTATTGAAGATGTAAAAAAGTTGAGTCTTTTCCCTCTTGAGGGAATGATTATAGGTAAAGCGCTTTATACGGGTAATATCTTGTTGTCAGAAGCTTTAAAGGTATGTAAGAACGGATACCACATGGAGACACGCGATGAAACAGTATGAAACAAAAGATATCAGGAACGTATCGTTTGTTGGTCATGGTGCATCAGGAAAGACTTCGCTGTGCGAAGGTATGTTGTTCAAGGCAGGTGCTACAAATCGTTTGGGGAGTGTTGACGATGGCACCTCTGTTTCGGATTTTGATCCTGAGGAAAAAGAGAGAAAGACTACTATTGATTCTTCAGTCTTGCATTGCAATTGGCAAGGAAGAGAGATAAACATAATCGATACGCCAGGATATCAGGACTTTATAAGTGGTTCAATAAGCGCTTTAAGTGCTGTGGAAACTGCACTGATTGTAGTTGCTGCTACAAGTGGAATTCAAGTAAATACACAAAAGATGTGGAATATAGCCCGTGAGGCAGGATTAGCCCGGATGATTATAATTACAAAAATGGATGGTGAAAATATCGATTTTACCGCACTCCTGAATTCCATTCAAAGTACATTTGGTTCAGAGTGTGTGCCATTAATGTTACCTATAGGTCTTGGGTCAGGGTTTAAAGGTGTTGTAAATATTTTAGATTTACCGGATGAAGTACCGAGTGATGTAATTGGTGATGCGCAGGACTGTAGTGAGAAATTACTTGAAGGAATAGTTTCTGTGGATGATGAATTATTAGAAAAGTACTTGGATGGTAAGAAAATTGAGACTGAAAAACTATACGAGTGTTTTCGTAAGTCTATAGTTTCTGGTAATGTGGTACCAATCTTGTGCGGTTCGGGCAAGAAAAATATAGGTACCAAAGAGATTCTCGAAACAATCGCAAACTTTGCGCCCTCACCAGAAAATGGGATATCTCGGACATGTATTGTTGACACAGAAAAAGAAGAAGAAATAGAGGTTTCAAAAAGCGCTCCTTTTAGCGCACAGGTGTTCAAATCAGTTACAAACCCTTTTGTTGGTAAGTTGAGTTTTTTTAGAGTTTTTTCAGGCACATTGGAAAACCAACTGGGATTTTATAACGTTCGTGCAAAAAAAAATGAGAAAGTTGGGCATATATTCAGAACTTTTGGTAAAGAACAGGAGGAGATAAAAGGGGCAATTCCTGGTGATATAGTCACGGTTTCAAAAGTGGAAGATATATCTGTCTCGGATACACTATGCAGTCCCCAGAAAATTGTAAGATTTAAGGATATTAAATTTCCAAACCCAATGGTGTCCTTGGCTATTAAACCCAAGAGTCGTGGCGCAGAGCAAAAGATAAGCGGAACCTTAACCAAGCTGGCAGAAGAAGACCCTACGTTTAAGTTTTCAAGAGATGGGCAGACAAATGAATTGGTGATTACGGGGATGAGTAATTTACATCTAAATGTGATACTTAGCAGATTAAAGAAGCGCTTTGAAATTGAAGTAGATACCAGTCCACCAAAAATTCCTTATAAGGAAACAATTACGTCGAATGCTAAGGCTCAGTATAAACATAAAAAACAAACAGGCGGGAGAGGGCAGTATGGAGAGGTTTATATACGTATAGAACCATTGCAGAGGGGAAGTGGGATTGAGTTTAAGAGTGAAATTGTTGGTGGCGCAATTCCCTCCCAATATATTCCGGCAGTGGAAAAAGGTATAAAGGAAACGACAAAAAAGGGGATTTTAAGTGGCAATCCGGTTGTTGACGCCAGGGTTATACTATATGATGGTTCTTTTCACAATGTAGACTCTTCAGAAGCTGCATTTAAGATAGCAGCGTCAAAGGCATTTCATATGGCATTTGATAATGCAAAGCCAGTTTTATTAGAGCCGATAGTTAATATAGAGGTAACCATACCTTCAGAATTTATGGGTGATATAACAGGCAATCTTTCTTCAAGGAGAGGGCGCATACAGGGGATGGACTCATTTGGAGAACTCCAGGTAGTAAAAGCAAACATTCCTATGGCAGAGGTTGTTAATTATGAAACTGAACTAAAATCAATGACTGGAGGGAGAGGTTCATATTCTATGGAGTTCTCGCATTATGATATAGTTCCCTCGCATCTTGTTCAGGCAATTATAGCTCAGGCAAAGAAGGAAGCTGAAACTGTAGATTAGGTCATTGGCAAATGTTTTTTGTAATATTTCACAGAACTTTCTTATTTCTGACTGCCTGGCTTTGAGTTGCTCACGGGGTGTGGTTTTAGAGGCCAACTAGTCTTGGTTCATAGAAAAGGTTCGACAAGGTCTTTTGGTCCGGGCAGGAGTGAACTTCCGGAAATATACAGAGACGTTGGACAACCCGTTATTGTCGATGGTTCAATGCAAACGGGTTCTTATCTGCTGGTAGGTACACAAAAGGCAATGGAGGAAACATTTGGTTCTATAATGCATGGTGCGGGCAGGACTATGTCAAGAAACGCTGCTAATAAAAAGGTAGGAGGCGATCAACTCATGAAGACTATGGCGAAAGATGGTATACTTGTCAAGGCAGCCTCAATGTCCGGCCTGGCAGAAGAAGCCGGTATTGCTTTTAAAGATATATCTGAAGTTGTTGAAACCATGGATGTCCTGGGAATATCAAAAAAAGTTGTGAGACTGAAACCCATCGGTAATATAAAGGGATAGTGATTTTCAATACAAATAGAGGTTAACATGAAAAATTTGAGCATTATTGTGATTATTATTATTTTCTTATTTAATTTCGCAACTGTTTCTTATGTGCAAGCTCAGGAAAATGAAACTAAACAAGAAACTAAAGATACTTCCGGTAAAAGATTATTTTATCCTACTAAAAAGCTTCAAGAGTTGTTTGAGACTAATGTTGGTCTGGAAAAGGGCATAGGCATTTTTTCTGACCTGTATAAACCAAATAAGATGAGTATGTACTGGTATCCCAAAAGACACTATATTCGGCCTGACCTTGGCAGTATTGGTGAACTGTCAAAGAAGTTCGGGCCGGGTCAATGTGTCGAATGCCACATGGAAGTTAATCCCGGTTGGGTAAATGACTGGAAGAACTCGACACACGCAAACCCGAGAAGAAATGAGTATTTCTCAAAAAAGACAAAAAAGATTGAGGAATTGATTGGCCGTGAGATAAAACAGGTTACGTGTGCTGATTGCCACGGGAAGAGTCATGAAGAGTTGCGTATGCCTACTGCCGATGACGTATGCAAGGAATGTCATTTACAGCAGGTAGAGGAAATTGCATCTGAAAGGGAACATGGCCGTCCAAACCATGCACAATCTGAGGAAGTAAATTCAGGCACTCCCGCATATGTTGAAAATTTCAGGAGGGGTAACGGCATACTTCAGGTAGGATGTGACCAGTGTCACACGGGTATTATCAGATGTGATGGTTGCCATACGAGACATCTCTTTTCTGCCGCTGAGGCCAGGAGACCGGAGGCGTGTATGAGCTGTCATATGGGATGGGACCATCCTGATTTTGAGTCATACATTGACTCTAAAATGGGTGTTATCTATCACCTTCAGGGTGAAGATTGGGACTGGGAAAAGCCTCTGTCCGAGGTAATACCGGGAAAAGACTATAGAACACCCACCTGTCAATACTGCCACATGTACAAGGGCAATGATGAATGGTCTCTTAATGTCGTAACAAAGGCAGTCTGGCGAATGGGCATAATACCTCCTAAAGAGGTTGAGTACGAATCGTCTCTAAAAGATTATCCATATGGCATAAAGATGCCACCCATGAACAAAAAGTTAGATATTTATTCACCTCAAAGCAAAAAAAAGATTGAAACCTGGATAGAGTTATGCTCGAGGTGTCATGGGCCGCGATATGCAAGGACTTATCGTGAAACGCTTGATGACTATATGTTTAGGATGTGGGAGGTTCAGGACAGGGCACAAAAGATACTTGATGACCTTATTAAGGATAAAGCCTTATATCCAACGCCTGAGGACAGAGATATTGTTCCGATGGGAGATATACTTGCCGATAGATTAGGGCCTAATCTACTGGGCGAAAAAGTCTTCAAGGCATTAAAGAAATCCAGGGGTAAATTACCCGTTATCGGACCCTTTCTCGGAGCCTATCCGGAGTTTTTTATTGGATCAAACAATCCATCAATGATAGAAAGAAAATATGCAGATTTGTGGTTTGCATATAAGTTGAGAGGATACAAGGGGGTTGCACATGCCCAGCAGGATTTTGCATGGTGGCTCGGACCGTCACAAGTCTTTGCCAGGCTGGCTGAAATGCAGAGCGAGGCTAATACGCTGCGAAGACTAAAGAAATTGGAGAAGAAATAAATAGGGCGGGCGAGTTCTATTAGACAATTACCGGTTTATCGCCTTTCCGCAACAGAAACTAAGTATAATTGTAATGATTTCTGAAATATTAATACTAAATTAAAGGGGGATATGATGAAAAAAGTCGTGTTTATATCAAATATAGTTGTTTTATTAATAATATTCTCTTTTTATGGGTGTGGTATTGCTGATCAAACGAATAGTGATTCCTCAACGACCCCATCACCCGGGGCAACAACACACACTGTTGAGATGCGTAGTTATGAGTTTGTTCCCTCTTCATTAACGATAAATCAAGGAGATAGTGTGAAATGGGTTTTGATCGAAGATTATCACTCATCAACAAGTGGGACAGATGGAGAGCCTGATGGCATCTGGGATTCAACCACTTTAATGCGGGGGAGCTTTACCTACACTTTTAACTCTACCGGTACGTTTCCTTATTTCTGTAGTACTCATTTTGAGGTGGGGATGACAGGGACGATTACGGTTAAATAATTTCCTCATGAAGAATATCAATCTGTATCAAAGAAGAAAGAACCGTAGCATCTGACAATACTTATAAACTACAAGGCAAAGACATTTCAGATATTACCCAGCAATTACCGGATCAGCTTTGTTAGAGCAAAGGTCATGGTGCATGAGCACTTAGACGGTTCAATGCACATATTTTTCAAAGAACAGGAATTAAGACGCAAACAAGTACACAAGAATAAACAAAAGACATTACCGCTCGTGGCGGCAACATTTTGACGGTTGAAGTTGTGTAACGGAATGAGGTCGCCCGCTTGCCGTTTGCCCGCCCGGCAATGCCGTTCGGACGGGTCGGGCAGGTAGGCCGACTGGATTTACACAACTTCTTATTGCTCTTACCTTTATCTCCTTATTATATTATGCTAATTTACTGACTGCTTAATATTGAGTCATTTTTTTTGCAAATATAGAGTCTTTACACTATTTACAAATGTTAAATAAACTCATTGACAATTTTGTTAGAAAATGTTAAAAGCATGCATATTTCACATTTTAAATATTATCTTTTTGAAACTTCTATACGATGAAAGGAGGGGAGGAGGACGCACAAACTCTAGTGAAAAGGAGATGTTTCAGTAAAGTATGTTGAATAAGAAATTTTTAGGATAGTTGTTTCTGCAGTTACTTCTGTTGGTCTAATGATGTGTGCGTGCAATTTTGTTTATGCTGAAGAAGAACAAAAACAAGAGGAAACGCACAAACTCTAGTGAAAAGGAGATGTTTTTGTCAAATTCAATTTCATGGAGGTGAAAGATATGCGAGAATTTATAATTGCAATTATGTTAGTCGTTGCTTTTATGGCAGGTGGTGCCCAGGTGGTAGCCGAGGAAGGACATAAAAGTACCGCTGAAGAATTGCTTTACTGGAGCGGGAAAGCAGTGCAGGAATTGGAAAAAGCCGCACCGGCAAAGGAGGCGGTACCAGAGTGGAGCCTTACCGCTAAGGAGTTCGAAAGATGCAGGTTGATTTACTTCGACCGCTGTGCAGGCTGCCATGGAGTTCTGAGAAAAGGAGCTACTGGAAAACCGCTAACACCAGACAAGACGAGAGCCAAGGGAGCAAAGAAGCTCAGAGAATTTATATGGACCGGCACCGGCGGAGGCATGCCTGGCTGGGGAACTATGGGTGTTATCTCTGCAGAAGAGACAGATCTCTTGGTGAAGTACATTCAGAACGAACCTCCTATTCCGCCTCAATGGTCTCTAGCGGACATGAAAAAGAGCTGGAAAGTGTTGATCCCGCCAGAGAAACGCCCCACCAAGCCGCAGCACAAACGTGACGTGGATAATATGTTCGCCGTGGTTCTGCGCGACGCTGGCCAGGTAGCGATTATTGACGGCGACACCAAAGAAGTAGTGAGCACAGTCAATACAGGCTATGCGGTGCACATCGTCAGGATGTCAATGTCAGGGAGATACGTGTATACCATAGGCAGGGACTCCAGGGCGACAATGATAGACCTCTGGATGAAAAAGCCTGATACCGTAGCACAGATCCGCACCGGCCTTGACGCGCGCTCCATCGATGTGAGCAAGTTCAAAGGCTTCGAAGACAAGTACGCCGTAGTTGGCTCTTACTGGCCGCCCCAGTTTACGATACTGGACGGCGCAACCCTTGAGCCCCTTAAAGTCGTGAGCACTCTGGGCTTCACCTACGACACAGGAGAGTACCACCCGGAGCCGCGCGTAGCCAGCATTGTAGCGTCACACTTCGCCCCCGAGTGGGTCTTGAACGTTAAAGAAACAGGGCAGGTATGGCTCGTGAATTACACTGACCCAAAAAACCCGGGAATTAAAATGATTGCGGCCGAACGCTTCCTGCATGACGGAGGCTGGGATTCAACCCATCGCTACTTCCTCGTGGCAGCAAACATGAGGAACAAGGTAGCCGTAATAGATGCCAAGGAAAGGAAACTCGTTGCCCTTGTTGAAACCGGCATTAAACCGCATCCCGGAAGAGGTGCAAACTGGGTTGACCCAACGTACGGGCCAGTCTGGGCCACGGGGCACATTGGCGAAGGTGTGGTGGCAGTGATAGGTACGGATCCAGTGAACCACCCGGAGCATGCCTGGAAAGTGGTCAGAAAACTAAAAACGCTCAGCGGTGGCAACTTGTTTATTAAGACCCATCCGAAAAGCAACTGGATTTGGGTAGACCATGTCCTTAATAAGAAAAATCGGGCCACTATTGGTGTCTTTGACAAGAAAAACATAGGTAATAAGCTATACAAGACCTGGAAAGTCTCAGATTATGGCAAGGCAGTGCACTTTGAGTACAATAAAGCAGGAGACGAAGTTTGGGTAAGCGTCTGGGGCAATTTGGGCGATGCCGACAAGGGCAAGGCTGGCGAGATAGTGATATACGACGACAAGACCCTTAAAGAGAAAGCAAGGATAAAGAACCTCGTCACGCCCACGGGTAAGTTCAATGTGTACAACACAGTGAGAGACTTATATTAGGCGGCTTCCCAGATTATTTAAGTAGGTTACAGGATGGCACGGACAAACTTTGTTTGTCCGTGCCATATTTATTTTCTTTTTCTCCTCGATTGAAAGACGCGGTATCGGATGATAAATTGTTCGAAGCTTTTACAAAGCACACAAACGCTGAAAGAATTAAAAAGGTACTCAGCGGTCGACAAGGAGACGCCAAAATGGATGCTTCGCTTCTCTAAGACAGCCTCCCCTATGGTGGTTTGGAATACAACCAGGAAGTGCAATCTGCGCTGCGCCCACTGCTATATTAACGCGGTAGGGGAAGAGTCTGAGGAAGATATGGGGGAACTCACAACCAGAGAGGCGATGAACGTGATCGAGGACTTAGCGGCTATAAAATCGCCCATGCTCGTTTTCTCCGGCGGAGAGCCGTTGCTGCGAAACGATATATATGAGCTTAACGTGTACGCCATGAAGCTCGGACTCAGGACCATACTATCGAGCAACAGCACCCTTATAACCAGGGAAGCGGCGAAGAAAATCAAGGAAGCCGGCTTCGCCTATGTAGGCGTTAGCCTGGACGGCAGCGGAGAAGCCCACGACAGCTTTCGGGGGGCCAAGGGGGCCTTTGAGAAGTCGATTCAGGGACTGAGGAACCTCATGGAGGCAGGGGTTAGAACAGGTGTGAGGTTTGCCATTACCAATCAGAACTACGACGAGTTGTCCAAGGTTCTTGAGATAACCAAGCGCGAAAAAATACCAAGATTCTCACTCTTCCAGCTCGTGTACGGGGGCAGAGGGAAGGAGATTATTGACTGGGACATCTTCAACGAGCAGCGGAGAGAGGTGATGGACTATATAATAGAGGAAGCCAGGGTGAGCAACGGCATGAACATTGTCACAGCCGATAATTATGCCGACGGCATTTACCTGCTGCAAGACGTTGCAGAGCACGAGCCGGAACGCGCTGCTGAGGTGGAAAGACTCCTTGCTATGCAGAGCGGCTGTCCGGCAGGGGACGGGCTTGCGAACGTGGACAATCAAGGGAACGTGCACCTCTGCCCCTACTGGCAGAGCCGGACAATAGGCAATATTCGGGAGCAGAAGTTCAGCGACATCTGGTTTGACGAGGAAAACGAGATCCTCGCCAAGATGAGGGACAAAACGCGCTATCTCAAGGACAAGTGCGGGAGGTGCAAGCTTAATCACCTTTGCATGGGATGCAGGGTTAGGGCAGAGGTAGCTTGTGGCGATCCCTTCGGGGAAGACCCTGCGTGCTACCTGACCGAGGAGGAAATTACCGGGGCAAAGGTTTGGTTACATGATAGAAGTTAGCAGGATACTGGTATCGGAGAAGCTTGAAAACAAGGACCTTCGCCACAGGCGCCGTGAAGGCTCGGCCCCGGTTGTGGTATGGTGCACGACGAGGAGGTGCAATCTAAACTGCATGCACTGCTATTCCGGCGGTAACGCAGCCTCTGATGACGAACTCTCGACCGATGAAGCAAAAAGAATGCTTGATGAACTAGCGGACTGTGGCTCCCCATTCATGATACTCTCTGGTGGGGAGCCCTTTTTACGGGCGGATGTCTTAGAGCTGGGGCGCTATGCCATGGAGATAGGTTTGCCGGTCATAGTGTCCTCCAACGGTACTTTAGTTACCCGGGAGACGGCGGCAAAGGCGGCAGAAGCCGGCTTTGGATACGTTGGCATTAGCCTGGATGGCTTAGCCGAGACGAACGACTCCTTCAGGGGCAGTGGAGATGCTTACAGCAATGCCCTTCAGGGAATGCGGAACCTCCGCGATGCCGGGATAAAGACAGGGCTGAGGTTCACCATAACCCGGCTCAACTGCCATGAACTCCCGTTGATTATGGAACTCCTGGTTAAGGAAGGTTTTCACCGTCTCTGCGTTTATCATCTTGAGTACGCCGGTCGTGGGCGAGAACTTATGAATAACGACCTGCCGCCTGATGACCGGCGGAGAGCCGTGGAGAGCCTATTCGGGAAAACCGTTGAGATAAACCGCCACAACCACGATCTCGAGGTTCTCACAGTCGGAAACTACGCTGACGCCGCCTACATTTACATGAAAGTTTTGAAGGAAGACCCGCAAAAAGCTAGAGCAGCGTACGAACACTTTCTCCGCAACGGCGGTGAAGGCTGCGGGGAAAAGCTCGCCTACATAGACGAAGTGGGCAATGTGTACGCCAGTCAGCACCTGAGAACCGAACTAGGGAACATCAGGGAGAGACGCCTTAAAGATATCTGGAGCAGTGATAACGAGTTCCTGTGGAAGCTCAGGCACAGGGAAAGGCTGCTCCGAGGCAGGTGCGCAGAATGCAGGTTTCTGGAAATCTGCAGGGGCGGCTCAAGAGCAAGGGCCCTCGCGGTTTATGATGACTTCGGCGCCCCCGATCCGAGTTGCTACTTAACCGAAGAGGAAATCACTAAGCCAGTGCATGAGGAGGCGCAGCATGATTAACATCAGCCGGCTGCTTAAGGTGAGGGAGACAGCCCTGGATGTTGAAAAACACCACAACAAAGGGGCTGATGAGGTGCCAAAGCACCTCATAAGATACGCAAATTCCAAAGCCCCCATGGTGATTTGGAATATCACCCGGAAGTGCAACTTCTCTTGCGATATGTGCCACCTCGGCTCTGCTCGTGTGGCAGAGAGTGATGAGTTAACCACACAGGAAGCTATAGAGCTTATAGACCAGATGGCGTCAATGAAGGTGCCTATGGTTTCTGTCTACGGGGGAGAGCCCTTAACGAGGGGTGATTTTTTCACACTTGCAGGCCACGCCCATAATAAGGGACTGAGGATAATATTATCCAGCAACGCCGCCCTTATAACAGAGAAAACCGCCAGGGAAATTGCGGAGTCTGGTATTTCCTATGTGGGCATTGATTTGGACGGATTTGCTCAGATGGACGGCGGTATGGACATTATTGCAGGGTTAGAAAAAGCTTTACCTGCGATGGAGTACCTCAGAAACGCAATGGTGGGATGTGGTGTGAGGATTACGATTGGAAGCTTCAACCTGTCTCAGATGCCGTCCATAATTAAGGCTGTCGAAAATACAGGACTAAAAAGATTCGCGATTTGTCAGCACATTGAAGACAGAGACTGGAAGGCCGTGAAGGAAGAAAGGCGGGGAATCTTGGACTCTCTTATTGATTATGCGATAAAGAATCCGGAGATGGAGGTTGTTACCGAGAACTTCTATGCTGACGGAATTTACCTGCTGCAATGCGTTGCAAAGCACGAACCGGAGCGTGCTGCTGAGATGGAAAGACTCCTTGCCAAGCAGGGCGGCTGTCCGGCAGGGGACAGGATTGTTAACGTGGACTACCGGGGCAATGTGCACCTCTGCCCCTACTGGCAGAGCCGGACAATAGGCAATATTCGCGAGCAGAAGCTCAGCGACATCTGGTTTGACGAAGAAAACGAGATACTAGCAATGATGAGGGATAAAACGCACTATCTCAAGGGCAAGTGCAAGAGTTGCAGGCATAATCAACTTTGCATGGGATGTGGCGTTAGGGCAGAGGAAATGTGCGGCGACCCCTCCGAGGAGGATCCTGCATGCTACGTACATGATTCTCGTGCGGCGAAAAGAGGGATAACAACCATTTGAAGAAATCTGCCCGCAACAGCAGATAACACAAAGTGGAACATTCCCAATTTTTTGTGGTAATAAAGGTGGATTCGCTTCGCCCCGCTGAGCGTGGCTTCGCTTAATCCACTCTACATTGTACCATACATTTGTTTACTTGTAGGGTGGATTAAGGCCAGAGGCCGAATCCACATATGCGTTGCATTCCTTCAGTTGATGAGAAATAAACAATCCGAAAAAAGAGTTCACAATTTCCAAATCAGACACACCTACCACAAGTCGTAAGTCCTCGCAGGATATGGTGGGCGATACTGGGCTCGAACCAGTGACCTCTTGCTTGTCGAGCAAGAAAAAATAGTGTGAAAGTGTTTTGATTTGTTTTGTATTGTTTTGAATTATCTGGCTGTTTTCATATTAATCTAATCATTTAGCTTATATGAGAAAACACTTACTACATGCCTTAATCATACCATTTGTATTTCTTTCAATGCCTTTTACTCATGCAGAGGAAGAATCACGCATAGGCCTGCGTTCATCTTATATAAAATTATCCGTTTCTCAGGTGCAGTCAATACCTCATGTCTCAATACGTGAAAAGAAGGAATGGGGATTTTATGGCCACAGTACAATCAATAATGAATATGATTTGAAAACAATCAATGGAGATAAGGTGGTTATAGACCACGCCACGGGCCTGATGTGGCATCAGAGTGGTTCGAGTGATTATATGAATTGGAATAAAGCAAAGGATTGGGTAAGGAGCCTGAACAGCAGGGGGTATGCCGGTCATCATGACTGGAGATTGCCTACAGTGGAAGAGGCAACCTCACTACTGGAATCGAGCAAGAGGAATGGCTACCTACACATAGACGCTGTCTTTAGTAATAAACAAAGCTGGATTTGGACAGGTGATAAATACGGTTCTGAAGCTGTGTGGGACGTATACTTTGGCCTCGGTGGCGTGTACTGGAACTTCATCTTCTGCAACGACTATGTTCGTCCAGTTCGCTCAGAGAAATGATACCCGCCAAAGTACAGGCTGTGTCATAATCCAGAAAAAGGGCATTTTGTCATCCCGAACTTGTCGCCCGAGGTCCGCCTAGGCGGATCTGCCTCGGGCATGACGCCCCTTGGAGCAGCTTCGAGATCCGACTGTCGGGTTTCAGAATCTAATGATTTCAATAGGTTAGCAACCTAAGAGATCCCGCCCCCACAGCTTGCTCGCTTGCGCTTCGTAAGCTAGCAGTGGGGGGGGGATGACAATTGTGACACAGTCTGCTACCTGTCTGGCAGGCGGCTCTTGGTGATTTGTTATTTGAATCATTTGAATCTTTGTTTTATTTGATTATTTTTTATTCTCTCTTCACGTTTTATCTACCCAACATCTCACCTGTAATACCCTGTGTATCCTGATGTTTAAGTTTCCTTCACATATCAAGTGTAATTAGGTGGTAAATCTGAGGTGTTATAGGCTATATTTTCCCTTGACTTAAATGACATCTAGCTCTACCATCTTACGAAAGACCAACTAACTTTTTATTTCATGTAAAAAGATATTTTTTACTTATACCTCATATGATTTTGTAGCCGCAACCTTGAGGTTGCGTAACTTACGTGGACCCATCAAATGATGAAAAACGCAGGCTAAAGTCGCGCCGAAGGACAGACCTGCCTCTGTGTACTAATTCAGAATTTTGGTAACAGACTTAGTATTCAAGTCCTTTTGATGCTGTACATAAGAAAAAAAACGTTACCAAAATTGTGAAAAATTACACTTCCTGGCATGGCCAGCGGCTACAATGGCATGTAATATAAAATCGCTCAATTTAGGTTATAATATTACGTATGGAAAAAGACATCCCTTCAAAAAACACGTATATCAGACTGCTGGGTTATTTAAAACCGTACTGGCATAAGTCTGTAATTATTCTCATACTCGCAGCACTCAGTACATATATAGCCGTTTTACCGATACAAATATTAGGCATTGCGGTGGATGAAATCAAGATAGCCGATAAATATTTGAAAAATACCCAAACTGACCGGGATGATGCGATACTGCCAGACAAAACGCATGCTTACGAGCAAAAAAGCGCTATTCCGCTTTCAAAACCTTTATTAACAGCCTCTCAGTATATCCATACCCATTGGTTTAAAAGTTATAACACCACCCTCGTTACGCTGCTCTTTCTTGCCGTGAGTTTTATTCTTATGAATGCCACAAGCGGTAGTATTATGCTGGTTCATGGTTTCATTTCCTCCTCATTGGGTCAAAGGCTCACTTATGATTTGCGAAATCAACTTTATGGCCACATTCAGCGACTCCCTCTCACCTACTTTGAAAATAATAAAACCGGCAATATTATGAGCCGTCTCATGAATGACGTCAATGCACTCGAGCAGGCAATTGTTGGCCCAATTATTACCTTTATTACCGACATGTTCAAATTTAGCTGGATAATCTATTTTTGCATAAGGCTCGACTGGCAGCTTACCAGTATTGCACTGATAGTTTGCCCCTTTATCTGCCTTTGCACTTATAACTTTGGTAAAAGGATCAGAAGAGCCTTTCGCTCTTTGAGGGACAAGACAGCAGAACTTAATTCCCTGATTCAGGATAATATCTCAGGTATTAAGGTTATTGCGGGATTTGCAAAAGAAACTGAAGAATTGGAACGTTTTCAGAAGAGGAACTACGAAAACTACAACCTGAACGTCCGGATATTACGACTGGCTTCTACCTTACGACCCGTTGTCGACTTTATCACTGAAATTGGGGCGGTAGTCGTTATCTGTTTAGGCGGATATAAGGTTTTGCAGGGACAACTTTCCGTTGGTACCTTTGTGATATTCTTCCCTTATCTCCAGATGATGTACGGCCCTATTACAGGTTTAACCCGTTTTTACAACCAGGTACAACGCGCCATTGTTTCAACCGAACGAGTCTTTGAGATACTTGACACACCAAGCGATTTAAAAGATAGCCCTGACGCCGTTGATTTACCACCAGTACATGGAATCGTGGAATTCAGGCATGTCAACTTCATGTATAACCAGGGCACTGAAGTCCTCACCGATATCAACATAACTGCCCGACCTGGCCAGATGATTGCGCTGGTTGGTCCCAGTGGTGGTGGTAAGACCACCCTCACAAAACTGATCCCCCGGTTTTACGACCCCACAAAAGGGGATATCTACATTGACGGTTATGATATCAAACATATCAAACTCCATTCCCTCCGTAAGCAAATGGCCATGGTGCTCCAGGATCCCTTTCTTTTCAATGACACCATAAAGGCAAACATTGCTTATGCCCGATCTGATGCGCCTGATAAAGAAATTAAAAGCGCTGCCCTTGCTGCAAATGCGCATGATTTTATCATAACGTTGCCGAATGGATATGACTCTATAATAGGAGAACGCGGTGTAAAACTCTCCGGAGGCCAGAAACAACGCATTGCTATTGCCCGTGCCATCCTTGCCAATCCACGCATACTCATCCTGGATGAAGCTACCTCATCTGTGGATACAGAGACAGAACAACTCATTCAGAACGCCATTTATAAGCTGGTGAAAGACCGCACCACATTCGTTATCGCTCATCGGCTGTCAACCATATTGCACGCGGATTTAATCGTGGTGCTCGATAAGGGGCGAATTGTTGAAACAGGACTCCACCATGAACTTCTTGCAAATGGAGGACTGTATAAAAAACTATTTGAGATGCAGTTCAGTACTCAGGAAAAGACTAAACCAGAAATCTTTGGAACAGAGCTTGAAAAGGCAGAAGCCGCTGTTACACAAGAACAAGTTATTGATTTGAATGGGCCGACACAGCACACCAAGTGGTCATAAAAGACAAACATGTAATTAGTATCTGTTGCGGAAAGCCCAAATATCCAAATGCGTCATTCTGAATTTATTTCAGAATCTATATGTATCAATATGTTATGAGACCCTGAAACGAGTTCAGGGTGACAAAACCGCGTTTCCGCAACAGATTCTAATTACGTAGCAGCCTGATGTTTAAGGGATTTCAATGTTAAGCCTGAAAGGTCGCGTCAGTATATAGCAGGGGGAGTATTTCCATCGCCGCTTTTTAGCCAATCCCCAACATAATCCTCAATTATGTCGATGATTGAAATTCTCCGTCAAGCTTATCGATAATCCTTCCTCCTCACCTGATAGGCACATGGTGAGGAGACGAACATAAAGTTCGTTGTTTGCCTTCGTTGATTTCCATCCATCTACTCTATCTCCTCCAGCGCTTCTATTGCCTCCCGCCGGACACCGTTGTCATCATCCTCCTGTGCATCAATTAAGGGTCCAACTGCACGGACATCCTTTATCTCCCCCAGCGCCTCTGCCGCACTCCACCGGACACTACTGTTATTATCCTTCAGTGCAGCAATCAAGGGTTCAACTGCGCTGGCATCCTTTATCTTTCCCAGCGCCCCTGCTGCATCCCGCCGGACACCGCCGTCAACATCCTTCAGTGCAGCAATCAAGGGTTCAACTGCGCGAGTATCCTTTATCTTTCCCAGCGCCCTTGCCGCGGCATCCCGTGCACCGCTGTCAACATCCTTCAATGTAGTAATCAAGGGTTCAACTGCGCTGGCATCCTTTATCTTTCCCAGCGCTGCTGCTGCATACCGCCGGACTCTACTGTCATTATCCTTCAGTGCGGCAATCAAGGATTCCACTGCTGGTGCGCCTATCTCCCCCAGCGCCCCTGCCGCGCTCCACCGGACACTTCTGTCATTATCCTTCAGAGCGGCAATCAGGGGTTCAACTGCGCGGGCATCCTTTATCTCCCCCAGCGCCCCTGCCGCGCTCCACCGGACACTTCTGTTATTATCCTTCAGAGCGGCAATCAGGGGTTCAACTGCGCGGGCATCCTTTATCTCCCCCAGCGCCTCTACCGCCATCTGCCGGACACTCCTGTCATTATCCTTAAGCCATTGAATTAACATGTCCACTTTATCCGTTTCATCCGTTTTGCCACATCCAACGAACGATATACAAGAAAGAGTGAGCAGCGCAATCATCGATGCCTTAACAAGGTTCAATGCAGCAAATTTGCTATGCAACATAATATTTGCCCCTCTTTCTGTTATCTCCACTCATCCCCTCCCCCGCGAGGCAATGTCATTGAATTAAGCGATAGCGCTGGTAAGTTAATAATATAGTAAATCGAAGATTGGGGTACTTGCCCCGTCGGCTGTGTCGAATCACGTATTGATATTCTTCATGAGGAAATTATTTAACCGTAATCGCCCCTGTCATCCCCACCTCAAAATGAGTACTACAGAAATAAGGAAACGTACCGGTA
>JBHHYH010000028.1:0-36980 GCA_046757465.1 Candidatus Scalinduaceae bacterium | reverse complement strand
ATAAATAATTTATACCGGCGCTCTTTATTCCTGCCTTATTTAACACCTTAAACAAAGGTTCAAGATTAAGTGTAGAATCTGTCAAGCCCGGGAGTAATGGATCGAGTTTTATTTCCGGCAAGATTCCTATATTGACTAGGGAGCTTATGTTCCTTAATCGGATTTTGGGCGTTGCCGCGTGTGGTTCTATCAGCCTTTGAATACGACTGTTCAGGGTGGTTATACCAATGTGCGCCTGTACGAGATTTCTGTGTGTCTTAAATAAGGCAATAAATTTGTCTGTGATGTGACCTTTAGTAAGAAAACTTATGCCTATGCCTCTTTCCAGTAAGATTGACATCAGACTAAAGGTAGTGTCCATAATCTGTTTTACAGGTTGGAATGCATCGCATGAGGGACTGAAGTATACGAACCTGGGTAATTTCCTCTTGCGATTTAATTCGTCTTCGAGTTTTTTAGCTATGTTGGTGTACAATACAACAGTCCCGTCTCCGGGATAATTTGAATATCCTCTCGCATAACAGTATGAACACAGATGCGCACAGCCAGCGGTAGGATTAAGCGTAAAAATGTCATTGAAACATTTGAGAGATGACGACGATAGAACACTGGATTTTCGTGCCTTGAGTAACAATTTCATGTTAATACGAAAATAAGCCCTGGATTCCTTGCGAGAGCAAGGTTCCTCTTTCCTTCCTTTCGGAAGGAATCCAATTATTTTAATGATAGTCTGTCCTTCTGTGGTTATTTTTAATATAAGATAAATCCCTGGAAAAGCCAATGAAAAAACACGTTTGACATGTCCCTTTTTGGTGACTATATTGAAATTGTTAAATTTTGAATATTTATTTTATGAAAGTCATAACTGATTCTGTAAATATTTCAACACAGGGAAACACCGACATAATTGACGTTACTCAGCGGGTAGAAAACCTTCTGCATAAAACAGGACTTAAAGAGGGTAATCTCTCTGTCTTTGTTTCGGGTTCTACGGCCGGAGTCACGTCCGTAGAATATGAACCGGGCTTGTTAAAGGATTTGCCTGAGGCATTTGAAAAATTTGCACCCACCGGGGTTACTTACCATCACGATGCAACCTGGGGAGATGGGAACGGCTTCTCCCATGTTCGGGCGGCTTTGTTGGGTTCTTCGTTTATGGCACCCTTTAAAGATGGTAAACTCCTTTTAGGTACGTGGCAGCAGATTGTGGTGATAGACTTTGATAACCGTCCGCGGAATCGCAACGTAACAGTGCAGATGATGGGTGAGTAGTTTTATGAAAATTTATATCGGCACAGATCATGCAGGTTTTGAGTTAAAGGAGGAACTAAAGAAGTTTCTTAAAGGTTTAGGTTGCGAGGTTGAAGATAAAGGCGCTTATGAATTTAATAGGGAGGATGATTATCCGGATTTTATCTTGCCTGTTGTCAAGGCAGTGGCAGAGGATATAGCCAGAGATTTGGATTCAAGAGGAATTGTTATTGGAGGTTCCGGACAGGGAGAGGCGATAGTGGCTAATAAAGTAAAGAATATTAGGGCGGCAGTTGTCTACGATGAGTATAGCGCTAAGATGTCGAGAGAACATAATGATGCGAATATAGTGTCTTTAGGAACCAGGACCTTAAGCGCTGACAAGGCAAAAAAGTTGGTGAAGCTTTGGCTGGAGACGCCGTTTAGTAATGAGGAGAGACATAAAAGAAGGATTGAGAAGATTAAGACAATTGAAAAAGGTTCTGGTTAAGTATGACTTGCAACCGGCATTGTACTCAAAAGGGCTTGTAATAACGTATGTTATAAGATGTTACCTTTAATAAAATACCTCATCAGTTTGTATCCCTTTTTTACCTTGATACGTGTTCTACTCGCATTTGATTCTGTAAAAGAGAGTTTGCTTTTTTTACCAAAATCAGTCCCATAAGTAGCAAAGGGTACAGGTTCAGAAGTATGTGTTTTTTCTTGTATTGATGTGTAGTGGTCAGGGAGGATAAGCATACGAAACTCATCATATTTCTTTAGTGCGTTGTAAAGAGGGCCGATGATTTTACTGTCAATGTTTTCAATGGCACGAATCTTTTCATAAATATTCCCTTCATGACTTGCCTCATCTGGCGCCTCTATATGTATCAAAACCATATCGTGTGTTTCTATTGCTTCAATTGCATATTGCGCCTTGGCCTTATAGTTCGTATCGAGATATCCTGTGGCCCCGGGTACATTTATAATGTTCCAACCAAGATATGTTGCTATACCCTTTAGTAAATCTACTCCTGTTATGACTGCTCCGGAGAGTCCGTACATCTCTTTGAATGGTGTTATGACGGGTCGATGTCCTTGCCCCCACAACCAAATCATATTGGCAGGATTCTCATCAAGGTCAAGCCTCACCTTGTTCACATCATGATTTTCAAGTATTTCATGAGAGTTTTTCATCAAATCTATTAATATCTCACGGCCTTTTCCTTTTGGTAAGTTACGTTCTATTGATTTACCTATGATATCGTGGGGGGGAGTGCAAACAGCGTCTATCTTACCGTCTCCGTTATAAATCATTATATTTCGATAACCCTTGCCGGCATGAAATCTTATCGTGTCATTTCCCAATTTTTCATTCAATGTTGAGATGATTGACCTAGCCTCATTATCAGAGATATGCCCGGCACTAAAGTCTTCTAAGATATCATTATGTACTGATATTAAATTGCAACGTACAGCAAACTCTTCCTCTCTTAGTTCGATACCTAAACTTGCGGCTTCAAGTGGGGCGCGTCCAGTATAATAAACCTTTGGGTCATAACCGAATACAGAAAGGCATGCAATATCGCTTCCGGGTGTAAATTTTTTTGGCACGGTATTGACGAGTCCTAATAACCCATTATATGATATGCTATCTAAAAATGGTGTTCGTGCAGCTTCTAGTGGTGTCTTTCCACCAAGCTTTTCCAGTTTATAGTCTGCCATCCCATCTGGAATGATGATACAGAACTTCATATTGTTAGATTAACCTTTCTGTCTCTTCTACTCTAAGAAACCTGGTTTTCCCTTTCACCACATCCAGGTTATTAATTTCTAAGAGGGCCTTTTGGAGGTTTCCTTCTTCGGCCAGATGCGTCATCATCACAAGGGGGACCAACCCATTTTCCTTTGTTTCTTTCTGTATGACTGAAGCTATACTGATATTGTGGTTTCCAAGTACACTTGTTATCTTTGCCAGAACTCCCGGCTTATCAGTAATAGAATAACGCAGGTAGTAACGCGTCTTTATCGACGATATATTAAGTACATTGGCTTTTTTACAACTTCCTGAGAGAGGTTTAATTGCGTCAAACGTTAACTTTGCTCTTCCCAGAGCTACATCAACCAGATCAGAGACTACTGCGCTTGCCGTTGGCATTTGTCCTGCCCCCTGGCCATAGAGCATTGTCTCACCAATTGCATTTCCGCAAATGCATATTGCGTTAAACACGCCGCTTACGGACGACAAAGGATGTTCATGAGGTAATAAAGTGGGGTTTACCCTGAGTTCCAATCCGTTATCACCTTTCTTAGAGATAGCAAGTAGCTTTAGTGTATAACCTAGCTCATGAGCATAATATATATCCTTAAGCTCTACATCAGTAATACCTTCAACATAAATATCGTCATAATCAAAGTCACAATTAAATCCCATCCTCGCGAGGATGGCGAGTTTATGTGCAGAATCTATTCCATCAACGTCGGTTGACGGGTCTTTTTCAGCATAACCCTTTTGTTGTGCATTTCTTAATGCATCATCGTATTTTAAGTGCTCTTTAGTCATCTTTGTTAATACGTAGTTTGTAGTACCGTTTACGATGCCAAAGATACGTTGTATGTCGTTTGCGATGAAGCTGTCTCTGAGCGCAGATATTACGGGTATACAACCGCCTACGCTTGCCTCAAATGAGATACTCCTGCCGCTTTTGTGAGCAATTTGAAAGAGTTCTGAACCATGAAGCGCCAGGAGGGCCTTGTTAGCAGTGACAATGTCTTTACCATTTTGGAGTCCTTTTGTGATAATTTCCTTTGCAGGGTGTATACCACCTATTAACTCTACAATGATGTTTATTTCTGGATTATCAAGTATCTCATCCGCATCCAGGGTGACAGCCATATTACGAGACCAATTTAACTCTTTCCTTTTGTCTATGTTCCTATCTGCAACGCCTCTTAAAACAATCCTTCTATCGAGCTTTTCTGCAAACGTAGACGGATTTTCTATGAGGATCTTTGCTACGCCTGACCCAACAGTACCAAATCCTATCAAACCGACATTAACAGTTTTCATTATATTTTATGGTTATAATTTGCTGTATTTAAGAATTTTCAATTGAAAGTTAATATAACAAACACCCAGGATTATATCAATATAATTTGAATGTAAATATTTCTAAAATCACTACTTGCCATTATTTTTCAGGCGTTTTTTCCTTGTCATGTTAAACCCACTTTGATAATATCATAAAATAATTATAAGCAAATAAGCTAATATAGGGTAATGGGAAGTTTAGAAAACAAAGACATAATCTCCATTTTAGACTTTACAAAGGAAGAAATATTATATGTTTTAAACCTATCCAAGAGAATGGAGAAAGGAAACTATCCTGATATTTTAAGAGGAAAGGTGCTTGCAAATTTATTTTTTGAACCTTCGACGCGGACGAGATTAAGTTTTGAATCAGCGATGAAACGACTTGGTGGAGAGGTTATAGGGTTTGATGAACTTGGCACAACTTCTACCGTAAAAGGGGAGTCGTTAAGAGATTCCGTTAAAATCATTGAGGGTTATTGTGATATTATCGTCTTAAGACATTTTCTTGAAGGCGCTTCTCGACTTACGGCTGACTCCGTAAGCATACCTGTGATTAATGCCGGCGATGGAGCATGTCAGCATCCAACTCAGACCTTTGTAGACCTTTATACTATAAAGAATGCAAAAGGTGTGCTTGAAGATTTATCGGTTGGTTTTTTGGGAGATTTAAAATATGGTAGAACCGCACATTCACTAGCATACGCTCTAACTCATTTTAATGCCGAGATGCACTTTATTTCGCCGCCAAGTCTCAGGATCCCTAAAGATTATCTGGAAGAGTTAGAATTGAGGGGTGTTTCATATCATGAGGTTGATTCTATATACGAAGTAAGTGAAAAACTTGACATCCTTTATTGTACAAGGATACAGAAGGAACGGTTTGCAGACCCGGTAGAGTATGAAAAAGTAAGAGGTCTTTACAAGCTCAGTAAGTCTATTATGGACGAGCTTAAGGTTAAAGACGACCTTAAGATACTTCATCCGCTTCCAAGGGTAGAAGAGATGGATGAAAGTCTGGATACAACGAGTTATGCAGTGTATTTTCAGCAGGCCCATAGTGGTATTCCGGTAAGAGAAACGCTCTTAGCTGCAGTATTAGGCGCCATACAATGAAAAAACTTGAAGTTTCGGCAATTGAAGAAGGTACTGTTATTGATCAGATTGCAAGCAAGAGTACATTCAAAGTTGCTAATATGTTGAATATCCAGGATATAGATCAGGTGGTGCTTATCGGAGTTAATCTGTCAAGTAGGAAGTTAGGTAAGAAAGGTATCATAAAGATTGGTGGTAAAAGCCTGACACAGGAGGAAGTAAATAAGATCGCATTAATTGCTCCAGATGCTACTATGAACATTATCAAGGATTCTGGAGTTGTTAGGAAATTTAAAGTTGCTATTCCAGATGCCATAGAAGGATTTTTGAGATGTTTCAACCCAAATTGTGTTAGCAATCATCAGAATATACGAAGCAAATTTCGCGTAATAAATAAAAATCCGATAAAGATAAGGTGTCACTATTGCGAACGTCTAATGGGGTCGGATGACATAGAGTTGGTTTAAGAGATTAACCCAAGATATATGTGGTTTGTAAAAATTTTGATAGCCACAGCTTCCTGACTGACTACATCATTCAGTCGGATAGCTTGCGGGCAAATACGCTTGAGTCTAAATTGAGCGATTATGCCCGAATGGCACCTGCCCGAAAAACATGGCCAGGCGTGCGTTCTGGTGGGTAGCCTCAACATTTACCCTGTTAAATAAGTTTTATTCTCTGTGCTTATAATATTTAAACGGCACCTTTAGACAACTTAATTAGTTGTATTGTAGATATTTAACAGGGTGAAGAGCCTGCCCTGAGCGTATTGAAGGGTTACGCAACTTACATTCAATATAGAATCACTCGATTTAGATTAAAGTTAAACTGAATTCTGAAATGGAGGAAAACGAGATGAAGAACACAAATACAACTATTATGAGGAAACTCAAGCATGATATTAACCAAAAGAATAAGATAAGAAGAGAAATTGAAAAACGTATCGTGGCTGTTCGCCTCTGGAAAGATGAGCTTGCAGGTTCAAAATGTTTTCAAAAACAAAAACGATATTCTGCTTCCATAAAACGCTATATTGCTGAGATAGAGGGTCTTCGTGCCAAGCTTAACCACATGAACGAAGGCCTTGATAAACGTATCAATGAATTGGGGGAATGCCCTGTTTCAGAAATAGAAGAGTCCCGTTCACAGGTGGAGCAGGAAATTCGTAATATAGAAACTGATGGAGACTTAAAAAAGGAGAAAATTCGCCGCAGCAAAGACATTGAAGAGATAAAAAATGCACGGGAAAAGCTTGCTGAATTAAAGGGAAAAGGTGGGTTGCAAAGGAAGATAGAAAAGGCAAACAAGCAATTGGCTGAGGACCTTGCAGGGGTAGAGCAAGTTACTGAAAGAATATCAAAACTAAGTATCCGTTTAAGAAAAGTTAGCAAAGGTACCGGGCTTGGAGAAGAAGAGATGGCACCAGAGGAGAGAGATAAATATTTGTTTACTCAAGAACTCAAACGTATTGTGTGTGAAAGGGCAATTTATGGTTCACAAGGTGAATGTAGAACGTAAGCGTAAAGTTTGAATACACTCTTCTGCATCTGTCTGAAAGACTTGGTTGGCCGAGAGGCACCCGTCACACCATCTTATTTTTCTGCGATGTTATACTTCCCTATGTATTTTGGCGTTAAGTTTAAAGTGAAGTTTATTGTACGTAACCTTGAACAAATTTAGGAGGGAAAATGGGTAATTTTACAAATCGTATTATTCGAGCTGCAAAGCTGGATGCCCACCTTTATGAAGAAGTAGAGGCTGATAAAAGTGCAATGCGTCAGGCCATGTTGGTTGTGGTTTTTTCAGGTGTCGCGGCAGGGTTGGGAAATATATCAAGAGGAGGGCTCTCAGGTGTCCTGCTGGGGACAATTGCAGCCCTGGCAGGGTGGTATATATGGGCGTTTCTTATTTACTTGATTGGTACGAAAATATTACCGGAACCTCAAACCCGATCAGATATTGGCGAGTTGTTGAGAACTATTGGTTTCTCAAGCTCACCGGGTTTGATTCGGGTATTAGGCATTATTCCGGGACTAGAAGGGGGAGTTTTCTTCATGGTTGCTTCGGTCTGGATGTTGGTGGCGATGGTGATTGCAGTAAGGCAAGCGCTCGACTACACAGGAACGATGCGTGCTGTAGCCGTCTGTGTAATTGGCTGGATTGTTCAGGTTCTAATTATTATGCTATTGGTTTCTCTTTTTGGCGGCTCACCAGAGCCAACTTAATTTCCTTTTTTGGTTCTTTGTTCTATTTCGCTTATAAGTATGTCTATAACTTTTCTATTTTCTAAAATGTCTGCTAGTTTATTATATTCATTTGCGGAGAAGAAATGTGTAAGAATTGGTTTAAAAAAGATCATGACTTGGCTGCCTAAAAAATTTAAAGGTCGAACAGATTCAAGAAACATTATAGTGGGCACAGACATATTTCTCCGCACTACGTAGTCTGCGAGCTTTTTGATTAATACAACATCGTTATCTTTAAGTTCCGTATCATCAGTTGCAAATGCATGTTTGAAACCATTAATAATCTTTCGTATTTCGACCATACTGAAAGCTCAATATTATTCACGCTTCATAACTACCTGCCAGGCTGTGGCATTCAGGTGGACACGCTACAGATTCTTGTAGGATTTGATTCTTAGGATGGTATCAGAAAGATATTTCTATGTCAAAGTATTTCGGATGTTTTGGAAATTCTATAACCAATTTTATAATTTATGTCTTGCACAAAAAAACAGGTGTAAATTAGTGACTGAAAAGGAACGTATTTGCAACTTGACCAATTATATTCAATCCGTAATATATGACGAGCTATGAAATGGTATGCGGTCCATACGCGCTCCAGACATGAGAAGCAGGTAGATTCGCTCTTAAGTGATAAAGGGGTCGAAACATTTCTCCCTCTTATAAATACGCTTAGCCGAAGGAGGGATAGGAAGAAGTTTGTAGACATTCCTCTTTTCCCGGGATATATATTTGTGCATATGGATGAAGATGAAGAACATATTTCTAATATTAGATATACAAGAGGAGTGGCAAGAATACTTGGCACTGACACAGACAGGCCAACGCCGATACCTGACAAACAGATTCTGGATATAAAGACAATCATAGAAAGTAAAGTTAAATTAGATCCTTTTCCATACCTTAAGAAAGGTACAAGGGTAAGAGTAAAATCAGGGCCACTTAAGGGAGTAGAGGGGATTCTTGTTGAAAGGAAGGGAAGTTACAAGATTGTGATACGTATTGATTTGCTCCAAAGAGGTGCTGCTGCTGAGGTATATATCGCTGATATTGAGTCAATCTAATCGTAGTTATAACACAGAACAAGATATTTTTGTGTGTTATCTATATCATTACCTTCTTTAATATCAGAAGCAGGAAATAAGCCGAGTTCTGTTTTAGATGACCATTAATCTAGTCTCGATGTTGCCATCAAGATCAATCGGCTTACCCGGAGGCTTAAAAGCGGACCACTTATGCCTCTCTATTTAGCCTTTCTCCCAGTGGGGTTTACCATGCCTCCCCGATTACTCGGGAAGCGGTGGGCTCTTACATTAATCCGCCTTAGGCAGACCCACCTTTTCACCCTTACCCCGCTGCCCCTGCGCTTTCTTGCGAAAGCAAGATGCTGGGGCAAGAAGCGGGGCGGTATATTTTCTGTGGCACTTTCCTTGGGATCACTCCCACTCCGTGTTACGGAGCACTGTGTCCTATGGAGCTCGGACTTTCCTCTCCATGTCTATTGTAGGAAAATTGGGATTGTCAGAAATGGAGCGGCCATCTCACCTGCTTCTGAATTGGTACTCTTCATTAAGAAAGAGTATGCGCCTGCAATTTGGGCAAAGAACTAATTCCTTGCCGCCTATGAGTGAATTTAGAGTTTGTAACGTTATGTTCATAAAACAACCGCCACAGACATTATCAGCTACCTCTACAATAGCTTTCCCACCCTTTTTGTTCGACAATCGCTTGTAATGATATAACGTGTCTTCGTCTAACAGATTTGAATATTTTTCCTGATCGTTCTGTAGCTTTTCAATCTCTTCATCTGTTTTTTTTGTATCTTCATCCGCACTTTTTATAAACTCACTTAACTTTTCTTCATCATATTTTAATTCTTCTGTCAATTTCTTATATTCTTTACTAATTATTTCTAATCGTGACATCATGTTTAAGATTTCATCTTCTAATAAGGACTTATCCGCTTCTTTACAGCCTATTTCAGAACGTAATGCGCTGTATTCTTTATTTGTTTTAATCGTATTTAGTTGGACATTAAATTTATTTATTTGCTCCTCATCAGTCTTTAAATCCAGTTCTTTTCTGCCGATTTCTTTTTGTGCCGATAACATTTCTTCATGTTTTTGCACGGAGAGTGCACGTTTACTTTCTATTTGATTATTTTTTTCTTTAATCTCTTTTTTTCTATATTCCTTGAATTCTTCTAGTTCTCCTATCTTATTTCTTAGTAATTGTAATCGTCTTAATACTTCTATTCTTTCAATCATAGAGTTTCTACACACATATACATTATGTTGTCATTGTGCTTTCTACTTTTTTTCTCCAACGCTATCTAAAAATCCCTCTAGCCTTCTACTTCTAACAGGATGCTGTAGTTTCCTGACGGCTTTTGCTTCTATTTGTCTTACTCTTTCACGGGTTACCATGAACTTTTTACCAACTTCCTCGAGTGTATAAGTATAACCATCTCCTATACCATAGCGAAGCTTAACTATCTCCCGCTCCCGATATGTAAGTGTATCAAGGACACTTTCTATCTTTTCCTTAAGCATCTCTTGTGCCGCTGCTGAAACTGGAGATTCTGCTTTATCATCCTCTATAAAGTCTCCGAAAGCGCTATCGTCACTTTCTCCCACGGTTCTGTCAAGGGAGATTTGATGTCTAGAAATCTTCAGTACTCTCCTTGCCTCGGATACAGATATTTTCACATCCCTTGCAATTTCATCAATATTAGGTTCTCTACCTTTTTCCTGTAATAGCTTTTTTGAGACATTTCTTATTTTACTCATTGTTTCGATCATATGAACGGGGATCCTGATAGTTCTAGCTTGATCTGCTATTGAACGAGTGATGGCTTGCCTTATCCACCAGGTGGCATAAGTACTAAATTTGTAACCCCTTCTATATTCGTATTTATCAACAGCTCTCATCAACCCCGTATTTCCTTCTTGAATAAGATCCAGAAAACTTAGACCACGATTTCTATATTTCTTTGCAATACTTACTACTAGCCTCAGGTTTGCACTAGAAAGTTCTCTTTTTGCAACTTCATGTTTTCTGTAAATCTTTCCGATAGATTCAACATGTTGTCTTAATTTTTCAGGGGATTCATGCGCCAAGTTCTTGCATTCACTAAGCCTGGATTTTAAAACTCGTAATCTTCCATTTCCTCTATTGCTTTTTCTTTGTAGTTTGATCTGCCTTTCAATATTGTTCATTTCAAGAGATATTTCTTGCAGCCGTTTCACTATCGGTTGTAGTTTCTTAGTACGGATGTTTAATTCCTCAAGAATTGCCGCACCTTTCCTCTGCCGGTTTCTAATATTTCTTAGTAGTCTTAATCTATCTTTTACGGTTGTTTTCCTTAGTTTTAATTTATGATAATCTTCTTTATTCTTTTTTAAGAGTGTTTTTAATATTCTTGCCCTTTTTGGAAATTGTTTAAGAAGCCTGTCTTTGTGATTCTCGAATTCCACATTAATAGCTAATGTACGGTCAAATGGAAGCTCGCCATTAGTAATATCCTCCAGAATTTTTAAGCAAGCTTCTTGTGAAAAGTCGGATTTAAGTATTTTTCTGAGAAAACCTTTTCTCGTTGTTTCTATTTTCTTGGCCAGGGCTATCTCTTTTTCCCGTGTTAATAGAGGAATTTCTCCCATCTGAGTTAAGTACATCCTTACAGGGTCGTCAATCTTTTCCGTAATGGTTTCGACTTCATCAAATCTGCCTTCTACTCTATGTGGTCCCCCTTTTTCTGTCTCTATTATATCACGAGTTTCTATCTCCGTCTCTTCAATCAGATCAATACCTAACTCATCTAACATCATTAAGATTTCATCAATCTTTTCGGGCTGCATTAGAGTATCATCCGGTAAGATGTCATTTAACTCCTCGTATGTTAAAAACCCCTTTTCCTTACCTTTTTGTACGAGAGTCTTAATCTTATTGGTCAGTTTTTCCATTAAATAGTCTCCCTATTTAATAAATAAAAACATAAAGTTTGTTTATCCAGATTCTCTTAGAGAATGAAAATCAATATTCTTTTTGTGGAACCTGGTAAGTAATTTGTCAGCTTCTTGCGTAGAATCTATTGATTTATCTAAAACCAGCATTCTTTTCTTTGTTTGTTTTAATTCTTCCTTAGTTTTTCTTTTCTTTACAAATCGAATACATTCATTAAGTGCCTTTTCACTGTTTTGGGCTTGTCCTGTGGTAGTACATTCTTCTAGCGTACTTTGCTTCGAAATTGTATCAATTAAATCCCTGGTCAATTCTGTAACATCTAACATAGGAAAAATGTCGCTTAATTTCACTTGTCCTTTTTGAGAATAAATCTCAGACATTTTAACCGCAATGTTTCGAAGTTTCTCATTACTAAAGCTATCAAAGCCTATATCAGATTCTACCTTTTTGATTAAATCGTTTCTACTTATCATTATGCCAAGAATTTCCATTTCTGCCTTATAAGTACTTGATTGTGATTTGCTTAAATTGCCCGTTATTTGATCATGAAATTTATTTTTATCGGTTTGGCCCCTTTTAAAAGTCTTAAACTTAGTCAAATGCCTACGCAAGTCATTTTCTTCTATGGACATCTCTTCAGCGATCTTCTTAATGGTTAATTCACGCTTTAAGATATTAGGAATTTTTACGGCCGTTGATAGAATATCGTCTATTGCCGATGCCTTTCCAGAAACAGAAGACACATCCCACTTACTCTCTGAAAGTTTTATTTTAAAGCTGAAAAAATCATATGCCTTTTCCACTTGCTCTAAAAACTCTTTCGCACCCTTTTTAACGAGAAAATCATATGGATCATAATTTTCTGGTAAAAGAACAACGCTTACATCGAAATCTTCCTCTATAAATATATCTAAATTTCTTTCCGAGGATTTCTGCCCTGCTGTATCAGCATCGAATACTAATATGGCCTTGTCACAATAACGACTTAATAACCTGACGTGTTCACGCGTTAATGCCGTACCAAGTATTGCAATAGACCAATCTATTCCACATTGATGTGCCATTATAACGTCTGTATAACCTTCCATAAGCAGTATCTTGCGGTTCTTGATTATAGAGTTTTTTGCCAAATTAATTCCGTAAAATGACTTGCTTTTATTAAAAATCGGAGTCTCCGGCGAGTTAAGATACTTAGGCAAAGAGTTGTCTAATACCCTTGCTCCAAATCCTACAGGCCTGTTTTGAAAATCAAAGATTGGGAACATCAATCTATTACGGAAACGATCGTAAAATCCACTAGGCTGTCTTTTTAATATAAGGCCTGCGTTTTCAAGTACTTGTGTACTTATATTCCAGTCTTTTGACTTGTTTACCATTGAATTCCAGCGATTAGGAGAATATCCCAATCTAAACTTTCTAATAGAGTCATCATTTATTAATCTACTTGAGAGGTAGTCTCTTGAGCCTTTGCCTTCTTTGGTTTTCAACAGCATTTCACTGAAAAAAGATATTGCCTGCTCATTGGCCTCGTAAAGGACGCTAGCCCCTTTATGTCCTTCCGTTGTATTAAAATCATTAATCCTGATATTTGCTTTATCAGCAAGTACCTTAACTGCCTCTGGAAAAGTTATACCCTCCTGTTTCATTAGAAAATTAAAAATAGTTCCACCCTCCCCACAGCCGAAACATTTATAGATTTGCTTTTCCACATTAACTGTAAAGGACGGGGTTTTTTCGTGGTGAAAAGGACATAGTCCTATGAGATTTTTTCCTGTTTGCTTAAGCGGAACATAATAAGAAACAATGTCAGATATGTTTAAAGTTCCCTGAATTTCGGAAATTTTCTCTGTTGGAATAAATAGGGCCATAGCCAAATGACAAAAGTAATATAAATCTACTTATAATATCATATTATAGAAAAAAGTCAACGCTTCAAATTAATGTTTTTTTGTTAGAAAAACTGTAATTGTGCTCAGCTTTTGTTTCCCCAATCGCACATATTAATATTATACAACATATAATGCGATGTTCAAGGGTATGATACTATATTTTGATTTGATATATGGAATGTTTCACAGGCAAACTGCTATAACTGCTAATATGTTAACACCTTAATGACGTTATGTATGTTTTTCTTATATTTTGATTTTTTCCGTTACTTATATATTTTGGGGACTTTTCTTCCGATATTACAGACAATTTCATAAGGTATTGTATCTATTGATTCTGCAGATGATTCGATTGAAATCGTTTCGTTTTTCTGCTTTCCGTACAATACGACCTCACTCCCAATATTAACATTAGGTACATTAGTTACGTCTATGAAACATCTGTCCATACATACTCTACCAATAATTGAGGTATGTTTTCCATTTATGAGTACTTTTCCCGAGTTTGAAAAATACCTGCTGAAGCCATCCTTATACCCAACAGGTATCGTTGCCACGGTTGCTGGTTTTGATGTTTTGAATGTCCTGCCATAGCTGACAGTACTCCCTGAATCAAGATTCTTAAGGTTAATTATCCTTGTCTTGAAGCTCATAACGGGTTTCAAGTCAATACCTTTTGAAACGTGGTTCGAAGGAAGCAGTCCATAAAGGATCAACCCAGGTCTTACCATATTGAAATACGAATCCGGCATGTCTAATATGGCAGCACTATTGGCAGTATGTATTAATGGGATATGTATTTTCTCTCCCTCAAGTTGTTTGAGGGTTTTTTTAAAGATTTTGGTTTGTTCATGAGTGAATGATTTATCCTTTTCATCGCATGAATGGAAGTGAGTAAATATTCCTTCAATTGTTAAATTTTCAATTAACGACAATGACTTTATAAGAGATAACGCTTCATCTGGATGTACACCCGTACCCCCCATTCCGGTATCAACCTCTATATGAACATTGGTACTGCAGTGACTACCTTTTGCGATTTCAGATATTTTCCTTGCGGCATTAAGGTTACAGACTGTTATTCCCAATGAATGTCTCAGGACTTCTTCCGTTTGTTCCGGCAAAATGGGGTTTAAGAGAAGGATAGGCGCATTTATATTATTTTCACGAAGTTCGATTCCTTCCTCTGGATCAGCTATGCCAAACATATCTACACCGTTTTTCAACAGTGTCTTACTGACTTCGACAGCGCCATGTCCATATGCATCAGCCTTGACAATCGCTAAGATCTTTATACCATTTCCAACCTTTTTTTTAATTGATCCATAATTATGTCTAACAGCATCAAGATCAATTTCAATCCATTTAACCTTATGCATAATTTACTCCTTTGTAGCAGGAAAATGAGGAATAACTCATCAGGAAGTTTATAGGAATTCTTTAACCATTTTAATTTCCTTATACAAAAACACAAGATTTTTTAAAAATTAGTTGACGCATTACGGACACAGGCTAAAATCTACATAAAAAAAAGAGGAGGAGGAGGAAAATATTATGGGATTGGTTGTAACCCTAAAGATTGCAGAATTAGATGATAACAGAATGTTCCTAAAACGTTCTAGATTTCCCAAGGCAATGGGGAGCATGCTCTTAGGTTTAAGTCTTGTCTTTCTTGTTATGTACAAAGCAGCAAGCATATATTTGTTGATATTGTATAATTCACCTGCCATTTCAGATAAAGTGCTGTTTTTTGCTATTGTTGGTTCGTTTCTTATTTTTCCTCTACTTGGATTATTATTGCTCTTTTATGATAAGAACATAGTAGTGGATAAAAGACTTGAAGAGATTTGTATACGCTTTAGATTTTTTTACATACCTATTAGAAGAATTAGAATTCCCTTTGCCAAGATAGAGGAAATCCTGATAGAAAATATATGCAAGAGTAAAACGATTGCTATGATGAGAGCAAAGGAGTCAGGCAAAAAGATACGTGCAGGGCATTGGTTATTGAGCCTAAGAGGTAAAGATCTGGGTAAATTTTACTTCGACAGGCATCCTAAGGAAGAAGAGATTCTCTCATACGCAGAAAATCTCTCCCGTTTAACCTCGAAAAAAGTTATTGTGATTAAATAGACTATTATTCTTACTTAGAAGCGTAATATAATGGTGAAGCTCAAGATTGGTGTTGTCCCATATGCGAATGCAAAACCATTGATATATGGACTTGAAAAACAATCTGATAAAATAGATTTATTATACGATGTCCCATCTGCATTACCGGAAAGGCTTGAGAAAGACCAATTGGACGTAATACTAATGCCCTCTGTGAACTACTTTAGAGGTAATGATTACAAGATTATTCCTGGAAGTTCTATCTCTTCAAACGGCCCAGTAGAAAGTGTAAAACTTTTTATTAAAACTCCTGCGGTTGAAAAGATTAGGGTTGTTGCACTTGACAAAGATTCTTTAACTTCCTGCGTTCTTACTAAAATCATTCTTTGGAAAAGGTATTCGATGAAACCGGAGTTTATAACGCTGGAAGATAAAAGTAAGATTTTTAATGAATACGCTGATGCATTCCTCGTAATAGGCGACGATGCCTTAAAATTACAGGAAGAGGATTTTACCGTTTTAGACCTGGGAAAGGAATGGAAGGAATTAGCGAGATTACCTTTTGTTTATGCCCTCTGGGTAACCAGGTCAAAATCTAAGTTACATGGGATTGAGAAACTTTTAACTGATGCAAAAGAACGTGGCTTAAAGTCCTTAAATAAAATAGCATGTCTTGAGGCCGAGAGACTTAAGTTAAGAAAAGATCGTTGCCTTAGGTATCTTAAGGAGTCAATTAGGTACGATTTAGGCGAGCAAGAAATAAAGGGCCTTAAATCTTTTTACAAATACGCAATGGAAATGGGCGAGGTTAGTGAGGGAATTAAGATTGAATTCTATAATGAACAATGTGGTAGACAAAGTATATTCCGATAAAAGGTTGTCTTTTGAAGAGGGTGTAAACCTTATTAAGTCGTTCGATTTAATAGGGCTGGGTACTGCAGCAGATAGACTCTGCCAAAAACTTCACCCGGAACAATACAGGACATACATCATAGACCGTAATATAAACTATACCAATGTCTGTATTTCCGGTTGCAAATTTTGTGCTTTTTATAGGGAAAAAGATAACAAGGAGAGTTACGTGTTATCTAAAGATGTACTTTTCAAGAAAATAGAGGAAACAATATCACTGGGAGGGACGCAAATTTTAATGCAAGGGGGCCTGCATCCTGGCCTGAAGCTTGACTATTATGTAGACCTTCTAAAGTCGATTAAGGAAAGATTTACTATACATATTCATTCATTTTCTCCTCCGGAAATAGTTTACTTTTCAAAGTTGAATAATTTACAGATAAGGGAAGTCTTAATCTTATTAAAGGATGCGGGCCTTGATACAATCCCTGGCGGAGGAGCGGAAATACTCACAGATAGATGCAGGGGCCTGTTAAGTCCTCATAAATGTTCTGTAAGTGAGTGGCTTCAGGTAATGAAGGAAGCGCATGGATTGGGTATAAGAAGTACTGCGACAATGATGTTTGGACATATCGAAGGCCTGGAAGAAAGGATTATTCATCTGGAAAAAATCAGACAGCTTCAGGATGAGACAGGGGGGTTTACCGCATTTATACCATGGACATTTCAACCAAAGAATACTGCCCTACTACTATCTACGGAAAAAAGAGTAGGGTTCGAAGTTGGTGGATTCGATTATCTTAGAACTCTTGCGATTTCACGCTTATACCTGGACAATATACCCAACGTCCAGGCTTCATGGGTGACACAGGGCCCTAAGATTGCTCAACTTGCGTTAAGATTTGGAGCTAATGATATGGGAAGTACAATGATTGAGGAAAATGTAGTGAAAGCAGCTGGGATAGACTATCGCATGAAAAAAGAGGAAATAATATCATTAATAGAGGACTTGGGTCTTGAGGCAATGCAAAGAGACTGTTATTACAATGTCATAAACCATTACTAACTCGGATTCCCAGATATAAAAAACTTCTTTTCGTAGATATTTGAGTTTTTGGCAATACTCATGTGCTGTACCCCATTAGTCAATGTTTTTTTAAGAGTTTTTAATATTTAGACATTGTTAACCTACATTGTGAACAAATTCTGCGATGTATTACTGCATCTCAATCGTACCCCAGGCCAGGTATATGAACTTTACAATTTCCGTTTTTGTTTCTAGGTCTATTGTCAAAATAAAGTGTTTTGCTTATCAGAAGGATACGTTTTATTAATGAATATATTTTCTCCTCTTGACAACTTTCTCCATAGATGATTTAATTACGCCTTAATAGAAGATTTGGCAGGAGATATCTTAAATATAAATGAACGTGATCTTTGCTCCGTTTAGGATTACCGGAGCCTTTGTCATCAATATTGTCAGGGAAATGGGCAGAATGGGATTGTTTCTTGCTGAGTCCTTCTTCTGGATGGTATTCCCACCGTATTTGTTACGAAGAATTATTAAGCAAATTAGTTTTATTGGTGTAAAAACCACTTTAGTAATTCTCCTCACCGGTACATTCACAGGGATGGTTTTGGCATTACAGATTTATTACACCTTGGTCAAGTTTGGTGCTGAAGCTAGGCTTGGTTCCGTAGTAGCCTTATCATTAATCAAGGAGCTGGGGCCGGTTATTTGTGCCTTGATGGTTACTGGACGCGCGGGTTCTGCCTTGACGGCGGAGATTGGTATCATGAGAATAACCGAACAAATTGATGCCCTTGATGCCATGGCGCTTAATCCATACAAGTATCTGATCATTCCTAATTTAATAGCAGGTATAATATCGCTTCCTCTCTTAAATTTTATATTTGTAGTAGTTGGTGTCTTTGGGGGATATACTGTGGGAGTGGGATTGATGGGATTATCCGGTGGAACCTATTTTGGTGGGATTAGAGATTTTGTTGACTCAAGAGATATTCTCGAAGGATTGTATAAATCCCTGAGCTTCGGCATCTTGATAACATGGATAAGCTGTTACAAGGGGTATTCTACAGGATATGGAGCAGAAGGCGTAAGCAAGGCGACAACTCAGGCCGTAGTACTTTCTTCGGTCGTCATCCTGATATGGGATTATTTTATGACGTCTATATTGGTGGCTTAAAAAAGAATTAGTAATGATTGAGGTTGTTGATTTATACAAAAACTTTAACGATTTTGAAGTACTTAGGGGTATCAACTTAAAGGTGGAAAAAGGGCAGACCCTGGCCTTAATCGGAGGCAGTGGTAGAGGAAAATCAGTGCTGTTAAAGCACATAATTGGCCTGTTGAAACCAGATAGGGGTAAAATACTGATAGATAATCAAGATGTCAGTAGGCTCAGAGGAAGAAAACTTAGACGATTAAAGGAAAGATTCGGTATTGTCTTTCAGGGAGGTGCGCTTTTTGATTCCCTTACAGTTTTTGAAAATGTGGAATTTCCTCTCAGGGAAAAGACAAAGATGAAAGCTTCTCAAGTCCGTGAAACGGTATTGGAAGAGTTAGCCGAAGTAGGCCTGTCGGGTGCAGAGAATAAATATCCAGCTGAGATCAGTGGGGGAATGAAAAAACGGGTAGCCCTTGCTCGTTGTATGGTTCTGAATCCTGAGATCATCCTGTTTGATGAACCGACAACCGGCCTTGATCCCTTAATCGGTAAGGCAATCCATAATATGATAAGAGCATGTCAAAAGCGTCATAATCTTACCGCTATTATAGTGACGCATGAGATTCCGGCAATTTTTCCTCTGGTGGATCGTGTTGCTATGTTATATGATGGCAAAATTATTGCTAGTGGTACTCCTGAAGAAATGGAGGTCTCAAAAGACCCTATAATTCATCAGTTCGTTCATGGAGAATTGGAAGGTCCTATTTCCATAAAATGAACATGCCTGCGGGAATGGTCCGTCCGTCCGCCTGACATGTCTTTCGGGCAGGTACCGGCGCGGGCGGGCAATGTCGGGCTGGTTCCTAATAATCTGAAAGGTGATAATTATGAGGAGAGTTGGTGTTGAAATTGCTGTTGGTATCTTTATTATTGCAGGTTTACTTTGCCTGGCTTATATTTCTATAAAACTTGGAAAGGTTAACCTGTTAGGTAAAAATTATTATTCGGTAAAGGCCATCTTTAGCACTGTTAAAGGACTCAAAAATAATACCGTGGTGGAAATTTCCGGAGTTGAAGTCGGTAAGGTCGATAGTATTAGACTGGATAATTATGAAGCTGTGACCACCTTATTGATTCGAGACGATATAGAATTACAGGAAGATGCTATTGCCTCTATCCGTACCAAAGGTCTTCTGGGAGAAAAATATGTAGAGATTACGCCCGGAGCTTCAGACATATTGATACAACCTGGAGGTATGATGTTTGAGACAGAACCACCTATTGATTTAGAAAAGTTGATAGGAAATTTTGTTTTTGGTAAAGTTAAATAAAAAGCGGGAGTTTGTCTTAAGTTCGAGATTAACAAAAAATTAATTTACTGTTTGTGTAAGAATTAAAGAATGTTGCGCTTACGACGATAACATAGAGGGGAGAAAAGAAATGAAATGTAGAAAAATTATATTAGAAGTTTTTGTTGGTATATTTCTCATAACGTTCACATCCGCTCTTCTATGGGCAGGGGAGCCGGGAGACCTTGTTATGAAGACTATAGACAGGGGTTTAACAATTCTTAAAGACCCTTCCTTGAGTGGGAAGGAAAAGTTTGGGGAACGTAAGCGAAAACTATGGGCAGAGATTTCACCCATCTTTAATTTTAAAGAGATGTCTAAAAGAGCTCTTGGAAAGCACTGGAGAGAACTTTCTGATGAGCAGAAAGGTGAATTTGTGGAATTATTTACCAGCATCCTTAAAGATACCTACATAGGGAAAACAGATACTTATTCTGGTGAAAAAATTATCTATCTAAGAGAAAGACAAAACGGTAACCGTTGCAAAGTGCAAAGCACATTTATCACAAAGACAGGAAAAGAAATATCTGTGAATTTTAGTCTGCTCAATAACGGTGGGAAATGGAAGATTTACGACGTTATTATCGAAGGCGTAAGCCTGGTCAATAATTACCGTAGCCAATTCAATAATATTTTGGTTAAATCTTCATATGAAGATTTGGTTCAAAAAATGCAGAAGAAAAAAAGTAAGAAAACCTCTACGGATTGAGGAAAATATTATTAAAAGCTATATGGTACTTTAACAGGAGGAAACAAATGGGGAAAGCCGTTTTATTAACGATCTTTTTTGTTTTGACGATTTTTTTATATAATACATCAGTGTGGGCTGATGTGGGAGTTGAAAGTTCATCTGTTTCTGAGAAAAAAACTGAGCAAACCGTAGGCGATGAGAAAGTTCCTGCCAAAGAATCAATTAATAAAGATGTGGAATCGAAAGATATTGTTGCGGAACCAAAAACAACTGTTGAAACCGTAAGCGAAGCGAAAGATCCTGCCAAAGATACAATTGATGAAGATGAGGAATTAGAAGATGTCGATGTGGAACTAGAAACAACTTTCGTTAAAGACCCGATCCGGCCGTATAACCGTGGCATCTTTGGCTTCAATGACAAGCTTTATTATTATGGGTTTAAACCGGTATACAAAGGATATAATGCAGTAGTACCGGAAAAGGCGCGGATAGGTATAAGGAATTTTTTCGCAAACATCAGAACGCCTGTCCGTTTTTTCAATTGTCTCTTCCAGGGTAAATTCAAAGGCGCTGGTACGGAGCTATTGCGTCTTACAATTAATAGCACCATAGGAGTAGGTGGATTTTCAGATCCGGCCAAAAAGTTCTTTCACTTGAATAAACAAGATGAAGACTTTGGCCAGACACTTGGTAAATACGGGATGGGATCGAATTATTTTATTGAATGGCCTTTCCTTGGCCCTTCCAATGTGCGTGATACTATAGGATTTGTAGGAGACGTGGCTTTGGACCCCTTAACCCTTCTATCCTTTTTCGTCAGCCCCTTTGCGAGTACGGGCGCCAAAGGCTACGACACTCTTAATGAAGTTTCCATAGACAAAGGAGAGACTTATGAGAATATAGTAGAACCGGCCATCGATCCATATATTGCATTACAGGATGCCTATACACAAAATCGAATAAAGAAGATAAAAGAATAATCCAAGACGTGACAGAACAAGGACTAAAGAGATTAATCACCTCGTAAGCGTTTTGGATCACTTGTTAAAACCACTCGTTTCTGTAAGGCTTCAACCATAAATGTTCCAGAATTGAGGAACATCCCTGCCAAAACACTCGCCTGAAACAAATCCGAATAAACTGTTAGCTGAAAGATATCTATTATACGGGGGGAATAGCATATTCCGTAGGGCTAGAAATCAATGGTAGTAATACGGTAGTAAGATTGATTGACATAGCTGCGGTCATTACTATAATATAGATTTCAATCGGATTCTGAAGGTAATTTCAAACTAGACTAACATGTAAGTAAATTATAGAAAGTATATATATAAGTGATGAACGGAAAAATTGAAAGTCTGGATATTGATGAGAAGATAGAGAATACCATTTTGCGATATGTCGGAAATACACCCTTAATAAAGGTTAATACTCCTCAAGATGTATCCGATAAGGTAGAAATATACGCAAAACTTGAGTGTTTCAACCCGGGAGGTTCTATAAAGGATAGACCGATATTGAGAATGATAAGAGAGGCGATAAAGTCTGGAGAATTGACTCACGATAGGATCATTTTGGATTCTACATCTGGAAATGCAGGGATAGCGTATTCTATGATAGGCGCTGCACTGGGATATAAAGTAGAACTGGTTATGCCTGGTAATGCAAGTGAAGAGAGGGAAAAAAGCATCAGGGCTTACGGAGCAAATATTATCATTACTGATCCTGTAAAGGGTTATGATGAGGCCATAAGAAAGGCGCATGAGTTGTTAGAAGAAAATCCAGACAAGTACTATATGCCAGACCAATATGCAAACGAAAATAATCCAATGGCTCATTATGATACGACAGGGAAGGAAATTCTGGAGCAAACTAAGGGCAGTATTACACACTTTATTTGTGGTATTGGTACTGGTGGCACGGTGATGGGTGTTGGGAAGAGATTAAGGGAGCATAATCCGGACATAAAGATATATGTTATAAAGCCTGAAGATTTTCCGGGGATTGAGGGGCTAAAACCAATGGGCTCAGAGTATATAAAACCAAAGATTTATAAGGATGATTTTATAGAAGATCGTAAATTCTATATAACCTCTGAGGATGCGAGGGAGATGTGTAATGTTTTATCTCGAGAGATGGGTCTTTTTGTTGGGCAGTCTTCCGGTGCGTTTATGAAAGGCGCAATAGATCTAGCCAGGGAGATAAATGAAGGTGTGATTGTTACTGTATTTCCTGATACTGGTAACAGGTATTTCAGTACACAATTATGGGATTAATAAAAATGAAAAGAGATTTGTTGACTCATAATATTATATTGGTCTTGTCCCTGGTTTTTATTACTTTGAATATTGGCTGCAGTGGTAAACTTAAAGATGCAGAAGAGCATTATGATATAGGTACTATTCATTGGAAACAGGGACGGATTGATGATGCAATCGAAGAATATAAGAGGGCAATAAGCATCTTTCCCAATCTCGAAAAGGCACACTTTAACCTGGGTTGTATTTATAATCAGAAAGGGGATTTCGGCCTTGCTATTGAGTCTTTCAGAAAAGCATTGGAAATCAAACCAAATCGGATAGAGACTCATACGAATCTGGGTGCTGCATACGAAACATATAATATGTTTAATGACGCTATGGAAGAATATCAAAAGGCGTTAGAGCTTAATCCAAATATTGCAGTATCTCATACAAACTTGGGAAATCTTTATTTCAAAATGGAGATGCATGACAAGGCAATTGATGAGTACAAAAAAGCGATTGAGATTAAGCCTGATTTTGCAGAAGCTTACAACAATCTTGGTTTTGTTTATTTTGAACAACGTAAATATGGTATTGCCGTTAATGAGTTTAAAAAGGCTATAGAACTAAAGCCGAATTATATAAGCGCACACAATAATCTTGGCAAGACATATATAAATGTTGGCTTGCATGACAAAGCAAAGGAAGAAAGTGAAATCGTAAAGAGTCTAATTAAAAATAATAGAAGATAACAGGCAACCTTTTAGAATGTGGAAACATATTATTTAATTTGATACGAAAATAGATTCCCGATCTAGGTCGGGAATGACAATTTGTAGTCCCTATGTTATTTCCCCAATTAAATTTATGTGTCATTCCCGAGGAACAGCCTACCTGGTCAGCAAACAGGGAATCTAGATTTACATCCTTCGTGGTGCTACTTAGTGGCATGAAGGTTTGATCAAAGATTGTGGCAAACGATGCCTAAAAAAATAATGGAAGGATTAAGTGGTTTTTACCGTTGTCATATAGCGACACCCACAATTGTTACTGTACATGCTAACGGTAGGGATAATGCAATGACTGTAGTCTGGCACTCTACACTTTCATTCAAACCTCCGCTCTGCGGTGTGTCTATTTCGCCAGCCCGTGATAGTTATAAATTAATATTAGAGGCTAAAGAATTTGCCTTGAATTTTTTGCCCCTGAAAAAGGCAGAGTTAATTGCACGGGTGGGTGGTAGTCACTGGAGTAAGGTGGATAAATTTAAGAGATTTAATATAGAAACCGAACCTCCGGGTAAGATAACGTCACCTATATTGAAAGACGCCTATGCTGCCTATGAGTGTAAATTGTTTGACCATCATACCTATGGAGACCATGAATGGTTCGTAGGTGAAATTGTTGCGTTGCATGTAGAGGATGGATTGTTCAAGGAAGATGGTGTATTAGATATAGAACGTATTAAACTGGCGCTTTATCTCGGAAGCGACAATTATATAACGGCATCTTCAAAGGAAATCAGATATCTTGATCGAAAGGAATACGGCAAGGTCTAAGCAGGCTTAATTATTATACATAAATATCCCCTGCCCGACGGCAGGAGGGCGTGAAGCTTTTTAATCCCCCCTCACCTTAATCCTCTCCCCTTGGGGGAGAGGGAAGGGTGAGGGGGGACACCTTTTTAATAAATTTACATTTGCTCACGTCATTAAATATATTCTAATCTAAATTGAACGGTTTTTGCCCGCCCGTACCGAACGGTACGTTCGGGCGAGTAGCCGCAACCTTCAGGTTGCGTGAGTTATATAAAATTGTCATAAACTTATCGGATGATGGGAAACGCAGGCGGACAATCTAAGATTGCCTTAAGCCTGCGGTTATATTGACATGCAATATAAATTACTCAATTTACATTTAACCTACTTTTCTGCAAGACAATACCTCAACTATAAACTAAAATGAACGTTTATGAGACGACCGTAAAGAGGCGTACTATCAGACGCTTTAAGCAGAGGCCCATTTCGTTTGAAATCCTGAAAAAGATTGTTAATGCAGGAAGATTGGCCCCTTCGAGCGCCAACTTACAGCCCATCGAGTATATGGTTATTGACAAAACAGATCTTGTTGAGAAGGTCTTTAGGACATTGAAGTGGGCCGGGTATATTTCTCCGGCAGGCAATCCCCCACCGGGCCAGAGACCGGTAGCTTATGTCGTAGTGCTTGCTAATAAAAAAAAGAATTCGGGTAGCTGTGAAAGGGATGCTGCAGCAGCCATAGAAAATATGATACTCGTTGCCCTTGATGAAGGTATCGGGAGCTGTTGGTTGGGTGCAATAGACATAAATAAGTTAAGGAGTATTTTGAGGCTCCCGGAACATGTCAATATAGATTCAGTCCTTGCCCTTGGATGTAGTAACGAATCTCCCCAATTAGAGGAAATGAAGGATACAGTTAAATATTGGAAGGATGAAGCAGGGGTCCTGCATGTACCTAAAAGGAAACTTGAAGATATCCTTTTTTATAACGAATATGAGGTTCAAAAGGTATAATATGGTGAGGGGCAGTTTACGGGAATTTGTCATTCTGAGGGAAGTTTTCGACCCCTGCCCGACTAATATCCGCCTGTCGCCTGCCTGCCGGCAAGGCAGGAACGGACAGGGTAGGCGGGGAAGAATCTTGACCTTGGTGTAATAGATTCTTCACTGTACTCAGAACGACTATATGAAAGCGCTGTACTTAGTGCTGTACTTAGTAGTGTATTAGGCATAAAAAATATAAAAGCAGGAAATATGATATATATGTTCAGGTTTATGTCAATATTTGTATTTGGGCTCGTGGCATTAGCAATATGTTTAGGAACGCCGGTAGTACTATCTTCTGATTCAGAGATAAAAAACATGAAACATAAATCCACACATAACGGTGCCAAGAAGCACAACAATCGACTCATAAATGAAAAGAGTCCTTATTTACTCCAACATGCACATAACCCTGTAGATTGGTATGCATGGGGGCCAGAAGCGTTTGAGAAGGCTAGAAAGGAAAATAAACCTATTTTTCTTTCCATTGGATATTCTACTTGCCATTGGTGCCACGTAATGGCACACGAGTCATTCGAGGACCCAGAGGTTGCCAGATTGCTGAATAAGGTATTTGTTTGCATTAAGGTCGATAGAGAAGAACGACCGGATATAGACAACATTTACATGCGTGTCTGTCAGATGATGACTGGCAGTGGTGGATGGCCGCTTACTATCTTGATGACTCCTGATAAAAAACCTTTCTTTGCCGGTACCTATATACCGAAAGAGAGCCGTTTTGGACGGATGGGTATGCTGGAATTGATACCACGTATCAAAGAGGTGTGGCAAACAAAACATGACGAGATTCTAAAATCCGCTGATCAGATTACGGCTGGACTGAATCAACTTTCTATTGGTTCTAGGGGTTCAGAACTTGATGAATCCACCTTGAGAACTGCATATAAACAGCTTGCCGGTCGCTTTAATGAGCGGTATGGTGGTTTCGCTAATGCACCAAAGTTTCCAAGTCCCCAGAACCTTCTCTTCTTACTTCGCTACTGGCAAAGTATGGATGATGAGAAGGCCTTAGGGATGGTGGAAAAGACTCTTCAAGCCATGCGAAATGGCGGTATGTATGACCACGTAGGTTTTGGTTTTCACAGATATTCTACAGATTCCCGATGGCTTGTACCACATTTTGAGAAGATGCTCTATGATCAGGCCATGCTGGCGATTGCGTATATAGAGGCATATCAGGCGACAGGGAAAAAGGAATATGGCGAGACTGCAAAGGAAATTTTTTCTTATGTCTTGCGTGATATGACAGACTCGATGGGTGGATTTTACTCCGCCGAAGATGCTGACAGTGAAGGTGTGGAGGGGAAGTTCTATGTCTGGACAGAGGAAGAGATCCGCCAGGTCCTCAAAGGGGAAGAGGCAGACTTAATCATAAATGTGTTTAACATTGAAAAGACTGGTAATTTTACGGAAGAGGCCACTGCAGAGAGTACGGGTGCTAACATATTACATCTTGAAAAGTCTCTCGTGGAGATTGCCTTTAAGATGAAGACATCAGTGGAAGATCTTAAAATGCGCATAGAGACAGCCAGACGAAAACTCTTTACAGTTCGTAGTGAAAGGGTTCGCCCGCATAGGGATGATAAGGTATTGACAGACTGGAATGGTTTAATGATAGCTGCGCTGGCAAAGGGAGCTCAGGTCTGCAATGAGCCAAAATATGCAGATGCAGCAGGGCGTGCAACAGATTTCATCCTTGAAACTATGCGCCGACCGGATGGAAGGCTTCTGCACCGTTATCGGGATGGACAGGCCGCTATCCTGGCCAATGTAGATGATTATGCCTTCCTGATTTGGGGTTTACTGGAATTATATGAGACGACCTTTGACACCGGTTACCTTAAGACGGCGTTGGACCTGAACAAGGAATTGGTAAAATATTTTTGGGATGATCAAAACGGTGGTTTTTATTTTACGGCAGTTGATGCCGAAGACCTTATAGTTCGGCAGAAAGAGATTTATGATGGCGCCATACCGTCTGGCAATTCTGTGGCTATGTTAAACTTACTCAGACTGGCGCGAATTACTGCAGATTCTGATCTCGAAAAGAAGGCAATAAAGATTATGCTTGCCTTTTCCAGTGATGTGGCAAATATGCCTTCTGGTTATACGCAATTGATGGTTGCACTCGGTTTTGGGATAGGCCCTTCTTATGAGATTGTCATAGTTGGTGACCCACAGGCAAGTGACACAAAGGACATGTTAGATACCATCAGGAGGCATTTTATACCTAACAAGGTAGTACTTCTTAAACCGGATGATCAGAAATCTCCCGATATCATTCGCTTTGCCGAATTTACAAAGGACCAATCGAGTATTGACGGCAAAGCTACTGCTTATGTCTGCCTTGACTATGCCTGCAAGCTGCCTACAACAGATACGGAAAAGATGCTTGAACTGCTCAAAGTGTCTCCACGCAAGCAACTCGCTCCATAAATATCCTTTTGTTATAGTAATCACACAAAAAATATATATTCAAAAGTATAGAACTATAATTATACATGTATAAACATATTGAATGCACATTCCACTTTGCAGCAACACGAATTATGAAAACATGTCCTGACGAAAGTCAGGATCAGATTCCCTGTCTGCTTACCATGGGGGAATGACAGGGAGCACAATACATTGTCATTCTCCGCCATAGGCGGACGGGCCGGCTCCGATCGGGAATCTTATGTCTTTATTAAAACCCATAGTTACAGATCCTGAAAAATGTCATGCTGAATTTATTTCAGTATCTCTCTTATGACCTGGTTCAGAATGACACCAAAAAAGTAGCCGCAACCTTTAGAGCCTGTGCAAAAAGTCATAAAAACACCCGCTATGTCATTCTGAACGAAGTGAAGAATCTAATATTCACAATAGGTTACGAAATCGAGATTCTTCGGCTAACGCCTCAGAATGACATTTTTGCACAAACACTTTAGAGCCTGCCCTGAGCGTATCGAAGGGTTGCGTCATTTATAGGAAAGTCTTATCAACTCATTAGGTGTTAATAAACGCAGGTAAAAAGTCGTGCCGAAGGTCGTGCCCGAGGCAGATTCGCTGTGGCGAACAGATCTACCTACAGCCAGAAAGTCGGGTCTGGATTCTGCCGCAAGGGTCACCTCAGGCGACTGGCATGACCTGAGGCTACAATGAATTTTAGAAATTGGTGCAGTACAAATCTGGGATTACAGGTTTGATTGTGAGGTGAAAAAGATGAGAATAAGGGAACAAAGAAAAAGAGAAAAGATGAAAGAACTCCAGCGTATGGCAGATCGTGTTTGTTCACTTATCTTGATTTCTGATTATCCGGAGATTGACATTGTGATAGAAAAATCAAAGGTACGTGAAAGATGTGAAGAACTATATCCTGACAGGATGGATCTTTACGAGATGATTTACGAGAGCAGATTTGATAGATTATGGGAGCAGTTTAGGGTATGTAATGAATAACTTTTATAATTTATTGTGATTAGAGTATATAAAAGCGCTTGTTAAAAATAAAGGCGGTGTATTTATTTTATTACGTACCCTTAGAGAACCGCAAGAATGGAATGAAGCTTGAAAAGGCTTTCCCGCCTGTTACGACTCTTACTAATTACTCAAGCAGAGCTTGAAGACATAAAAAAACATCTTTACTATAGTGAACGAAATAATTAAGGTGTTATTCTCCCATGTCATTCCCAACTTGTCGCCCGAGGTCCGCCTAGGCGGATCTGCCTCGGGCATGACGCCCCTTGGAGTGGCTTCAAGATCCGACTCAGTTGGGATTGGGAATCTATATTAGATTCAGGGGGTTCTTGATTAAAAATGTAGGGGCTGATGCCCTCATCAGCCTTCTGATTTTACATCAGACTTCATAAAGCTCGTTCGCCCGCCTGCCATCCGTCGGGCAGGGGGAACAAGCCCAACAATCCCACTTTTCCAAAGGGGGAAAAAGGGGGATTTGTTTAATTAGTTTACCATAACCTAAATTGAGCGATTTATTTTTCATTTTATTGTTATTCCGTTGAAATTATTAGACATAACATAATCATTATCTTCATTCATTAGGTGAAAATACTCGTTTCGGTTTGTCATTTCGAGTGTAGCGAGAAATCTTCTACAACGGCAAGTGTTAAGATTTTTCCCGGAGCCTGTCCTGAACGAAAAAAAGATTCCTAACGGAGTTTATCCCTTCGTTGTACTCAGGGCAAGCTCTGAGCCAAAACTAGATTCTTCGCCTCAGCTAAGAATGACACAAAGCAAAGGACTCGGCCCCGCTGCTTTCTTGCTGAAAGCAAAATGCGGGGTAAAAATGATAGGAGTGAAGGAGTAGAAATGACAAGTGGAGATATATAAATCGCTCAATTTAGACATAAATATCTTTACTGACATTGCTTTTCTATGAAGAAAAAGACATTTGATCATAATCATTTCATGAGGGAGGCAATTCGCCTTGCCAGAAAAGGGACTGGGAAGGCAAGTCCTAACCCTTTAGTTGGCGCCGTAATCGTAAGGAATGGGAGGATTACGGGTAGGGGCTATCATAAAAAATATGGTGATTGGCATGCTGAGATAAATGCTATTAAGGACGCAAATGGTAATGTCAAAGGTGCAACACTTTACATTACATTAGAGCCGTGTTGTCACTACGGGAAGACGCCCCCTTGCGTAGAGACATTAATCAAAGAGAAAATAGGAAGAGTAGTTGTTGGTACGCCTGATCCAAATCCCAGGGTAAATGGTAAAGGGATTAAGACTCTCAGATCAAATGGCATAAAGGTTGACGTTGGAATACTCGAAGATGAATGTAGACAATTAAATGAGCATTACTTCAAATTTATAAAATCCGGGATTCCTTATGTAACCGTAAAGTATGCCCAAACATTGGATGGGAGAATAGCCACTAAAACAGGAAACTCTCAGTGGATAAGTTCTGAGACGTTACGGAAGTATACTCATCGCCTTCGTACTGTAAATGATTGTATTATGGTTGGCGTAGGTACCATTATTGCCGACGATCCACAGCTAACTGTGAGATACGCAAAAGGGAGGAATCCTTTACGTGTAGTAGTTGACAGCAAACTTCGCATACCCCTAAGGTCTTCTATCCTGAAAGACAACAATTCACATCTGACAACTATAGCCACTACATCAAAAGCTCCTTCCAGGAAAGTGACAGCAGTCAAAAACCTGGGAGCGGAAGTATTGGTAGTGAAAAAAGACAAAAACGGTGGAGTCAGTCTTAGAGACCTTTTGAGAGAACTTGGCAAAAGAGGGATTGCTTCAGTAATGGTAGAGGGCGGTTCAGACATAATCACCTCTCTACTCAAGGCAAATCTTGTTGATAAGATGATAATATTAACAGCGCCTAAGATTATGGGAAAAGGTTTGGAGGCAATAGGCGACCTTGGTGTATGTAATGTAAAAGACGCCATTAAATTCTCAACATTTAGAACAATGAGAAAAGGCGATGACTTTATCTTTGAGGGTACAATTTTGAAGAACACCTGATATATTTTCCTTTGAAACAAATTTCATTTGCTGGAAAAATACAACAAGAAATACTACATCAAAAAAGACCTGGCAGTTTATCTTTGAAGAGGTAGGTAATATGTGATAGGTAGTACGCGGTATGTACCAGATAGACTATAGTAGCGGAAGGCTTTAGCCTTCCATTCTGCCCAATTATTTTATAAGATTACGACAAGATATGAAATGGATCATAGCAGGAATAGTAGCTTATATTGCTTTTATGCAGTTCAAGACCAATAGAGACAGGCTTAGACTTGAATTGTATAAAAAACGTTTTTCGGTTTATGAAGGCTTACAAAAACTCTTAAATAAAATCATAATAAGATTTGTTGTGACGGATGAAGATCTTAGAGAGTTCAGGGTAAAAACAAATGAAGCCGCATTCCTTTTTGACGAAGATATCGTCAAGTATCTAAAAGAAATTAATGATAAAGGAACTAAACTTTATTCATATAATTGTCAAGTTAACAAATCAAACCCACCTCCACCATGGCTAAAAACTCCTGAAGATATAAAAGAGATAATAACCTGGTTGCAGGATCGATTAGAAGAATCCAAAGACAAATTTTCAAAATACCTGAAGTTTAAAACAAATATCAAGAGCTTTTGGTAAAGAAGATTTTTGCCACGAGGAAATTGAAAATAAAGAACCAAAATAGAAGGGAAAGAGATTGCGTCCTTCATATTTAACATTATGAATAATGAAGGTTTGACTATATCATCCCATACTTATCTTAAAATCATTTTCTGTTGCCTTCATTGCCAGACCAGCCAGTATCGTGATTCCTGCCACAAGTGAGCCATCACAAAAATCAAAACTACTTGTATGAAGTTGAGGAGACGATTTTCCCATTCCTAATCGAATAAGAAGACCAGGAAGGAGTTGTGTATAATTTCCAAAATCTTCTGACCCCATGCTCTGCTTTGTAATATATGCTCGTTTTTCAGGGATCAATAGGTCATCACCTACATTTTCGAACAAATGATACAAAACCGGATGATTATTTACGGGGGGACCGTATTTATAAAAATCTATGGTTACACCCACACTCTCCTGGATACAGATTTCCTTCACAGTTTTATTGAACTTCTCAAGTGTTTTTTGGCGGTTTGTTTCGTTAAGGGTTCGAATAGTCCCCTGGATAGATGCATGATCAGGGATGACATTTGCCTGTGTTCCACCTTGTATCATTCCCACACTCACGACGCATTGAGGATTGTATTTATCACCATTACTTGTAAGAGCACTTATTTTTTTTACTATACGTGCAACACTTATGATAGGACTGATGCTTTCATGGGGCCGTGCTCCATGACCGCCTTTACCTTTAACGGTTATTTTAAAATAATCAATCGCAGCCGTTATATTACCAGGTTTTGAAGCAACCATACCAGATTCTAAATGAGGCCATGCGTGCAACGCAAAAATTGCCGAAGGTAAAGGATTCCCCAATGCACCTGCCTCTATCATGGCCGTTGCTCCTGCTCCGATTTCTTCCCCTGGCTGAAAAATGATCCTCACAGTACCTGCTAATCGTTCGCGAAGGCTCACGAGCATACGAGCTGCTTCTAACACACAGACAATATGCCCATCATGTCCACAACAGTGTGAAAATCCTTTATGTTTTGAGGTATATGGTTTTGATGTTTCATCCTCAATATTAAGGGCGTCCATATCTGCACGTAAGGCGACAATGTTACCAGGGCGTTCTCCCTTTATGGTTGCGGCAACACCTGTCCTGGCTAACCCCTCTTCAACCGTAAGCCCCATATGCCGTAATTCTTGAGCAATCAAACATGCAGTTTCATTTTCTTCAAACGACCTTTCTGGTATCTCATGAAACCGATGCCTTAACTCAATTGCCTTATCAATTATTTTATTTACTTCATTACGTATAATGTCTTGCATTTCCTGTCTCACTAATTTCTTTAGTATTACCCAGAGCACTAAATAGGTTACCTTGTTTCTAAAAACTATTATATGGATTATAAGCTAATCCCCCTTGATCCCCCCTGTAGGCTATAACGCCGTACAGGGGGGAATGGGGGATTAGAATTGCCCTGTAGGCTACCAGAAGTAGGCCCCTTTAGGGGGAGCTCCGTACAGGGCTAAAATGTAATCTATTTCATGCTCTCATTAATAAGTGGCTGATTATGCTGCTTATGATATAAATGTAGATCATGGTAGTAAAAACGTCTTTATGCCCAAACGGTTTCCTGGATAGGAATAATAAACCTCTTAAACAAATTTATCCAGGCCTATTTTGCCTTAATGCCAAAATATTTAACTAAAGATGGAGGATAAAAGCATGAATAATAAAGGTTTGGCACTCAGAATGATTTAGAGGCCGGGGAATTGAGAAATGTTACACTATGCTATGAAATGAGATGTTATTTCCATCACTTTGCGTCCTGGTAATGGGTGTAGGTATTTAATGCTAATTTCTTAACTTGCTGATGATTCTGCTTTGCAATTTTCTCCTTCAGCTTTTGAAATAGTTCTTCATATGAAGATGTATCTAATATATTATTAAATTGGCGACGATAATGCTTTATCAAACTCATCCTTTTAACAATCATATCGTAAATTTTCCATTTCCCCTGTTTATAAAGCAGGCAAAAATTCACTTTTATTTTTTTACCTTTGTTTGTAATAAATTTGATTTTTACTTTGGAACAGTTATTTTTTAGTTTTTCCCCTAAACAAACAATTTCTTCTCGAGAACAATTGTAGATTTTTTCTATATAATTGTTTAGAAGAAACTCTGTAAATAATTCCACAAATTCTTTTTTCTCCTTATCAGAACGTTCTCTCCAGTATTCCCCAAGAGCTCTTTTAGACATCTCTTCAAAATCAATAATAGGTGAAATTTCTTCAAAATACTTTTGCCTTCGTTCTTGAATCCTTTCCGATACATTCAAGGAGGGATCTTTAAGGATGGTTAAACCTCTGTCCAGGGTTTCCATAATTAGATTTCCAGGCTCTGCTGCCATCATAAAAGAAGAAGATAGTAGCAGGAACAATATGCCAACAAATATTCCAAATATAATTTTTCCAAATTTCATTTTTCACCTACTTGTCTATTGGAAAACATTTTTTTTATGGAAATATAATTCGGTCTTGAGCTCTTTGCTTTAATAGCCTATATCTAAGTTGTGTGTGATGGTATACTTACCTGTGATACATTCCAATTGTTAATGAAAAAAATTATTACCCTTATTATCGTTTTATTTACAAAATTCTTTAACTAAAAACTATAAAATAACTTACGTAGGTTTATACATAGGTATTTTTATGGCGCACACACATTGTAAAACTTTCTGGAAATCATTGATAATAATGACAAAAGTTAAGTTTTTTGTATTTCTACTATTGAAAAGGTTTATTTATGGTTTATAATTAATATAGAAAAGCCAAGAAGAATCCACTGGTAGGCTGATTATCAGAAAAAGATAATTGATTATAAACCTACCAGTTAACATAAATTAACAGGCTTGTACACGTGGATAATGTATAAGCCTGTTTTTATATCTACTCCACCCCAAACCACATCTTAACTTCTATATTCATGTGAATCCTGATGTTTACCTTTCCAGAAGCTATATACGAAAACAATTCACCACATAAGTTGGATTTTTCTTGACAGGAGTCTTTGTTTAATATAAAAGTACGCCCGTATTGGCCGAATATTTCACCTACGTTTGGCTTGTACTTACTTTCGGTAAATTTTAGTAGTTGCATGCATTTCATAGTTTAGGAGGGGTTTGATAATGCAAAAGCTACTTCTCGATGGTATTAACCCATTTCTTTTCTCACCATATTTTGCTTTCTCTCACGAAGGCATTCAACACTACATTTCTCATAATGCGTTTCAAGGTTCTCAAAATTCTTCAAACATAATCATCAAATTTCCTAATTTTCAATCTTCTATTCTATTTAAGGAGAAAAAAACTTATCCCTTTCGTTAAGAAATCATAATATTTGATTATTTCCTAATATAATTATTACGATAAAGGCAAACCCTGAGTAATCAGGTGGCGCAAAGTAAAAGGGTCTTCTACTACTATACAGGGACGTATGGAGGAGAAGAGTAAAACCTCGTAAGTCTTATATAGAAGTAGTATTAGAAAAGACAGCCTTACTGCCGAAGATGGTTTATGTGAATTCTCATCGAATTCATTAATATCTTTGCAGTAAGGCTTTTTTAGTTTAAAGGAAAGGAGGCATGTATGTGAAAATAAATACTTTTTCCATATCCTTTAACCATATACACTTGATGAAATCTTGTAAGCTTTTACATGGACGTCACCTATATATAATATTTATATGGAGGTAAAAAAATATGAAAAGCTTGTTAAGTTGTAGAGCATTAATCAAAATTGGCAAAATGATGGTAGTAGTAGCAATAGTTGCAGGGCTAAATGTCGCCACATCGCTATCTAATGCACAAGGAAGAGGGAATCCAGCTACCACAGGAGGAGGGCAAATACCCCCTGGTTTAGAAATTATAAGTGAGCAATTCGGATACGCTCCTGTTGCGAAGACAGGGCAGACAACATCCTTTGCAACAGGGGATGACGGGGATTTAAAGAAGGGTGTGGCATTGCCGAATCCACGATTTACGGATAATGGAGATGGCACAATTACTGATAATTTGACAGGACTGATATGGCTTAAGGATGCCAATTGCATAGAGACGAAATATGCAAGTTTCGACGATGATCAGCTGCCCGGGGATGAGCCCGAGGATGGAGCAGTTTTCTGGCAAACTGCCCTTGATTTTGTATTAGGTATAAATGATGGAACATACTCAAACTGCGGTGCAGGTTTCACAGACTGGAGACTTCCCAATATAAGGGAACTTCACAGCCTTATTAATTATGGTTTTGTTTCTCCTGCTTTGTCAAATACAGCCGGAACAGGTAAGTGGAGTAACGGTGACCCGTTCTCCAATGTGGGGTCCTTTTCCGTTTACTGGTCGTCGACGACCAAATCCGGCGGCAATGGCGCTTGGGAAGTTGGTTTTCAAGCTGGTAGGATGAACGCCTTGAGGAAGCAGGAAAGGACCTTCCATGTCTGGTGTGTACGTGGGCCATGATGATGACGGCAGTGATGATCACAAGAAGAAAGGCAAGAAAAAATGAGGAGTCTGCGATACTTGAGTTTTTAATGTATACGCTATCAAAGTGTTTATGCGATCATAATATTATGACTATCTACACTTATAGTATCATTGTGATAAAGGCAAACCCTGAGTAACAGGAGACCCAAATCAAAGGGTCTTTTAACATGGCAGCTATGAATTTCAATTCTCCTTTTCGTGATGTGTATATGAATACCTCAGCTCACGGTAACATCTACCTGTTGATCAGTTGTCAGGGTATAGTCGTTCCATAAGCAGTGAAAGTTGACGAATAGGGGGAGAGGGTTACCTATAGAGATGAAAGTCAAGAGTATGAACAATGAAGATGTGGCCTTCAGAATGATGATACAGAGCGAGGGTTTAGGAAAAAAATAAGACAAATCATTAAAACATCTGAAAATATGCCTCTAGATTAGTATTAAATGTGTGGCCTCAATTCTACCCCTTATTCCCCTTTTTTTCTCTTTTTACAGAAATAGATTCAGAGAGGCAGATATGAATTACATCTCCTTTCATGCAAACTTTTCTAATATCTTCACCAGAAAACAATTCTTCCGTTTTGGAGTTAGAAACAGCAAGTTCTCCTTCCCTGGCTAATGCGTTCAAAATTTCTGCGAATAGTCTTTTTTCACTAATTTTCATTTTGACACTTCCTTCCTTCTTACTTCATTATACCAATTATTGTACTGAAAATGCTGTTTAAGATTTAGGTTGAAGATTCTGGAAGAAAGGGAAAGGGGTCACATATTTAATATTAAGAATAATGAAGGTTTGA
>JBHHYH010000027.1:0-38869 GCA_046757465.1 Candidatus Scalinduaceae bacterium | reverse complement strand
GCAAAAACTGGCGAAAAGATGAAGCGGCATTAAAACGCTTTGGATATAAGTAAAGAATGAGACCCTGAAGTGCAAAATTTCAAAGATCACAAAGATAAAATTTGATTTGACCTATAGCTCATACTCGCAAGACTTGTGGATTTTTCAGTACAGGGGTAGATATGAAAAAACAGGTTTATACACACGGCTATATGTACAAACCTGTTAATTTATATTAACTGGTAAGCTTATATTCAATTATCTTTTTGTGATAATTAGCCTACCAGTGGATTTATCTTGGATTTTCTAAATAAATTATAAACCATAAATAAAAGTTTTCAATAGTAGAAATACAAAAAAATTCAAAAACTTAACTTCCTTATTCTTGTAAATGATTTTTTAGATATATTGAGTCAGATTGGGGGTATCTACTGTCCTTTTTCATATCTATCAAATCTATAAAGAATACTGTTTCCTTTTGTTTTCCACTTTTTATAAATAATTCTTATAGTTTTAATTGGTTTCGTTTTATTTGTTATATCTTTAATTTTTGTTTCGTTTATGTTTACTGGCAAATCATGTTCAGAGGGATAAACGGGGATTTCAAACTCTAATTTAGGTAATGTTTCCTGTACAGTGGTTATAATTCCGTCCATGTCTCCGCCTACCAGTTCAACGTTTTCTTTAGACTTTTTTTTAGAATAAATCATTTTAATCCCTTTCAGTATTTCTATTATAGCATTTCTATTCAATTTTCATGTGTTTTACCGAATGGTAACAGGAGGACTTTTGTCAATATCGACTCCAGATTTTCATTTAAACGTCTATAGCTTTATTTGTGAGAAGTTCTTTGATTTTGTTTTTTAATTCGGTTAAATCTGAGGATTTGATAATATAAGCATCGGCCATCCATGACATAAAATAATCTTTATAAATGCTATAGGCAGTATTAATTATAATAGGGATACCTTTGTTTTTACTTAAAATCCTGCCTATTGCCTCAATACCATCCATTTTTGGCAAATTTATGTCCATTATGACCAGGTCTAATGGTTGTTCTTGAGCTTTTTCTAAAGCTTCTTTACCATCAGCAGCTGTTACAATATCATAACCTTCAAACTTCAATTCTTGTTCATAAAGCAAGCGCTGATTTCTATCGTGCTCTACAAGAAGAATAGTAGACATAGCTTATGGCTCCTTATACTTACCTGATGCCATTCGATTACTGCAAGGCTTGTTGATTTTTCAGTATAGGTATAAAATAGACGTTGACAGTGGCGATCTTTTGCATCTTGAATAATTCTAGTGTTCCAATTAGTAACTGCAATGAGAAGGGATTAGTAAACGTTAACCCGACAATACAATTTCACACTTGGAATTGATGTTGTTACTATCTAGCTGCAAAAGTCATGCAATCTGCATGATCGCTATGCATTCCAACTTTTATACCTGCTGCCGTACATTCTAGCAATTGGTTAAACTTGCACTCATCTTCTTTACATGCGCCTACGCCACCAATCATATCTGAAACCCCACCCTTTTTGGGAACATTCAGAAAGGTATCGCATATAGGGTGAGTACCTCCCACGGTGATTGCCATTGCATGGCATTCACTGTTCTTGTTATATGCACAATTTGTCACGTCACACATTAAAATTTTTGGCATCTCCATTGCCATATGTATCACCCCCTTCTTAAAAATATCCCTTCCCGTTGCAGCTTATATCGCTATTGCAAAAAAATATCTCCTGGGAGCATCTATTAGCACAAATGGTGCTTCAGGCCGCTGGAAAGCATCATCAGGATTCTTGTCCCGATAATAGCGGATTTCCTGAATTAAGGAACTAGTACAGTTCCCAACTCCTATGACTGCAATTCGGATTTTATCATATTTTGAACACATCCCTATAAATGTTGTTTTTATTATGTAAGAAAAAATTTTACAAACAGAAGAATAAATTACCGGCATTTTTAAGTAAAACAACATTTTAGTTAACACCCAAGTTTAGCGATTTATGTAGCCGCAACCTTCAGGTTGCGTTATTTAAAAGAAATTTTTATCAACTCATTAGGTGTTAATAAACACAGGCTAAAACCTGTGGCTACAAAAGGTTTTCGTTATAAATCGTTCAATTTAGTTAACAATAACATTTTAACTAAGCATAGGAGGATGCTAAGTATTTACTCCTCTAGAAACGCAAACAAAAGCACAACTTAACACAGCTCAATTCTTTCAAGGGTTACTTCCTATGGTAAAGTTTTCTTGGAGATTACGGGTATACAAAAATTGGGGCTTCTTTAAAAATCTTTTAACTTTCTAACAGGTTTCGTTATCCTATTTCGTCCGTTGAAATTATTGCATTAAGGGTTATCTTACTATTTAACACCATGTTAACTATATGCAATAAGGTATCCTTTGTTACTGGCTTGGGTAAGTAATAAGAAGCACCCAGACGCATGGACTCAGACTCAGTTAAAACATCAGGATTACCAGTGTTCAAAATCACAGGACAGATTGGATTTATTTTTTTTACTTCTCGTAAGACATCAAGTCCTATTTTATCTTCCAACATTAAGTCCGTAAATATCAAATCGAAATCTCTTCTAGCCATTATGTCAAAAGCCTCATAATACCCATTAGCAGTAGAGACCTCATACCCTTCTTTTGAAAGAATTTTTTTAATGGTAAATCTGATGGTTTCTTCGTCATCAATTATAAGAATCTTTTTTTTCATTATCCTAAGAATACTATACACGTTAGTGTATAGAGAATTGCCTTCCTTTCAAAAACTTCTTCTATTTTTTAAATAAAAAAAATGCGGAGAAACATAAAATGGAATATGTAAACATGAAAGCGGAAACTGATCGAGTGACAGCAGATAAGTCACCATCATCTCTAAATGACTATCTCCGTTAAAGAATCGTACAATTAACGATCATTACGAATCATAGTTGTTTTTTTGAGGAGAATTCATGAATTGTTCCTACATTAGCAAGATAAAAAAACAGGTTTACAATAATCGGATACAAAATAGACATTTATCATTGTGTAAACTTATCCACATGATTGAATCTATTATTAAGTTAACACAACTGAGTTATCACAGTCTCCATAAGAACTTTTCACATATTTATCAGCATTCCAGTCATTTTCCCATTTTAATTCGTCTATGAGGTAACGAAACTGGTATTCCATTCCTGTCTCAAGATCAAGCTTGACGGTGTAGTCTCCATTTTTTAGCTTTTTCATTGGGTTTTCATGAATATTCCAATTATTAAAGTTACCAACGATACACACACTCCTTGCACCAGGAGCAACGACTTTTGGCAATTTGAACCTAACTCTGCATACATCCTTGTCCTTAAGATATGTTTTTTTTATCCCACCATTCCTTGCTATTACTTTCACCAGCGGTGTTTCTTTCTCAACAGGTTTTTTGTTAACCGTTTTTTCCCCGGAAGCTTTCATTTTCAAAGTTGTAGATTTCTCTTTCTTCGTTTTTGCCATTACTACACTCCTTTTGACGATTAAAATTTATTTAATCCTAAATTGAACAATTTGATTATACCTATCTAGGAGGCTGTCCGCGAATACAAAACACGAAAAATCTAAAGGTCTTATGACTTGTAAATCAGCCAGAATAGCTATTTTAGGACAGCCTCCTAGATAGCCCTCTCTAAACATATTGAGGTTTTACGGGTCTTATACTCTTCGCAGCTCAGTTGATCGATGAAAAATAAGCTATAAACGATTACTTCAGTCAGCGTATGGTCTCTGAGGTCACCTTCTAGCAGCTTCCTGGCAGCGACCTTCAATCGCCTGGCCACCGAGTTGTATAGTATGGCTAGTATTTCCAACTCATTGGTTTTAATATGGGGTATACTCTCGTAATCCACTCTTTTAGTACCTGTTATATCAACACACGAACGTATAATGGATTCGGTAGTTTCCCGAATGTTCTCAGCACATGAAATAAAAGTTTTTGCTGCATCAGCAAGTGTTGGTGTAAGTTTTTCGTTATCGTGGCCTTTCGTAGCATTTTCCTCATAAGCCAATGTCTGATTTTCCTCTATAGTAAACATAAAGAAGCTGTCATTAAATTGCACGTTAGAATTCGAAACACGGACAAATCATGCCGTGTCTCGGGCAAATTATCCGTGCGAAACTATGGTTCATCTGACTTATGGCGATTTTCTGCCTAGAAAGTGTCTAATTGAGATCATATAAATGTTCTTCTACTCAATTCACTACATCAGAAAATCTCAAACTTACAGAATATGTTCCTACTATTCTTATTCTGTCATTGATTAAACCACACTTTACACATATACGATTATGAGGACCTTCGCTAAGAAATTTCTTTCCACATTTTAAGCATAACCTCTTATTTTGCAATTTACCTACCGATGTATTAAAATTATTAGGTTTATCTTTTAATTCCTTTTCTTGTATGTTCGAACTTAAGCAACTAGAAGTATTTCTCATTTTAATTCGTCAATGAGGTAAAGAAACTGGTATTCCCTAAACACTTTTCGATGAAGGGGGTATTTTTTCTTGGTTTTTAGCCATTTGGGGTTGGTTATCTTGAATTAAAGATATAATTTACTCAAAATTAATACCAATGTTTTGTTTTCTCAGATAAAAGATGTGCGCTAATATATAAGTCTTTGAACTACTGGTTATTAGATTTTAATACAATGTATCTATAACCCAAATTGAGCAATTCTTTTCTTCAAAGCAACCCTCAAGGAGAAAAGAATTATAAAAACTTCTTTCCATGTAATGGAGGGAGGGCTGCAGTAGGGATAGTGCCCCAGTGGGTGATATATCCGTTAATTGCTCAATTCGGGTCGAATATAGTTTCTCCTTTCCCCCTTGGTATCAGTCCACTCAGTTATAATGTTCTAAGGGACTTATTATCTAATTTGGGTTTTCTCATTCATGCGATTAACTTTATGACAAAAACTCAGCCAACATTGACTTATTTTTAATAAGTATCTATTATAAAATGATATCTGATTTTTTAGAATTGATGGATAAATATCATCGTAATTTTCTTCCGAATATTTTGCTAGCATTTCCCCACCTCTTGTCTTCATTGAACCAATACGTATTCACTTCATCAAAAAACAGAAGCATTTTTCATATAAACCGTCTTACGAGTAAGAATTAGACCATTGTTATTAATAAAATCAAGCTCAAATGGGTTCCAAAATCAGAATTCTTTCTAAAAAACAAGTACATGATTTATTCCTCCTTATAACACAGACATTGGTTGTACTGCCCCCCTTTAGAAAGCATAATTACTTTTCAGGTCATCTCTATTTAATGGTTACGTGTTTAGAACTTCCATTTAGGCAACTTCAATTTCCTCTATGAGCAACTCTTTGATTTTGTTTTTTAATTCGGTTAAATCTGAGGATTTGACAATATAAGCATCGGCAACCCATGACATAAAATTATCTTTATAATTGCCATAAGCAGTATTAATTATAATAGGAATACCTTTATGTTTACTTAGAATCATGCCCGTTGCCTCAAGACCATCCATCTTTGGCATACATATGTCCATTATGATCAAGTCTGGTCTTTGTTCTCGTACTTTTTTTATGGCATCTTTGCCATCAATAGCTGTTATGATTTCGTAACCTTCAAACCTTAGTTCTTGTTCATAAAGTAAGCGTTGATTGTTATCATCCTCTACAAGAAGAATAGTAGTCATGTTTATTACATTAAGACCAGAAATTTCAGATGCTAGTTTATAACAAAATGTATGCCATAAGTATGTAATTTAATCAGGACTTTTTTCCTATGCATTAAAATGGGATTATCGGGAAGAAGGAAGGGGATTAATGATATTTTGTTATGGTTGGAAAATAGTGTGAAATTTACAGAAGTGTGAAATTTACACAAAGTGTGAAATGCACAAAGTGTGAAAATAGATATAAATGAGAATTCATTTTGGTTGTATATTAAACTTTTTGATTTTATTGTAAACGGATCTACGCGTTATACCCAGCAAGCGGGCTGCACGGGTCTTATTCCAACGGGTTTTTTCCAGTACCTGTAAGATTTTATTATACTCATTATTCTTTCCATTTACAAAAGGAGCAGTTTTTATCTCTCTAAATTCATTTGGAAGGTCTTCAACTGTAATTACGGTCTTATTACAGATGATAAAGCAATACTCTATTGTATTCTCAAGCTCTCTGATATTGCCAGGCCAGTCATAATTCATAAAAATCTTGTAGACATCGTTAGAAACGTCGTTGATATTCTTTTTTAACTTTTGATTGAATTTTCTTATAAAATGTTCTACCAGAAGAGGAATGTCTTTTCTCCTATCTCTAAGTGGTGGTAGAGTCAGTTCAACCACCTTCAGACGATAATAGAGGTCTTCACGAAATATCCCTCGCCTGACTTTTTCTTGAAGGTTTTGATTAGTTGCAGCCACGATACGCACATCTACCTTAATTGGTGTGGATTCCCCTATACGCTCAAATTCTTTCTCCTGAAGCACCCTGAGTAGTCTTTGCTGCACACTTAAAGATACATCACCGATTTCATCCAGAAATACCGTTCCTCCATCGGCTATTTTGAACCGGCCTACCTTATCTGTAACGGCACCCGTAAAAGCACCCCTAACGTGTCCGAAAAGCTCACTTTCAAGAAGGGTTTCTGGCAAAGCGGAGCAATTTACCTTTACAAATGACTCTTGACGACGCTCGCCCCCATAATGTAGTGCTTCGGCTACAAGCCCTTTCCCGGTACCACTTTCACCAGTAATCAGTACTGTAGTGTCAACATTGTATAAGTTTTCTATAAAGGAATAAATTTCCTGTATCTTTTCGTCTTTGCCTATAATATTGAAAAAACGTTGTCGTTCCTTTAACTCATTCTCTAAATCAGCTATATGAGTTTCATCTTTAACTACCACGACACAACCGGAAAGACCATCCACATGAACTATTAAAGGAAATGTATTCAGGGACACCACCTGTCCCTTACGAATTTTATGCTTACATTCGGAACGATAAGTTTCAACGGATTGTTTCTCCATAATCGTTTTTTTAATGGTCTCAATACACTGTCCGCAACACGTTTTTGGAATAGAGTCGAACGATCTTCCTATAATTTCCTCACGTGAAAAACCACATATTGTTTTAGCTGCATCATTAACCTCAATAACTTTCAAATCTTTATCCACTGTTATGATGGCATCTTTGACACTCTTGAAAATACCTTCAAGGTTAACATGGCTCTTATTTTTTTCTTCAACCAGGGCCTTATGCCTTAAAGCCATGCAAACAATATGAAACAATGCCTCTTTTTCTATGGGCTTTACCAGATAGTCGTAGGCTCCAAGACGAACTGCTTCAGATGCAGACTCTATATTTGGGTTTCCCGTAAACAGGACCACAGGACAGTTTAAACGTTTCTCATTAACCCGTCTTAAGACATCAATGCCCGTCTTGTCTCCTAAAAAAATATCCGCTAAAATAATGTCTATATGTTCTGTATTAATTATTTTTGATGCTTCTTCAAAATTCTTAGCCGTAAATACATCATATCCTTCTTTTAAAAGAAATTCCTTTACGGTAAGTCTAATAGATTTTTCATCATCAGTTATTAGGATTTTTGCTTTCATTTTTTTATCGTTAATTCTGTTGCTGGAAGATCAATTACAACCTTTGTAAATTGTCCTGGCATGCTTTCTATAGTCATTTTACCATCATGATTGCTAATAATGTTTTGACTTATACTTAAACCAATACCGATTCCATTGGTAAGGGGTTTAGTAGTAAAAAAGGGACTTGTTATTTTGTTTAATATGTCTTCTGGAATTCCAATTCCTCGGTCATAGAATATAATTCGGGCATATTCGTAATCGTCAATTAACACTTTGTTACATGAAATTTCAAGTATTTTATCTTTGTCTTTATCGGGATATTTTTCATTTAAGGCGTATCGCGCATTTTGTATAAGATTCAAAAATACCTGATGAATCTCTTGAGGATTTGCGATTATGGCGGGTATATCTTTTGAAATATTGTCTTTAATAATGATATTATCCTTTTTCAACTGTACCTTAGTCAGTTTAAGGGAATTGGAAATTAATTCATATATTTGAACAGGTCTTTTTTTGCCCGTTGTACTTCTAGAAAGAGAAAGAAGTTTTTTGGTTAAATCTGCTATACGGTTACCCTCTCCCATAATTAATTTACCAAACTTATGTGCCCTGCTTTCCTTATCACTTTCATCCGCAATAAGTTGGGCATAATTTATTATGCCATAGATAGGATTGTTGATCTCATGAGCTATACCTGCCGCTATCTCTCCTATCAATGCCAATTGACCAGCTCGTATCATTTCCGCCTGCAATTTTATCTTTTCTGTAATGTCTATGATAATTCCCACCGTTACACGGAGTATCTTGTTTTTACGTTCTACTTTATCGTAATAGAGTTCGGTAGCATTTATTTCGCCAAAGGAAGTTATTAAACCTATTCTTCCTTTTACATCACGTTTTTCTTTATCTTGATTCTTTGGTAGTAACCGCACCTCTAGGTTTCTTGTCATTCTTTTTTGACCCCTTCTTTCATCAAAGAGTTTTGGTGTTTCTTTGTCACCAGTCACTTTACCTGAATACTTTGGCAAAACCACAGACCTGCTACATGATTCAATATCATCCGGGTGTAATATGATACTAAAATGTTTGCCTATAATTTCTTCCGGCTCATAACCCAAAGTCCTTATAGAATTGTTTAAAAATATAAAATGCCCATCCTCATCGATTTTGTAGATTATGTCAGGTATTGCCTGTACAAGGGATCTATATTTTTCCTCGCTTCGCTGCAATGCCTCAATCGCCATCTTGCGCTCAGTGATGTCCACCGAAGATGACATTAGTCGAATGGGGTTTCCATCCTGATTATAAACAGTGGCTGCTGAAACCTGGACATCAAAAAGAGTGCCGTCCTTCTTCTTAGCCTTGACTTCCCCACTCCAGTGTCCTTCCTTCAAGAGTGCCCGCATGATCTCATGGAGTTTATCCGACACCATCCAAAATTCAGGAAAAGGCCTGCCTAATATCTCATCAGTTTCATCAAACCCCCACATTTCAAGAAAGATGGGATTGCAGCTTTTCATCGTTCCGTCAAGATCCGTTGTGACAATAGCGCTTGATGCGCAATTAATGATATTGTCTTGAATCCTTAGTTTTTCTTCTGCCTGCTTGCGCTCGGTGATGTCTCGTGAAATACCAATAATACCGATGGTATTTCCTCTATTGTCACGGCGAACTCCCTTTTTTGTGAGATAAATTCTATTGACACCCTCCACTATCACAACTTCCTCGAATATCTGAGCTTCTCTTGCAGTCCGGATTTTCTGGTCACTTTCCATAAATTGGCGTGCTATTTCTGGAGAAAATAATTCTTTGTCATCCTTACCAATAATTTCCTCCTTGGACTTTCCAATAACATTAACAACGGCGGAGTTGACCATCAAATAACGACCTTGAAGGTCTTTTACAAAGACGATATCGGTTGTTCCCTCAATTACAGCATTTAAGAGATTAAAGCTTTTTTCCAGCTCTTCCTTTGTATGTTTGTGTTTGGCGATTTCAGTACGGAGTTCTTCGTTTACCTTCTTTATCTCCGTTGTACGTTCGATCACGCGTCTTTCCAGAGATTCATTGAGCACCTTCAAGTCTATTTTCATCCGATAGTGTTCTAGTTGGCTATGCACTATCTTCGGGAGCAAGTGTAAGAAGTTGAGGTCGTCGTCCTTAATCACATAATCTGCAACGCCGGACTTGAACATTTCAACCGCCAGATGCTCATCTCCGAAGGCTGTTATTAACACTACCGGCAGAGAATAAACACGTTTACCCAGAGCTCCCACAACCTCACTGCCTTTCATATCAGGTAATCTATGATCAAGTAACATTAAGTCTATACCGTCCTTTTCGAGTCTTTGTAGCGCATCTTTGCCACATTCGGCTACTTCAGTAATAAACCCTACCTCTTCAAGTTTTTTACGTTCCATCAGTGCAATGGCTGGCTCATCTTCCACGATGAGGACCGTATATTTCTCTTTTACTTCCATAAACTTACTCCTATTTTGATGTTGGAAGCTCAGCCACTTTTAGCTAAGAATAGCTTTAATGACTTAAGTTTTTCTCTCAACTCAGTCCTTGAGAAGGGATTGATAAGATAAGCGTTCGCTCCCAATTTGTAAGAGCGAACAATATCTTCCTTAATATAGAAGTAGTTATCACAATAACGGGAATTTGTCTTGTATCCTCATTGGACTTTAGTGCGACTAGCACATCAAAACCATCCATATGCGGCTATTTAATTTATTGCCGAAGTAAATTGGTTGGACATCCCCTGGGGCAAAATGAGGCTTCTTTAATACCCTGCGATTTGTTCATAACCTTGTTGTATTTTAGCTGAAACTCGTTCACAGCTTTGACAAGAGCCTCTAAAGGTGTAGACCATCCTTACTTGCACCAAACAAGATGTCCTTTTTATTCGTATCACAGCTCAGCGGTATTCCGTATGTCATCTGTTCTATCTCCTTTCTTTGAGTCGATCTTTCATAACAAAATAACAGTTAAATTCTAAATTGCTTACAAGGACTCCTAGAATATGAACTTGCATTTGAGGAAAAGTTTTCAAACACAAGACTATCTACAGGCGAAACCTCATCATATCCTCTCATTAACTTTAGTTCGAATGAACCAATTTCATAGGGACCTATTCTTAATTTAAGTTTGATTCTCTTGAGAATTGAGCCAGTAACGGATGACGCTATGATGAGAAAAAAGATGAAAACCGATAGAAGTGACCGTGAAATGGTATTTAGTACCAACATTCTCTGACCCCTTTTAACGCAAAATATACACCATTATAGATTAGATTCAAGGAAGATTTTTATGTTTTAAGTTCAGATCTTAACCACACAAATTATTTTTATCCCTTGCGTGTTCTATTTTCTTACGTTGCTTCTGAAAGAATAAATATAAGGATTCATAAGGAAGACGGCCCGCCAAAAAGACCGTCGGTTAAACCCGCCAAACAATCCCGACTGAGTCGGACCTTGAAGTTAACCCAAGGGGCGCCTCGGGTGGCCGTCGGGTAAACAAGATATGCTTTAGGGTAGGGTAGATATGAAAGCAAAAGTGCTAATGATTGGAATAGTATCACAGGTTCATTCGTTGGTTCCACATAACAGATGAAGGTTTTTTCATATAATATTTCGCTTTATCCTAAGATATTTCCAGTAGATTATCCCACCGATACTTATACCAATAACATCTGAAACCCAATCCATCACATCCGGAATCCGATTGGCAACAAAGCCCTGATGCCATTCATCAGAGGCCCCGTAAAGGATGCAAAATAGTATAGCCCAGATAAAGTAATGCCACCCAAGATGTTCTCCGGGCCATTTGCGAAATGCCCGAAGGGTCAGTATGGCTAAAATCAAATACAGGAATGCATGTTTTATTTTATCAGAAAGAGGGAAAGTAAGAATATCTGGAGGGCTGGAAAGAGATGAGAGAAAGAAGATAAATATACAATAAAGAAACCAGGGACCATACCACCAAAAATATATATTCATCTTTTTTATTTGATAAATCTCCTGATATCAGGGTTAACGTTTATAGACTTGCCTTCTTCGTAGACATAAAAACCCTTTCCTGTCTTAATTCCCAAATAACCTGCATCAACCATTCTCTTAAGTAGCGGCGCTGCCTTGTATGCAGACCCTAGTTCTTCCTCCAAAATATTGCAAATGAATAGAACAGTATCCAATCCTATGTAATCTGCTGTTGCGATAGGACCCATCTTATGGCCCAGGCAAATTGTTGCCTTATCCGCATCTTCAGGACTCAATATTTCTTCTTCCACAACCTTTATTGCCTCATTAAGAAAAGGTATAAACATTCTATTTATTCCAAATCCCGCCTTGTCCTTAGCATTAATTACAGTCTTTCCCATATCTTCAGCCAGACGTGAAACAGCAGTATATGTGTCATCTGATGTAGATAAACCACGAATAAGCTCAACACCTTTTTGTAACGGGACTGGGTTCATAAAATGCATACCCATAAATCTTTCAGGGTATTTAAAGGATGCTCCAAGTTTAGTTATAGATATTGATGATGTGTTTGAAACCAGCAGTCCGCTATAGCCAAGTTTGCTTAATGTATCAAACAATTTAGCCTTTTCGTCTTGTCTCTCTACTATGGCCTCTATTATTATGTCAGTTTCTATAAGTTCTTTTAGATAAAGCGTGGTTTTGAGATTAGCAAGGGTTGAGGCCTCAGTTTCCTTGCTAATACCTTTTTTTCCTCCTGTACGTGCATAATTCTGTACTAATCTTTTCAGGCTGTTTTTTATCTTTTGCATACCCATTTCTATAAAATCTATATGTACATCCCTTGCAATAGTCTCGAAGCCTGACATTGCTGCAGCTTGAGCAATACCACTTCCCATCACTCCAAAACCTATTACGCCTATCTTTCTGATCTTGGTTTTTGTATTCAAAGCCCTCTCCAGAAAAATAACTAAAATGTTTAATGATAATCGGGACTTAACTATGACTGTCCAGTTTTAGAAAAAGCACTTATCTGCAGCTCATGTTGATAGGCAATAGGTGTTGTTTCTTACCTAAAAAATATATAATACCCGAAAGATTTTTTTTCGTAAATATAATTTATTCTGAGTCTTTGCATGTCCAGATAAATGTTTTCTTAAGTCTCTGTATCTAAGAATGTTAATAATGTGAGGTTATTTAGATTGGCTTAAATGATTTTATTACTTCTGGTAATATATTCCAGTGGCAAATGACTAGTAGACCGATTCACTAAAAAGTATACATAAGATTGTCATTGCGAGGCTCTGCTCAGGATGGCATGCTATCGCGAGCCACTTCAGCTTCGCCTCGCAATGACAGAATAAAATTATTACTTTTTTATGAAACGTTGTACCAGGTTTCAGTCTTGATTTTTTATGATAATGGGATAAAATAGATAGTATACTATTTAATAGTGGACTATCAAAATGTTAGAATACGATTTCAAAGAAAGTATTGGTTATTCCGTTGCAATGGCATATCGGGCCTTGAGAAAGGCGTTAGATGCTAAACTGGAGCACTATGGGATTACGTTCAGTCAATGGCAGGTTCTTGCAGGCCTGGCTCTAGAAGGTGAAATTTCACAGGTTAAACTAGCAGAACTAATAGGTGTTGAAGGTCCTACACTGGTGCGTATACTTGACAGGATGGAACATAAGGGTTGGATTAAGAGAAATGTATCTTTACGTGATCGTCGTCAAAAACTAATTACTCCAACTAAAAAGGTAGAAGGTGTCTGGAGAAAGATGACTGAATGTGCTCACGGAGTGAGAAATAATGCAGTTAAAGGGATTTCAACTAAAGATGTAGCAAACTTAAGAAGACTCTTAGAAAAGATTAGGGAGAATCTGAATGAACAATATGTCAATGACAAATCTGTATAGTAACCGTAACAATAGTAAATTAAAGTATTTTTCATTATGCATTATTGTGCTAATTTTCAACATTGTTGTTACTTTATTGATATGCAATAAGGTTTTTGCACAGAAGGAAATGTTTGTGGCTCCTGTGGTGGTATCACGTATTGTTCAGATGGACGTGCCACAACCTGTTAAGATGGTGGGAACAGTTTTTCCATTCAGAGAAAGTATAGTTGCCTCTGAAATAGAAGGGTTAGTAGAGGAATTTCCTGTAAAAAGAGGTGATTATGTTAAAAAAGGGCAGGTATTGGCAAAACTCAGGACCAGATCCTTAGAAATACAACTTAAAGGTGCAAAAGCAGATGAACATCTTGCCCTTATAGAATATGAGCGTGCCAAGGAACTATATGAAGGTGATGCAATTTCCCATTCGGAATTAGATGAGTTTGAGACTAAGTTAATCGCACAAGAAGCAGAAGTAGAAGCCATTGAGGATAACATTGGAAAGTGCACGATTACGGCACCCTTTGATGGTAAGATTACTGAAGAACATACCGAGGTGGGCCAATGGCTTGATAAGGGGGACGAAGTTGTTTCCATGATAGAACTGGACTATGTGAAGGTTCGGGTTCCAGTTCCTGAAAAATATATTCAAGATTTAAAAATAGGTGATGAGTGTAACGTCAGCTTTTTGGCATTAGGCGGCCTTACTAAAACTGGAAGTATTATTCACATAGTGCCACAGGCAAATGCCCGTAGTAGGACATTCCCTGTTTATGTAAAACTTGATAACAAGGACGAAATGGTCAAGAGTGGAATGTTTGCCGAGGCAACATTTGAAATTGGACCTTTGCTGTCTGCGACAATGATTTTGAAGGATAGTATTGTAAGGCGTGCGGGCGGCAAATTAATATTTCTGGCAGTTGAAGGAAAAGCGGTAGTAGTGCCAGTACAGATGGGTATTGTTTATAAAAATTTAATCCAGATAATTGGCAACGTAAAGCCCGGTGTTGACGTAATAATAAGAGGTAATGAGCGCTTACGAAATGGACAGGATGTGCAGGTAATTGGTCGGATAGATCCTGATATCCAACATGATAATATAGACAGTCCATCATGGACAATGGACAGCCAAGAAATGAAGAGGGAAGAAAGACGAGGGGTGGGAGAAGAAGGAGAATGGGGGATGAATAAAAGACGATGGATGAAAGAAGAAGGACAAGGGATGAAAGACGAAAAGGAGAAATAATGTGCCTCTGACCTGAGGGGGGTGCAAACGTAGATATAAGTCAGTGTTAATTGTGTTATATTTTGACTTGTTATGAAGATTATAGAATATTCCATACATAATATAGTAAAGGTAGCAGTAGGGGCCATATTTATATTACTTTTTGGCCTCATTGCTTTGTTTCGCATTCCTGTTCAACTCGTTCCAGATGTTGAAAAGCCACAAATAACAGTTGAAACCCGCTGGATTGGGGCGAGTCCGCAGGAAATTGAACAAGAGGTAATTCATGAGCAGGAAGAAATGTTAAAAAGTGTTGAAAACCTTAATAAATTAACCTCTAAGAGCTTTAATGGACGTGGTCGAATATTACTGGAATTTGATGTTGGAGTAGATAAAAACGTGGCCCTTCTGGACGTAGCCAACAAACTTGAGCAGGTACTCGAATATCCTGAAAATGTGGATGAGCCGGTTATAAGCACCGTTAATACCAGCGACCGTCCCATCGCATGGTTTACGTTAAGGACTTTGCCAGGAAACGATATTGACATTAATACCCTCAAGGACTTTGCAGAAGATTATGTTGAGTCGAGATTTGAAAGAGTACCTGGTGTAGCCAATAGTAACGTCTATGGAGGCGCTGAGAGAGAGATGCAGGTAATAATAAACCCTCATGCCCTGGCAGGTAGACAACTAACGATTATGGATGTTCGCAGCGCGCTCCTTTCATCTAACGTTAATATAAGTGGTGGAGATATAGACGAAGGGAAGAACAAGTTTATAGTACGAACTCTAGGGCAATTTAAGTCTATTGAGGAAATAGAAAATCTGGTTATTGTCAGACGGGATGATATACCCGTTTACGTTAAGGACGTAGCTAAAGTACAATTAGGTTATAAAAAGCTTCAGGCATTTGTCAGGCAAAAGAACGAACCTTCTTTAGCCGTGAATGCTCAGAGGGAGGTTGGCGCTAATGTCCTAACGGTTATGAAGGGTTTGAGAGCGGCAACTCGTGAATTAAATGTAAATTTATTGAAAGACAAAGGCTTGGAGTTGGAGCAAGTTTACGACGAGACCGAATACATAAAATCATCAATAGGTCTGGTTCGGCAGAATGTTGTAGTCGGTGGTATTCTGGCAATCATCGTACTTTTATTATTTCTCAGAAGCTGGCGAAGTACCTTGGTAATAGGCCTGGCTATACCCATCAGCGCTGTAGGCACATTTCTTATGATTACACTTATGGGGCGTTCGCTTAATGTGATCAGTCTGGCGGGGATAGCCTTTGCGGTAGGTATGGTAGTCGATAGCGCCATTGTTGTCTTAGAAAATGTTTACCGACATTGGCAATCTGGTGAGGAGCCTTTTCAAGCTGCTTACAAAGGGTCTACTGAAGTCTGGGGTGCGGTGTTAGCGTCTACACTGACTACTATAGGAGTCTTTATTCCCGTGATCCTCGTCGAACAGGAAGTTGGACAATTATTCAGGGACATAGCAATAGCCATAAGCTTTGCTGTAGGCCTCTCACTCATTGTCGCTATTACAGTGATACCGACTGCATCTGCCAGAATTCTTTCACGCGGGAAGAAGAGTGAAAACGCTAAACATGAAAGTTTCTTAGGCGGTGGTAACCGACTGGTTTCATTTGGACGCGGTTTAACTAATATGATTGTGGGAATTGTAGATTATTTGACAAATAGTTTAAAAAGAAAATTGGTAACGATTCTTGTCTTGACTTTCATATCAATGTTTCTTGCGTGGTGGATGATACCAGAGATGGAATATTTGCCGGAAGGTAATCGTAATATGGTCCTGGCCATAATGTTACCACCTCCTGGATACAGTCTGGAAGAACAAAAGGCCGTTGGCCAAATAATTGAGAAAGAACTAGGTCCCTACTGGCATGTCAAAAAGGGAACGAAAGAGGCGAAAATGTTAGATGGACCTCCTATCAAACATTCATTTTACGTTTCTCAAGGAAGAACTGTCTTTATGGGTGTCTTGTCAGAAGAACCTAAACGTATTAAAGAACTTATACCTGTTCTTCAGCGAGTGTGTGCCAAGATTCCCGGGATGATTACTATAGTTCAGCAGGCAAGCTTGTTTGAACGTGCCTTAAGTGGCGGCCGCACAATAGATATTGAACTCACAGGGCCCGATTTGAATCGATTGATATTCATCGGCGCTCAGGTATTCGGTCAGGTAAGGCAAATGTTTCCTCCCGGTACGCAGGCCCGCCCAATACCAAGCCTCGAACTTGGGAGTCCAGAATTACAGCTCAGGCCACGATGGGAATATGCAACAGACCTGGGGTTGACTGCTGCTGATATTGGATATATTGCTGATGCCCTTGTGGATGGCGCTTATGCAGGTGATTATTGGCACCATGGTGATAAAATAGATCTCGTCATTTTTGGCCAGGATGAATATGTTGAACGGACACAAAATCTTGGACATATATTCATTTATACACCATCCGGACATTTTGTACCCTTAAGTACAGTAGCAGATATACAATTGAGTGAAGGGCCGGAAGAGATAGATCACATTGAAAGAGAACGTTCTATCGAAATCCAGGTAATTCCCCCTCGCACGATGCCACTTGAAAGAGCCATCAATCTCATTGATACACAGATTATTGCACAAATGTCGGAACGTGGTCTATTAGGCGGTCTGTATAAGGCTAAACAAGCAGGGACAGCTGACAAGCTTCAAGAAGCTCGTAAGGCACTGCAATGGAACTTTATTCTGGCTATTGCGATTGCTTATCTGTTAATGGCAGCGCTTTTTGAGTCGTTCATTTATCCTTTTGTCATAATGTTTAGTGTGCCTTTAGCGGCTATAGGAGGGTTTGCAGGACTTGCATTTTTAAACCTGTTTACGTTACAACCAATGGATGTACTTACTATGCTTGGTTTTGTCATACTCATAGGAACTGTCATAAACAATGCTATCTTGATTGTCCATCAGACCCTTAATAACATGCGAGATGGAAATATGGAGTCCCGTCAAGCACTTATAGAGAGTGTAAGGACACGTATCCGACCAATATTTATGAGTGTAGCGACAACTGTATTTGCCATGTTGCCGTTAGTTGTCTTTCCAGGGGCGGGAAGTGAACTTTATCGTGGCCTTGGTAGTGTAGTATTAGGTGGTCTTATAGTTTCTACTATCTTTACGCTACTCCTGATCCCTGCAGTTTTTAGCCTGGCTATGGATATCAAAATGCGTGTATCTCGTAAGAAGAAATATATAGAGTCAGCATCTTTAGAGCCTGTTGTTATACAAGAATGAAATTTGCCGCCATTGTTATTCCTTCATAGGAAATTAAAGCGGTTAAAACCTAAATTGAGCGATTTATATATCTCCACTTGTCATTTCGACTCCTTCACTCCTGTCATTCCGAACGAAGAGAGGAATCTTCATTTTTCGTTCAGGACAGGCTCCGGGAGAAATCTTAATGCTCGTTGTTCTAAAAGATTTCTCGATACACTCGAAATGACACACCGGAACGAGAGTATTTTCACCTAATGAATGAAGACAATGAGTATGCTATATCTAATAATTTCAACGGAATAACAATAAAATGAAAAACAAATCGCTCAATTTAGGTAAAAGTAACCTGTAGGAGACCCTGTTAGATAATGAAAATGGGTGTATAAATTGTAAGGAAAGGTATTTATTGAGGTATGCCCTTCTGCAGATCTCTTTTAATTAGTGAAAGAGGTAAGTAAACGCATATCTCATTTAGCAGCAAGTACTTACTTCTTACTTTAAAGGGACTGTACATCCTTATCCTGATTTTACTCTGGATTTACTACCGAGTGTTTTGATCTGCTGTAATAATTCGCGTTTTTCACTGATAGTTCGAGTTTGTTAATGAACTTCAAAGCCACGCCCAATTTCTGACCCCGCCTTCTTGCTTTCGCAAGAAAGCAGGCGGGGTCAGAAAATAGTTTATCTATCCTGGTTATCACTCCAATTCCCGTAAGCTTGATTATCTGGCTGGATATTTCGTGCGTAGAAGTACTTGCGGTTATTTCAATCGTGATTATTTTTCCCGTAGAATACTTTTCGATATCATCTGATATTACTTCAAAATAAATACCACCAGGACTGATATTCTTTGATATAACTTTGTCGTCAAGCAACCTTATTGGTAGTGAGATTTCTAACCTTTTATCAAATCGCTTTTCAGGTCCTTTTAACTGGTCTATCATGGTTTACGATGAAAAACTAATCTCTTATTTTTCTAATCAAGCTTTCTGCGAGATAACGGAATTCAACGTCGTTTTTTATCTTTTCTTTTACCTTGTTTATTGCAAAAATGGCGGTTGTATGTCTTTTATTTCCGAAATATTGTCCTATTTCCTGATATGAAGCATGGGTAAGCTTTTTTGCTATATACATGCAGAGTTGACGACAGAGAGCAACTCTTCTTGATTTGTTTACAGAATGAATATTATCCCGAGAAACATTACAGTGTTTAGTTACTGCCTCTTCTATATCTTTCAGCGTAATGTTTCTTTCTTCATTAGCGTGTAGTTCACTCAAGACGTCACAGGCCAATTGCAAATTGATTTTAACTTTATTTATGTTTGCATAAGCCAATACTGTAGTTAATGCGCTTTCCATTGACCTCACGTTTTCATTGAACTTTTTGGAAATAAATTCAAGGACATTTCCAGGGAGCTTCTTTCTCGTCTTTGCGGCTTTTGATCGCAATATCTGTAATGCAGTGTTGTGACTTGGGCGTCCAATCTTTGCAATCATTCCAGACATAAATCTGCTGGCAAGACTTTCTTTAAGTTGGTTCATTAATCTGGGATGTGCGTCACTTGCAAACACTATTCTTTTTGATAGATTGTTCAAGGTGTTAAAAGTATGGATGAGTTCTTCTTGAACACCCTTCTTATTAGAAAAGAAATGAACATCGTCAACGAGGAATGTGTCAATATCTCTGTACTTTTTCCTGAATGATTCAAGTTTACCGCCCTTTAGAGAATAAATGAAATCATTTGTCCAGCTCTCTGCAGGCATATATACGGCACGTACGGTACTTGATTCAGCCATCAGCCGATTGAAAATACCTTGAAGAAGGTGGGTTTTACCTACTCCAATAGCTCCATGTATAAAGAGGGTATTGAATGCCGTAAGTCCGGGCTTAGAAATTTCAAGCGCAGCGGCATATGCCAATCTATTGCAATCGCCAACAACAAAATTTTCCAGTAGTAATTGCCTGTTATTTGTAATGACAGGGTTTTGGTTTGATGATTTCTTGGTTTTGATACCCTTAGTCGTTTCATTGTGGCTTTTTCCAAAAGTTCTGTCGTCCTCTACAAGAAAATTTAAGGAAGGTTTAATCTTTGTAACGTTTCTTATGGAATCTTTTATCAATGGTTCAAAATGTTCACGAATTTTTGTCTGGATGAATAGATTCGGCACTCCAATATTTACAGATTTGTTGCTGAAGGAAATTAATCGTGTGTTTTTGAACCATAAATTGTACTGCCGTATGCCAACTTTGTCCTCGATTTCACCGAGAACATTTTCCCAAACATCCGGGTGTCTATTCACTTTGGAATGCTTCATGAGAGATGTGTTAAAGAATAATATATTGAAAATAGCAAATTCATAATATAATTGGGTTAGGTCTTTAGTGGAGTAGCTTACAATAAATTATTCTTTGGGTACGAATGTTAGCAAAAACCTTTTTACTGTCAAATTAAAAAGATAATATTTTTTGAAAACGGATTTGGCACAACATTTCAAATTCATAAAACTTTTTATAGCAACAAGATTGAACTTTTAACCTGTAAAGAAAAAAAGAAAAAAAATATTTTTCTTAAACACTTTTTATATTGGAGAATGATTTGTTACAGGATTAATGTAAAAACATTTGAAAACCACGTTCTCTAAGCTATTAATAATTAGCTGGTTGCACAAATTATCTTTAGAATCTTATGTGACGCTGTCTTTAATTTTTTGCATTTTTCTGTTGTGAATAACATGTGGAAAAGTTGTGGATTTTTAAAAAGTTTTAAAATTCATAATTAAACAAACTTTTACGTCTTTCGCATATATGTGAAGTTTGAATTTAGCCCTTTACTAGGAGAATATTAGTATTAGCCAGGAGAAACACTTGATATGTCATAAGCAAAAAGTAATAAAAATGTCGTTAAAAACGACAATTTTTTTTGTCATATAAATATTTTGTTGACAAAATTAGATTTTAATTAATGTGGAAAACCTGTATTTTGCAAAAAAATAAATCTATTCTTCCAATTTTACTTTACATATTCCCGCTGTTAATTTATCATTGATACTAATCAAAAATTATTTTATTATAATTCAATTAACGTTATGTCAAAAGTTACAATAAAAACAAAATGCCGATGTCCAGGAGATATGTACGATATTAGCATATCCGTTTGTAAAGGTCGTCAAAGAGTTCATTACCCAAAATGTCCTGTATGTCATTATAGAACAGAGATTATCGCTGTTTCATCGGGACTAGAGGAAGAAGATGGCGTTGAGGCAACAATGTCAGGAAACAACAAATCAAGGAAAGTTGTGGAATTATATTCAACTCGAGACAAATTAATTAATCGTAAAATATTTAAAAGTTATGATATACGAGGCATATATTCAGTAGAATTAGACGAATACACCTCTGAAAAAATAGGAATGGCAACAGCGCAATTTTTAAAAAGTATAAAAGGTGACGTTAAAAATATAGTGGTAGCCAGAGATGTCAGGCCCTCGTCTAATTCGCTAGCCAGATCCTTAATAAAGGGCATAACAAAGGCAGGAATTGATGTAATTGATATAGGAGAGGTGGCTACAGATGTTACCTATTTCGCAGTAGGGCATTATAACTACGATGCAGGTATTACAGTAACTGCATCGCACAACCCGTCGGAATACAACGGATTTAAGATATGTCATGAAAAAGCTATGCCCATAAGCTTTGACACAGGCCTGTCTGAAATTGCAGAAATCGCAAGTCAAACTAAGCTGTCTACTTATGAAAAACCTGGTAGGATTATAGAAAAGAATGTACTTGATGATTATAGAAGACACATCCTTAATTTTGCCACTAATATTAGGCCATTAAGAGTTGTTATTGATGCTGGAAATGGAATGGCGGGGAAGATAATTCCAATTATCTTTGAACACCTGCCGTGTGAGATTATACCATTATTTTTCAACCTTGATGGTACCTTTCCTAACCACGAACCTAATCCTTTGGAGAAAAAAAACTTACGGGATTTACGAGAAATGGTACGTCAGACTAGAAGTCATCTGGGGGTAGCCTTTGACGGTGATGCAGATAGATGCGTTTTTGTTGATGAAAATAGTCAAGTAATAGGATGTGATATAATTACGGCCGTAATCGCAAAAGAACTTTTGCGAAAGGAAAAAGGAAGTACAATCATATACGATCTAAGATCAAGCTGGGTTGTACCTGAAGAGATCAGAAAAGTGGGTGGAAACCCTTACAGAGAAATGGTCGGCCATTCCAATATAAAGGCCACTATGAGAGAAAAAAATGCCATCTTCGGTGGAGAATTATCCGGGCACTACTACTTTAAAGAAAATTACTATGCTGATTCAGGAGTAATTGCCCTGATAGAAGTCTTGAATGTCTTGAGTCGTAGAAATGTTCCTATGTCTAATTTGATTTCACCCTTAAAGAGGTATTATGCAACTGGCGAGATTAACTTCGAAGTGGAGGATAAGGATGAGAAAATAAAGCAAATTGCTGAACATTTTAAAGATGGCAAGGTCGATTATTTGGACGGTATCACCGTTGAGTATAAGGATTGGTGGTTTAACGTGAGAAAATCAAATACCGAACCATTACTCCGATTGAACTTAGAAGGAAAGACGAGGGAAATAATGGAACACCGTAAGAAACAGGTCATAGATATTATCCAGGGAGAATAACTTATACAATTTTGAGGAACTTAAGCCAGAAGTCTTTTTATTATGCCCTTGGATGAAATTTCTGATGTATGGATTTTAGACGCTTTCTGTCTATATGTGTATAAATTTGTGTCGTGGATATATTAACATGTCCGAGCATTTCCTGAACTGAACGCAGATCAGCTCCCCCTTCAAGCAGATGTGTTGCAAACGAATGCCTTAATGTATGTGGAGAAATATTTGGCTGAATCTCCGCCATGTCGGCATACTTTTTCACTAATTCCCATATGTTTTCACGTCTTAACTTCTTACCTGTTCTTGACAAAAATAAGGTTTCGTCATCTTTGCCTTTAATAAGTAATGGACGCACCTCTTCCAGGTATTTTTTTACAGAGTTAATAGCCTTAGCACCTATAGGTACTAAGCGTTGTTTAGAACCCTTGCCGTGGCATCTAATATAACCATAATCTAAGCTTACCCAGCTGACTTTTATGGATGCAACCTCAGAAACCCTTGCACCTGTCGCATACATAAGCTCCAGGATTGCCTTATCTCGTATCCCGAGCTTCTCATTACAATTGGGTGTTTGTAACATTTTTTCTACGGCATTGTAATGAAGAACCTCCGGCAGACGTTTCTGGAGCTTAAGTGAACTGATAGATGACATTGGATTTTTGGAAATCTTTCCTTCCATAACCATGTATTTATAGAACATCTTCATTGTGACAAGACCCCTTGAGATTGAATTTTCCGAAAGTCTCTTTTCTTTTTTCCCCCATTCTATGTAATCTATTATCATACTTGCACGAAGATCCTGAAACCGTTTGATACCTCTATCCTCCAAAAATTCTGAAAAATTGTTCAGATCGCTCCTGTAAGCCTTAATGGTATTATCAGAAAGACCACATTCAACAATAAGATAATTCAAAAATGATTCAACATGCCCAACTACCCGTCCGAACGGCTTGGCCGGGCGGGCGTCGTTAAGGCGTGTAAGCTCTTTATCCATCATGCTCTACAATATATGAAAGGTTCGCAATATTTTCTACATATAATTCGTTAATTTTTCTAACTAATAAGAGCCTGTTGTTTCGTATTTTTTCGTCTTCAACATTTACAAAAACCTTATCAAAAAATGTATGTACTGGTTCTGCAAATACATCGTTATACAGAATCGATAATTCCTCATACCTTCTTGGCTGAACATATCCAAGTAGTTTTCCCCTTTCACTTTTATAAACGGTCCATAGCCTGCGTTCCTCTTCCTCCTTTAATAGACTTTCATTAACTTCACCGTGGATCGTACAATTCTTTCCTATGTTAAACGTCCTCTCTACAACGGTTACAAGACTGTGCCAGATTGGAGTCTCGGAAATTTTAGTTATAATTTTTAATCTATAAAAGAAATCCGATATGTTATCAAAACCAGACCTCATTACCGATTCGATAATATCATACCGAAACCCTCTATCGAGATAATAGTTATTCAATCTATCTCTGAAAAAGTCCTTTATTTGATTGGCAATGGCAATCTTGTTTTTATCACCGCTGGCAGACATGTTGGTCAGGTTTGATAATGCCCTTTCAATCACCTTACTTAAAGAGATACCAAGGTCTTTAGCCTCTAAGATGCGGACTATCCCCTGTGTTTGTCTTCTAAGTGCATAAGGGTCCTGGGAGCCTGTGGGAATCAGGCCTATTGAAAAACAACTCGCAATAATATCGAATTTATCTGCCAGGCTGAGCACCGTACCAACTTCTGTCTCCGGTAGCCCATCGGTAGCATGCCGTGGTGAGTAATGCTCAGCTATTGACCGGGCAACTTCTTCATTTTCACCTTCCATCAGGGCATATTCACGACCCATTATTCCCTGTAATTTCGGGAATTCCCCGACCATTTCAGTCAATAAGTCTGCTTTGCACAATCTGGATGCGCGTTTGACCAATTCCAACTTTTCAGGAGAAAGATTCAGCATTTTTGAGATGAAATGTGCCAATTTGCCAATTCTTTCTTCTCTATTCAAATAACTCCCGATATTTTCGTGAAATACAAGCCCTTCTAAATCACTAACTCTTTCATTAAGAGATACCTTTCTATCCTCATCCCAGAAAAATTTTGCATCGGCAAGCCTGGCTCTCAGGACACGCTCATTCCCTTTTCGAGAAACTTCGCTATCATTAGATCCCCGATCAGTAATCACAATAAACTCGGGTAACAATCTGCCATTCTTATCTTTTACTGGAAAATATCTCTGATGATCCTTCATAGCAGTCTCAATAATTTCTGCCGGTATTTTTAAATACTCTTTATCAAAGCTGCATTTTACGGCGCCCGGGTACTCAACAAGATTTGTTACCTCTTCAAGTAACTCTTCATCATCTAACTCAGTACTGTAATCAGAAAGAATAGTATTTATCTCTTCCCTTATAACTTTTCGTCTTTCATCTATTTCTGCTATTACGTTTTTACTTCTTAACGTTTCCTTATAAGTATCGTAATCAGCTTTTTTGAGGTTTATGTCCTTGTCGGAAAGAAATGGATGGCCACTTACTTTGCGATCGGCCTTAATCCCGTTCAATTCTAAATTTATAATGTCCTTGTCGAACAATGCCAGGATTGAACGTATAGGACGGGCAAAATACAACTTTCCCGCTTGCCATCTCATAGACTTTGGAAAAACAACTGAAGTTATGATAGAGGTTAAAATTTCCGGGAGGAGATCGAATACCTTCTTTCCTTCTATCTTTTTTATTGCAAAACAATACTTTCCCTTGGGTGTGTCCTTTATCTTCAAATCTTTGGCATTAACGTCTTGTGAATTTGCAAAACCAATAGCAGCTTTAGTTGGCGAACCACTTTCATCAATGGCAACCTTGGCCGAAGGACCCTTTATCTCTTGTACTGCGTTTTCCTGTCTCTGCGGTAATCCATTTGCTGATAATACCATACGTCTTGGCGTACCGGTGGTATGTAGATTTTCATAACTTAAACGATTACGTTTAAGCTGTTCTATAAACAGTTCTTCCATCTGCTTAAGGGCAGGTGCTATATAACCAGCCGGAATCTCTTCAGTTCCTAACTCTAATAAAAGATTAGACATGTTATTTTCACTTTTCTTAAATTGTTACGGCTTCGTTAGTGCAGAAATCAAAAAATTCTTTAAATCTACTATTTTTAACAACGTTACCAGATTTATTATTCATATATAAAGAAAAATTGTAGTGGAAAATATTTTTCTCTTCTTTTTCCCAAGCCTCAATATATTGTATAAACTCCTGCTCGGCTTTATTAGAATCACTAACTGCCCAAAATCTTTCCAAATCATCAAGATTAATGATAAGTGGTTTATATTCTTTGAGGTTATCTAAATTTTTATTTGAAATTTTTTGGTCAATAAATCCACTAGGTTCATCAAATTCACAGAATTCATTTATCAAATCATAATCACCTATGTAATTTTCTGTTATAAGTACAGGAATAATTTTCTTTCCCTTGTTTTTCTGTTCTTCAATATAGGTATTTAATTTAAAAAACTTACCTTCATCCTTTTTATTACGTCCACGAGTATCACCTTTCCCCTCGTTAAAAAGTATCCTATACAAATCATCCAGAAAACCTTTCTTTTCAGTATTATATAATGATGAAAATCTGTAAGGCTCAGTTGTAAATTCAAAAATTATGATATAGTCATCAAATTGCAAGAATGCATCTGGCTTTCCTTCATCTTTGTTCGTAGTTATAACGTTTTTGTCTTTAAATATTTTCTTTAAAAGAAATATAAAGTATTCCTCTAATAAGTGGCCATATTTATCTTTTATTCGTTTAATTTCGTATTGAGAAATATCTTTTAAATGCCATATAAATCCCGAACATACGCCCTCGAATAGAAATTTCAGATCACCACTTTTATCTTTTACGATTACTTGTGAGATGAAATATAAGAGATTATCTCTATGAAACAATATTCCCTTATCATAAGATTTGTTTGTTAATTTTATATTCTTTATTTCTTCTGATTGTAACGCTATATTTTCATTAATGTTGTGTGTTTGAGTTACTGCATTTAAAAAAGAGCTATAACGGATAGCTTCTACTGAATCGAAGTTTTCGATTTTATCGATATCTAAAAAATATTTGTTTACATCTACGGTTTCAGTCACCTGAAAAAACCGTCCCAAAGGTTTCATTACAAAATCAATACCACCATCATTTGCATTTGTTCTACCCGTCTTATAAAGCTTCAAATTTTCTTCTTGAATTTTATCAAGTTCAAATCCCCAATAAATGTTCTGGTTGTGATAGTAATATTTCAATATGCCAAAACTTACTATTTCAAATATTCTAGCATCTACAGTTGGTTCCACTAAACTACCGATAAAATCAACTGTTTCTTCCTCCGATAATTTTTGAGCACTCTCACAAAATCGAATGAATTTTTCAAAGGCATTTTTCTTCGTTTCAATATAAGTATCAATAATTTGAATTATTGATTCTGCCAGTTTGCACTCTTTCGCATCAACCTTAATCTTCAGCAAATTCTCATTGAACCAATACCTATTTGTCTTTAAATCTCTAAGAATTGGGATATAATCACAAGTGGGGAAAAATTTCTTAAATTCTTGATTCATCCTATGATTCAAAGCGTGATTCTGAAGTTTTTGTCCAAATGGTAGTTCACGCTGTCTTTTGAAAAGCTTGGTAAAAACTGCTCCTTCATATTTTCTATATTCCCCAGTTTTATGAAACCCTTTTAAAATGTAGTCTTCTACCAGTACATAAATAGCATATAAATTTGCAAAGCTACCTCTCGTCTTTGAACCTTTACTTGCGGATTTTGTCTTTATATTCAGATATTGAATAATCAAGCTTTCAGAGAATATCTTGTCGGTTAATTCACCAAAATCCTTTCTTAAAATATTTTTGATCTCTTTAGTAAACTCATGCTCCATTTCTATTCCTCTGAGAAATTTAACTTTAGCTGTCTTTTATCTAAGGGTTTCTCAAACGTCCTTCGTTCTTTTTGGAGAGGCTGTCCATTGTATTCCGAAGTTATTTGCAGCCTCCTTAATCCTATCTTTACATATTCTTCTTGTATTTCTATTCCGATCGATTTTCTTTTAAGTTGCTTTGCGACAAATGACGTTGTGAAGGTGCCAGAAAAAGGATCAAGAACAATATCACCTTCGTTACTACTTGCTTTAATAATTCTTTCTAATAATTCTATTGGTTTCTGGGTGGGATGATTTTCGTATTCATCCATACGATACCTTACTCTTGGGATCTCCCACACATTCCCAGGAACTTTTTTAGATTTATATACTGTTGGTATAGGTTTTCGGTAATCGATAAGTTTTCTTATAGCTCCTGTCCTTGCCTCAACTAAAATATTTTCAGAATTAAAAGTATAATTATTCTTATCTTTAACACAGTGTAATATTGGTTCATACAATGATCCAAAGTACTTCTTTGCTTGCACACCAGAACTATCATAATACCAAACAATCCTGGACAGTATTGTAACTTTATCTCTAAGAAAGATGTCAAAATAAGGCATGTGTTGTGTTGCTGTCATTACATACATGCTTCCGTTACTCTTCAATTTCTTAGTGCATAATTCTAACCACTTATGACACCATTTTAAGTATGACTTCTCTGAATCCCACTTATCAGGTAAATCAATAAAGTTCTTCCCAATGTTGTAAGGAGGGTCAGCAAAGATAAGGTCGATTGAGTGATCTCTGATCTCTCTTGTCAAGACGTCTAGCGCATCTCCCCATATTATTTTATGCCCATTTTTTTCAAATATTTTCATCTTTCATTCTCGTAACTTCATTTGTTTTTTCAATACGACATGACTACCACGTTAGCGAATCCGTTTAAAACCGAGTTTTTCTAATCTTCGGATTGTATCTTTGCCAGAAGCTTTTTTAATTTAGGCATTAACAGTTGCCTCAAATGTAGTCATGAGCGGTTTAGTACCTTCCTGTAAAGGAAACTCCTCAAGATATAATTCAGTAGCTTCTTTTAAGTTGGCAATAGCTTCCTCAATTGTATGACCTTGACTTACAGTGCCTACCTCTGGACAGTCTGCAACATAAAGATCTTCTTCTTTGTGAATAACGGCTGTGAATGTTTTTATAGCCATATCTTAATCCTCCTAATTAATTTCATAAAAGACAGATAATTTTGGCTAATGTCCTTTCAAGAACTTCTTTTTCTATTTATTTAATTTTTTCCAGCTTAATATTTGTGCCATCTTGTACACTCTTAAACATTTCTGTATCACCTGATACCTTACCTACAATGTTGACTGCGCTTGCGGGTCGTATCTCATCACCCTCGCTTGCAGGAGTTAGACCAAAGAATATGCAGAATGCCCTTCCTGTCGGCCAGTAACCTAGATCACCTTTTTCTACAACCTCTTTGGCATTCTCATCCAAGTCTGATTTAACAGGAATCTCAAAATATATCTCTTCTCCCCACGTGTTTACAGTATTTTCAATTGGTAATGCATCCCAAATAGCTTCCGATGTCTTACTAACTGAAAGTTCTGCTACAGCAGAATTATCATCTACAATTATCCTGATCTTTTTCAACTAACATTCCTTTTCCGCTTTAACCATAAGTATTAACTAAATAATATCTTATTTAGATAGGTATGGTAATTATAATTGCCTAATCATAGTAAAGAGGATTTTCATTGTCAAGGTTCTAAGCCTTTTTATATAATGATCTTCAAAAAAAGAGAGAATCATGATGAATAAGGAAACAATCGCGTCTATTACTACACCTATTGGTGAAGGAGGAATAGGTGTTATACAGGTATCCGGGCCTCGTTCACTTGAAATCGTAAACGCAGTATTCAGGGGAAAGAAAAACAAAGACCTGAGAAGCGCTGAATCAAAAAGGCTCTACTACGGCGATATTCAATTGAACGGCACGGCAATCGATGAGGTCATCGTAAACGTACTCAGAAAAGAAGATAGCTTTACCGGGGAAGACCTGGTGGAGGTTAATTGTCATGGAGGCATGCGGGCAGTTAAGAAGACTCTTGAGTGTATAGTTTCTGCAGGAGCAAAGGAAATCCATTGGAAGGAATTGGCCAATCGTTCGTTTATAAATGATAAAATAGACCTGATCCAAAAAGAGGCATTATTAGAAATACCCCAGGCAAGGACTAAATTAGGCGTTAAAGTCCTTCTTGACCAATACAATGGTGCATTATCTTCTTTTATAAATAACCTGATTAATGAGATAGAACATGGAAATAATATTAATCAGAATTTAAGTTATGTCCATGATAAACTAAGGGAAATATTAGAGACTGCAGTCTTTGGTTGTGCAATTACGTCTCCGCAAAAACTGATTATCACTGGCAAGCCTAACGTAGGCAAATCAACCCTTATTAATGCTCTTTTGAGAGAGGACAGATCAATTGTTCATTCAGAGCCCGGTACGACAAGGGATGCTGTCGACAGTATGTTTTCAATTGATGGAATACCATTGACCATTGTAGATACTGCTGGTATCAGAGAAACAAACCATATAGTAGAAAAACTCGGCGTTTCAGAAAGCAAAAGACAGCTAAAGCAGGCAGATAAGATTATCTTTATGCTCGATAATTCAAGGCCTTTCGAAAGAGAAGATAGGGAATTAATGAAATTTATCATGAAAAGATTTCAAGTGCACAAGACAGACAATAATTTGAATAAGGTAACCGTAATTACTGTAGTAAACAAAACAGATTTGCCTGGCAAGTTAGACCTGACAGCATTTGGAAGAGAACAGTTAAATTCGATATGCCGAATATGTGCTTCAAAAGGTGATGGCATTTCAGAGCTTGAGGAAAACTTAATTGCTGAGTTTAAGACGTATACAGAGTACGTACCTAAAAGGCCCATAATCTTTACTAAACGGCAGCAAGATTGTTTATCAAAAGCCTTGAGTATATCTGAGCAGTATATTCATTTGATAAAAGAAGGCAAAGACCTGGATAATTGCTCAGAGATTTTAAGTGATATAAGGCAGAATCTTATTAAGTGCGTTGGGATTTCTCATGCCAAATAATAATATAAGTGAAGTTAGTGATTTAATTTTCAACACCCCTTTAGTTCAACTTAACAGGGTTGTTGGAGATGATTGCGCTGAGGTCCTGGCAAAAGTAGAAGGTACCAATCCCAGTGGCAGTGTAAAGGACAGGGTTTGTATGGCAATGATTGAAACCGCAGAAAAAAATGGCAAGTTGAAAAAGGGTTACACAATTATTGAAGCTACAAGTGGGAACACCGGGATCTCACTGGCCTTTATTGCAGCAATAAAGGGTTATAAGTTACTATTAAGTATGCCCGACAATTGTAGTGTAGAAAGAACGACTTTGCTCAAACTTTATGGTGCTGAAATAGAATTTACACCGTCCAATGAGGGTATGCCGGGTGCCATCCGTAAGGCAGAGCAGTTGATAAGAAGACATAAAAATTGCTTCATGCCGCAACAATTCAATAATACTGCAAATCCAGAGATTCATCGAAAGACTACGGCAGAAGAAATCTGGCAGGCAACAAACGGGGAGTTAGATGCCTTCGTATCTGGCGTAGGCACTGGAGGTACTATAACTGGTGTGGGAGAGGTGTTTAAGAAAAGAAAAAAAGATATTCAGATAGTGGCAGTAGAACCCAAGAGTTCGGCTGTTTTATCTGGTGGGCAATCTGGGTCTCACAACATACCAGGTATTGGGCCGGGTTTTATTCCGAAGATATTGAATAGAGAAATAATAGACAGGATTGTTCCCGTAACTGATGAAGATGCATTCAACACAAGCATACGTATTGCTAAAGAAGAAGGATTATTGGTTGGTATTTCATCGGGTGCAGTTACATTTGCAGCATTACATATTGCAAAAGAGTTGGGTAAAGGCAAACGTGTGGTCATTATCTTGCCAGATAATGGAGAAAGGTATTTAAATTTATATCAAAATTATTTGACTTGAGTGCACATCTTCCTAATTAGTTTCTGTTGCGGAAACACTTTATTATCTCTTAACACATTGATATGTAGATTCTGAAATCCCTGCCTTGCCGGCAGGCAGGGGAGATCCTGAAAGAGATGCTGAAATAAATTCAGCATGACAGAAAGCGAAGAGCTCAGCCCCGCTGCTTTCTTGCTGAAAGCAAAATGCGGGGTAAAAATGACATTTTTTAGGAATTTCAGTTTTACGCTAGGAAGAATTTTCCTTTAAGAAATCACGTACCTTCTTCATATCTTCCCATACCTTCTTCTTGTCATTGGGATTTCTAAGTAGGTATGCAGGATGATAAGTAGCTAAAAGTTTTGTGCCTTGATATTCGTGGAACTTCCCTCGTAACCTGCCTATACTTTCTTTAGTGCCGAGCAATGTCTGTGCGGCAAATGTTCCTAATGCGCATATTACTTTTGGACATATTATTTCAATTTGCTTAATTAGATGTGGTTTGCATAAAATTATTTCGTTAGCTGTAGGGTTCCTGTTTTCTGGCGGACGGCATTTCAGGATATTGGCAATATAGACCTCGCTTCTTTTTAAACCAATTGATTCTATAATCTTGGTTAAGAGCTGTCCTGCTCTTCCAACAAATGGTTCTCCCTGCACATCCTCATAGTAACCCGGAGCCTCTCCAACAAACATTAGATCAGCATCCGCATCACCAGTTCCGAATACCACGTTTGTTCTACCCTTGCATAGTCCACATTTTGTACATTGTCTTACCTCTTCTTCTAATTCCTTAAGTTTTTCAGTCTTCTCGGATTTGCTCAATTCAACTTTTTTCCTTTCGTTGTGGGTATCAAAAAGTGATTTTTGTGAAATTTTTGGAGAGTTTACGGCATTTTCTGAAGAAGCATAGGCTTTCCTTGTTGGAGCTAACTGCAAAAAATTTGCACCGAATTTTCTTTCCAAATCAATCTTATTGTAAAGAACCTTAAGCAGTGATAAGATCTCGGCCTTTATTTCTTGTATTTTTGTTGATTGAGAGGAAGAACTCATCCTTAAGTATTATAGTGCGGCATAGCCGCAAAACAAGTTTGAAGTGTCTAAAGTGCCTAAAGTTACCCCCACTGCTAGCTTGCGCTAACAAGCTGTGGGGGTAACTTTAGGCACTTTTAACTTTTTATGACATGTGCGGATTATATCTAAGCGTTTAAAGCTTGTCAAAATCTCTTTTTCCTTGAACTTGTTATAATGCGAACTTAAAATAAAACGTAATCTTAGCGAGCAATTTGGAAATTTGTTTAAAATAAAGATATTAATTTTCATTTATATCTACTAAAATAAATTAAGATATAGTGTATAATAATAGTTTACATTCGTATGAAATTATGGGAACATCTGGGGTTTATTATATCTGATATTTATTAACATTGATTAGTTTGATAAGATTATTTTAACTGACGCAATCTTCCTGACTTGTTGACAGACAGGAAGGTTGTAAATATTTTCCAAACTTTTTTATTCTAGCAGGTATAAATTATGTATAAGATAACCGAGAAAAAAAAGATTGCTGAAGCTATTTATTGCATAACAATCGAGGCACCAAAGATTGCTACTAAGAGAAAAGCAGGACAATTTGTGGTATTGATAACCGATGAAAAAGGCGAAAGGGTACCGCTGACAATTGCAAGCTCTGACAAGGATAAAGGCACTATCGACATTGTTTTTCAAGCTGTTGGCCATACTACCAAACTATTAGCCTCTTTAGAACCGGGCGATTGCATAAGAGATATCTTAGGCCCCTTAGGACATGCTACTCACATTGAAAATTTTGGGACAGCTGTATGTATTGGCGGTGGCCTGGGTATTGCCCTGGCAATGCCAATAACAGAGGCCCTGCATGAAGCCGGAAACAATGTAATTTCCATCATAAGCGCTCGAAACAAGGATTTGCTGCTAATGGAGGATAGGCTGAGTGAGATCAGTAATGAATTATTGGTTGCTACGGATGACGGCTCTAAGGGATTCCACGGCTTTCCTACACAAATACTCCAGGAAATGATTGATAACAAGAGAAAAATTGACATTGTATTTGCCGTTGGGCCCGTACCGCTTATGGGAGCTGTATGCAAAGTAACTAAACCGTATAATATTAAAACAATAGTAAGCCTTAATCCTATTATGGTTGACGCAACCGGGATGTGCGGTGCATGTCGTGTAGAGGTAGGCGGCCGTACAAAATTTGCCTGTGTAGACGGTCCTGAATTTGATGGCCATGAGGTTGACTTTGATACGTTGATGAAGAGGCTGAGGATTTATACTGATAACGAAACGGAGGAAGGTAAGAAGGGCGCTCAGGCAGAACCGTGCCATATGGAAGAGGAAAAGACCGAAACCTATAAAAAGGTTGAAAAGGAGCTTATGAGTCAGCAGACTGTTCTGAAAGAAGGAGAAAAGCGTATAAAAATTCCAAAACAAATAATGCCGCAGCAAGCTGCAGAGTCGAGAATAAAAAATTTCGGAGAAGTTCCTTTTGGATATACTATTGAACAGGCCAAAAGAGAGGCCACCAGATGTTTGCAATGTAAAAAGCCATTATGTTATGAAGGATGTCCTGTTAATATAGATATTCCCGCGTTTATTAAGCTTATAGGTGAGGGTGACTTTATTGCTGCAGCCCGCAAGATAAAAGAAACAAACGGCCTCCCCGCTGTATGCGGCAGGGTATGCCCCCAGGAAGATCAATGTGAAAAGGTTTGTATAGTCGGCAAGAAATCCGATCCCGTATGTATAGGTAATCTGGAACGGTTCGTAGCGGATTATGAAAGAGAACATGGTGATGAGTTTATTCCGGACATACCTGAAAAAACCGGACACAAGATTGCCGTAGTAGGATCCGGTCCTGCCGGTCTTACCGTAGCCGGGGATTTAGCAAAGAAGGGACATGAAGTAATCATCTTTGAGACATTGCATAAGGCCGGAGGCGTACTGGTTTACGGAATACCGGAATTCCGATTACCAAAAGCTATAGTACAATCTGAGGTAGATTATTTAATAAAACTTGGAGTCAAGATTGAATTGAATTCCGTTATCGGAAAGATTGAGACTGTAGATGAACTCTTAAATGATGGCTTTGACGCCGTTTTTCTGGGTACCGGAGCCGGCTTACCAATGTTCATGAAGATACCGGGTGAGAATCTCAACGGTGTATATTCAGCCAATGAATATCTGACCAGGGTAAATTTAATGAAGGCATATGATCCGGACTATGAGACACCGGTATTGAGAAAAAAGAAGGTTGCCGTACTGGGTGGTGGAAACGTAGCAATGGATTCAGCCAGAACCGCCCTACGTCTGGGTGCAGAAGACGTTTATGTTGTTTATCGTAGATCCAGAAAAGAGATGCCTGCCAGAATAGATGAAGTTCATCATGGTGAAGAGGAAGGCCTGAAGTTCAAATTCTTAATGAATCCTATCAGGATCTTAGGTGATGATAAAGGATGGGTAAAAGGTCTGGAATGTATAAGGATGGAATTAGGTGAACCGGATGAATCGGGCAGGAGACGTCCCATACCTATCGCAGGTTCCGAAACTGTTTTGGATGTTGAGTGTGTGATTGTTGCCATAGGTAACGGTCCTAATCCACTAATACCGACAACAACACCCGGATTAGAAACAAACAAGAGGGGTAACATAGTTGCAGACGAAGAAACCGGAGTGACATCAAAGAAAGGCGTATACGCAGGGGGAGATATAGTTACGGGTGCTGCGACCGTAATCCTTGCAATGGGTGCCGGTAAAAAGGCTGCTGTATCGATAGACAATTTTGTAATGGGAAGAGAACCTGAACCTGCTAAAAATGAGTCCTGATTTAATGATACAAATCAACGTAAACGGTGAAAAGAAGGAATGCCCGACAGGAACCTCCGTATCTGAACTATTGGAAAGTTTGGATATTGATAAGAGATACGTTGCTGTAGAAGTAAATCTTAAAGTGATTCCACGCACACAACTCAGTGAAAAGAAACTACAGGAAAATGATAGTTTGGAGATAGTCACCTTCGTTGGTGGGGGATGAGATGGAAGATTCGGCTCTTGTGCTTGGTAAATATAAGTTTAAATCCAGATTGTTTGTAGGTACCGGGAAATATCAAACTCTTGATATTATGAAAGAGGCCCTGGATGCCAGCGGCGCTGAAGTTGTTACCGTGGCAATAAGGCGTGCAAATATTGGTGGTAAATCTGGCGAATCACTGCTTGATCATATCGATAAAGAAAAATATACGATATTACCTAATACTGCCGGTTGTTATTCAGCGGATGAAACCGTTAGGACAGCAATGTTGGCAAGAGAAATGGGTATCTCCGACATGATAAAGCTGGAGGTATTAGGTGATGAAAAAACCCTTTTGCCTGACCCCATTGAAACATTAAAGGCAACTGAGATATTGGTAAAAGAAGGTTTCACCGTCCTCGTTTACACATCGGATGACCCAATAGCAGCCAGACGTCTTCAAGATGCGGGCGCTACCAGCGTAATGCCTGCAGGTTCCCCAATAGGTTCCGGTCAGGGTGTACTTAATCAAAACAATATAAGGATTATCCTTGAGACGTTAAGTGTTCCAGTTATAGTTGATGCGGGCGTTGGTACGGCATCCGACGTAAGTATTGCTATGGAACTTGGATGTGAGGGGGTATTGTTGAATACTGGCATCGCTATGGCCAGGGATCCTGTTAAGATGGCCAGGGCGATGAAGCTGGCATGTGAGTCAGGCCGTTTGGCATATTTATCCGGCAGGATGCCTAAAAGATTATATGCCAAAGCCAGCAGCCCTATAAAGGATTTTTAAATAGAACATTCCCTTCCGATCACCCTGTATGCCGACAGGCAGGCTAACCCTAACATGGACAAGACAGAACCAAAGATGCCAATATGATTCAGGTTAGGTTGTTAGGTAAAGGTGACGATGCCAGTTTAGTCTATGGGTCAAGTAGTTAGTCCACTTTACCTTAACCCAACTACCATACTGGCCTCCTAACCCTAACCGTTACCTTTGTTAAATCTAATACATTTATTTAAGAGATAAATACATATGTTAGCCAAGCGCATTATTCCCTGTCTCGACGTTAAAGATGGTAGGGTGGTGAAGGGTACTAAGTTTTTGGATTTAAGAGATTCTGGCGATCCGGTAGAGATTGCGGAGTTATATGATAAGCAATGTGCCGATGAACTAGTCTTTCTTGATATTACGGCTTCACACGAAAAAAGGGACATTATTATTGACGTAGTCGGGCATACGGCTGAGAAAGTCTTCATGCCGCTTACGGTTGGTGGTGGGATTAGGACTATTGAAGATATCAGGGCACTTCTAAATGCTGGTACAGACAAGGTATCCATAAATACTACCGCCGTAAAGGACCCTGATTTTGTAAATAAGGCATCAAGGCGTTTCGGTAATCAATGTATAGTAGTTGCCATTGATGCTAAGAGAAAAGGTGACGGGTGGGAGGTGTACATAAATGGAGGACGCACTCCTACCGGCAAAGACGCTATTGAATGGGCCAGAGAAGTAGAATCAAGAGGTGCAGGGGAGATACTCCTTACGAGTATGGATTGTGATGGTACCAAGGATGGTTACGATCTGGAGCTTACAAGACTGATTTCCGAGAATCTGGAAATACCCATTATTGCCTCCGGTGGCGCTGGAAAGCTCGAGCATTTTTATGATGTATTTACCACAGGCAAGGCGGATGCGGCACTAGCCGCCTCCATCTTTCATTTCAGGGAGTACGAAGTCGCAGAAGTAAAGGATTATCTAGCTGAAAGAGGAATTATTATTAGAAAGGGTTGAAGCATTTTTTTATAGCATTTCCTCCTTAAAACCTATTTTACTTTTTTAACGATCGTTGCTTGCCCGCCGTCTTGCTTGGAGGAACCCTATATACTTTAATAAGTCTCCCTGTTAATATTTTCATATCACATATAGCCAGCCTTTATCCTTTATAATTACAAGAAAAAACGTAGCACAAATACTTAAATGCGAGTAATTAAATATGAGATATTTACCATAATTAATCGGTTTACAGTTATACCGCTTATAATGGATATAGCGTTTTTAGTTGATTACGTAAGAAAATATAAAATTGCTCTCCTAAGCCCTATTTGCTATACTTCTACAGAATTTAACCTCATTCAAATAATCATATATAATTTACCCACTTGTCCAAGAACTGTCATTCCGGATTTCCCGCTTGCCGTCGGGCAGGGATCCGGAATCTAATGTTCATGAAAGATTAAAAATGAAAAAGGAAGTCAAAAATTGGTTAGATTCCGCTCAATACGATATGGATACAGCAAAGCATATGTTTAACACAGGCAGGTATATTTATACTATCTTCATGTGCCATCTTGCCTTAGAAAAAATTTTGAAAGCAAAAGTTGAAGAGAATGAAGCTAAAACACCACCTAAAACTCACGACTTAGAATATCTCATGGAGCTTGCCAGACTATCTCCAGACGAAGATAAAGAAAGCTTTATCGTAGAAATAAGCAATCTCAGCGTGGTAACAAGATACCCGAATAATTTTCAGAGAATGTTAAAGGATTTTTCACGGGAAAGGGCTGAACTCATTTTGGAAAAAACAAGAGAGGTTTTTCAATGGATAAAGAAATCAGTCTCATCATAAGTAGATATAAACATAAACTTGAAGCCTCAGGAATTAAAGTAAAAAAAATCGTACTTTATGGTTCTCATGCTCATGGAAAAGCAAGAGAAGACAGCGACATAGACCTCGTTGTAGTATCTGATGACTTTAAGAATATAGATCTCTGGGAGAGATTGTGTCTGCTAGGTCGTGCCAGATTGGGGATTAAAAGACCTATGGAAATAATTGGCGTTACTGAGGAAGAATTTGAAAAGGAGCATATGGGATCATTTATTGGCGATGAGGTTAAATTAAGAGGAATAGAAGTAGCATAATCGGCTGAAGTTAACCTAAGGCAAAACCCGTAGGAACACCCCATGCGCCCGCCCGAACGTACCGTTCGGTACGGGCGGGAAATTCCAACGGGGTTTACTTCTTTTTTCTCTTTCTAAGGAAGGATTAGATTTGTATTAAAAACGTTCACTATCAAAGACAGGCATGATAGATTGAAACATTTAGCAGTATATTAAATTTAACCTCTTCTTTCCTATATGTCAAAAAACAGGCGCTGTTGTACTAGCTCAATAATTCGGTAACTTTTTGAAGTTTATCAAATGGT